>JAEMRY010000041.1 GCA_016463105.1 Ilumatobacteraceae bacterium | reverse complement strand
CACGGATCGTAACGAAAATTAGCTTTCCTTGATCTCGCTTAAGCATGATTCGCCCGGCGACTGAAACTGTTTCATCAGTTTCGTTTCCGGCTTCTAGCGATGCAAATTTTTCGCGTAACTCATTAAGCGTGTGAGTGCGATCAAAACGATATGGATAAGGGTTGACGCCAGTGTTGCGTAAATCGTCAATCGCTGAGAGTCGTCGAGTTCGCTCGGCGTGAAACCCACTTTGATGATCAGTTGGTTCAATGTTTTCGCTGGTGTTATCTACTGTCACAAGGCTCGCTTCACTAAAAATTATGTAATTACTATTGTAATTCGTCTAAACCTGAAGGCTCAGACGAATAATGACGCGAATCTAGACCGTTATTCAATAACCAGCAACACGTCGCCCGAGCCAACCGTGTCGCCAGCCTTGCAGCTGATTTTTTTGACTGTGCCAGATTTGTCAGCTTGAATCTGGTTCTCCATCTTCATTGCTTCAAGCACTAAAACAGCATCACCGACAGAGACCTGTTGGCCCACAGAAACGAGCAACTTGATTACTGTGCCTTGCATCGGTGCCGTAATTGTGCCACTTGCGGTTGCTGATTGGCTTGAGCCTCGTGCCGCAGAACGAGTTTTCGGTGCAGAAACTGATCCACTTCCGGCAGATGCCGGTACCCAAACTTTTACATCGAATCGTTTGCCATTTACTTCGACAACAGTATTTTTTTCGACGAGGCCATCTGAGTTGGTTTGTGTTTCGCCAGTCGTCGACAAGACTTTTGTCAAATCTAAAGTTTCTTCAACCCACTTGGTCGAATGTTTTGTCGCAGCAAAGTCTGGGTGACGCAAAATAGCTAAATCAGCGGGAATCGTCGTATGCAGACCTTCTATTTTTGTTTCTTCAAGTGCACGAATCGTGCGAGCAATTGCGGTCTGGCGATCTTTGCCCCAAATAATTAATTTACCGATCAGGTTGTCGTAATACTGGCTGACGGTGTCTCCAGATTCGTATCCACTGTCGAATCGCACGCCAAACCCATCTGGGGTTACGAGTTTTGTGATTGTTCCGGGGGATGGCAAGAACTTTCCGGCTGTTGGGTTCTCGGCGTTGATGCGCACCTCAATTGCGTGACCACGTCGCGCGGCCAGAACTTGTTTCTGTGTCATCGGCAATTTTTCGCCAGATGCGACACGAATCTGCCATTCGACAAGATCAATGCCGGTGATTAATTCGGTTACTGGGTGTTCGACTTGAAGGCGAGTGTTCATTTCTAAGAAAAAGAATTGTTCATCTTGATAAATAAACTCGACAGTTCCTGCATTGAAGTAGCCGACTGCCTTTGCCGCTTTTACTGCGGCTGCACCCATTTCTTCTTCAACGCCATCTGGCAGCGCTGGCGCAGGTGCTTCTTCAATAAGTTTTTGGTGGCGACGTTGAGCCGAGCAGTCGCGTGATGAAATCCAAACAACGTTGCCATGTGTGTCGCCAACAAGTTGAATCTCGATATGTCGTGGCCAAGAAAGATACTTCTCTACATATATTTCGTCGCGTCCGAAGAATGCCTTCGATTCGCGTTGCGCAGACTCCATAGCTTCTTGCACGCTCTTGGCATCATGCACAACTTTCATTCCGCGTCCGCCGCCACCGAACGCCGCTTTTATTGCAACTGGCCAACCGTGGCTTTTGCCGAATTCTAAAATCTCATCGGCACTTTTAAGAAATTCTGTTGTACCCGGCACGATTGGCGCACCACCGCGCAATGCTGCTTTGCGAGAAGAAACTTTGTCTCCCATTTCGACGATCGCTGCTGGTGGAGGTCCAATAAATGCAACACCCATGTCGGTAATCGTTTTTGCGAAATCTGCGTTCTCGCTGAAAAAGCCGTAGCCGGGGTGCACTGCGTCTGCGCCACTACGTTTGATCGCATCAATAATTGCATCGGTTTTTAGATAACTCTCGGCTGCGGTTTGTCCACCCAGCGCAAATGCCTCGTCAGCAAGTCTCACATGTAATGCGTTTCGATCAAGTTCGCTATAAACGGCGACTGTCGCAATACCCATTTCACGAGCGGTACGAATTACTCGAACGGCAATTTCGCCACGGTTGGCGATGAGGATTTTCTTTAGCACGGGTTACTATTCTCGCTGATGACAAGCACCGATAACAACTGCCCAGCAAATTGGAATGTGCGAAGGGTGTTAGAGACTGGGAGCACAAATACAGATTTATTTGCCGATGCCCTAGTTGGGGCACCAAGTCATAGTGCGCTGATGGCCGACAATCAGACTGCTGGTCGAGGTCGGCTAGATCGAACTTGGGAAGCAAAGCCCGGAACGAATCTGCTTGTTTCGCTTTTGTTTCGTAGCGAACCAGAGATGCTTAAATCTTGGCCGCGGATAGTTGCGATTGCTGCAGTGCGCGCTTGCGAAGAATTTATCTCACAAAATAAATCAAAAAGTCAATCACTCGAGCAAGTGAAATTAAAGTGGCCCAATGATCTGTTATTAGGTGATCGCAAACTCGGGGGTATGTTGAGTGTTGGCGATCAACACAAACAATTTATAGTTGTTGGCATTGGCGTCAATATTGGTTGGGCTCCACCTGATGCAGCGAAACTTTCGGATGTGGCTAGCGAGAAGTGTCCACAACCTGTCGAGTTTTTGAACTTGATGTTGCAACAAATAACCAAACTCGAAAACTTGAGTTCTGATGATCAGCATCAGCAATATGTCGAACTGTTGTTGACCCTGGGCAGACAAGTGCGAGTTGAGTTAACAAATGGCACCGTACTAACAGGTCTAGCTAGTGAACTTGATCTTGATGGTCGATTGATAGTTATTGAAACTGACAGCCAATCCACCCGACACATAATCGACACAGGAGATGTAGTCCATCTTCGTAACGCCAATCACGACTAACTTTGACAAGGTATGACGCGAGCGAAAACTAAAAAAATTAGCGATTTAAGACTTTTAACCGCACTTGGTTTATTTCTGATAGTTAGTGGTCTTGGCGCTACGCAAATTGTTTCTGCGACCAATTCCCAACTTGCTGGCGTTGAACGCGATGCATCAGCAACTTCGGCGTTGTCTGCGTCTAGTGCAGGGTTTGAGAATTATTTGTTGGTTGGTTCAGATTCGCGTGAAGGTGTTGACCCAAATGATCCAGATTTCGCAACAATGGGCAGTGGCGACGATGTTTCTGGACGTCGTAGCGACACCTTGATGGTTTTTCATTACGACATTGCGACTGGTGCTGGCGCCTTGCTTTCGTTTCCACGAGATCTTTGGGTCAAGTTAGGCAATGGCGAGAACAGTGGTCGAATCAATACGGCATATCAACAGGGCACCGATGTGCTCATTCGAACAATGCAAAACGAATTCAATATTCCGATTCATCACTATTTAGAAATTAATTTTCAGGGATTCAAAGGTCTAGTAGACGCAATCGGTGGTGTACGCATCTGTACGCAATATCCATCGCGTGATAAGCACACCGGGTTTTACATGCCCGCAGGATGTCACAATTTGAACGGCGTTCGGTCGTTGGCGTTTGCTCGAAGTCGATTCTTTGAAACCAATGTTGATGGCAATTGGAATATTGATGGATCTTCAGACATTGGACGAGGTAGGCGTCAGCGACAATTTATTGCGTCGATGTTGAATACTGCTTTAACTCGCATTACCTCGAATCCGTTAACTGCAGCAGATGCTTTTGCTGGTGCAACGCAAGCACTTATCACCGATGCGAATCTTGATTTAACTGAATTCGCAAAAAAGATGAGGCCTGCCGCCAAAGGCGACATCTCTAGATATTCGCTCGCGGTTTATAGCGACAGCGTGAATGGTGATTCTGTTTTGCGACTAGACAAAGACTCTGCCGCCGTGTTGGCATTTTTCGGTGGGATAGGGCCTGCGCCAGCGCCTGCTGATTAGATTTTGTTAACTAGCGCGAGTGATTTGTGCTGGTTGCGAGTGGAGAAAACTTCTCAGAAGTTACTGGCTCACCAATTTTATTACCCTGAACAAAATCACAACCCAGAAGTTTCAATCGTTGTGATTGGTCTTCAGTAGTTACCCATTCTGCAACTACTGACATATTCAGCGAATGCGCAAGTTGAATAACCGAACGCACAATTGGGTCATCGCCACCTTGTGATCCGATATCACGAATAAATGTTCCATCAAGTTTGAGATAGTCAGCCGGGAAGTTACGAAGATTCACTAATGACGAGAATCCAGTTCCGAAGTCGTCGATTGCGAGTTTGATGCCAAGTCGTTTGAGTGCATTTAATGTTCGCATTACGCCGCCTTTGTCTTCAAGCAAAGTCGTCTCAGTAACTTCAAGATCAAGTTGGTGAGGTTCAAGTTGGGCATCTCTGAGTGAAGCCAAAGTGCGTTCGACAAATGTTGCGTCACTAAGTTGTCGCGCCGAAACATTGACATGCATCACAAACGAATTGTCAATTGCTTTGGTGTCGAGCCATCGGCGCATATCGGCGCATGCTTGACGCCCAACCCAATCGCCGATTGGGCCAATCAATCCTGATTCTTCGGCGAGTGCGAGAAAAACTGGTGGCGTCAGCACACCGCGATCTGGATGTTGCCATCGCAATAATGCTTCGGCGCCAGCGATCCGACCTGTATGCGTAGAGACGATTGGTTGGTAAACCAAAAACAGTTGGTTAGTCGCGAGTGCCCTTTCAAGTTGTGACCCGAGGGCACTTCTTTCGCGTGCATTGGCGCTCATTTCTTCGCTATACATTTCGCACCGACCGCGACCACGTTGTTTGGCACGATACATCGCACTATCGGCGTGGTGCAAAAGAGTGACGGCAGCATCAGCACTCGACATTTCTTCGAGCATTGATGCGTTGGCCATCGCGATTCCGATACTTGCGCTTGTTGCAATTTCGAAACCTTGTAAAATTTGTTGACCCGTTACGGCGGTGCGCATGCGGTTAGCGACGTCCATTGCTACTTGTTCATCGCCCAGCCCGTCGCAAAGAATTACGAATTCATCTCCACCGATTCGTGCGACAACATCTGATGGTCGGGTCGCACTAACAAGCCGTTTAGACATGTTGACGATCAATTGATCGCCAACCGCGTGGCCAATTGAATCGTTGACGTCTTTGAGTTTGTCGAGATCTACGAACAATACGGTTACGCCTCGTTTTAGAGTGCGTGAGCGGTCTAGCGCCTCGGCAAGTTTGCGTAAGAATAAAACACGATTTGGTAACCCGGTGAGTGCGTCGTGAGTTGCCTGTCGTTGCAGTTCATCTTGGGTTTGTTTTGATTCGGTGATGTCACGGGCGATCGCCGAGTAGTGCTCAATTGCGCCCTGCGTATCGCGCACGATCTGTAATACAACATCAAGCGTGCGCATGATTCCGTCTGCGCTACGAAAACCGACTTCGCCTTGCCAACGATTTGATGATGTTCCAGATGTGATTTCGCGAGGCAGTTGATCGCGAATCGCCTGAATAAAAGTTTGAACTGCAGCATCACCTTGAGTTGCGGCATCGTTAAGTCCAACAAGTTGTTGTGCATAGTCATTGGCAAACATCAACGCGCCATTGCGATCAAATACCAACACTGCATCGTGTGATGCATCGAGCAATCCAATTAGTTGCTCGCTCAACATTCGCCTTGCAACAGCCTGCGTTACATCGTGAGCCGTGCCGACATAACTAGTTATGCCACCAGCACTATTGCGTTGCGCCTGGGTTGAAACCAAGATCCACGAAGCGTCACCGTTGGGTTGCCAAAGTCTGAACTCGAAATTAAATGGTGATTGATTTTCTTTGGCAAGTTGCCATGCACGCTCGGCAGAAGTTCGTTCTGCAGGTTGAGCGTTCACCCACGGTGCGGTACCGACCACAAGCGGTGCTCCTGAAAGTACGAGCGTGCGAAATGCTTCGTTTGCTGCAACAAGTCGACCATTGATATCGGCCTCGAATAAAGAGATCGGCAAGGCGGTCAGCAGGGATGCAAGATTTGGGTCTATGCCTCAATCTTTACACGCGCGCGGTATGCGTTAGGTGGTTTGTGCGAAGAACCGAGTTTCGGTCGAGTCAAACGCACTGGTCTGAATTGCCTTGAACAAAAGTTGCGAGTCGGCAAGTGAATTGGGATCAGGAGTGAATTCAAGGATCTGGTCAAGGGCGTATACGACGAGCAAATATTCATGTATCTCACTGCCAGTAGGGCATGGTCCGCTATATCCAGTTGTAACTTTGGTGCCGTTAGTTGTTGCACCAACGATTGCTTCAGCAGGAACTGCTCCTTCTTGAATCAAAGTCTCGGTTGGGTTTATATTTGCCACCACCCAGAGTGGTTTTTCTGGATTCTCAAGATCAATAAGTGTGATTGCCAGACTTGCTGCATTGGCCGGCGAATTAGAGATATTTAATGATGGTGAAATATTTGATCCAAGACATGTGTGTCGAGGATCAATTGCGCCGCTGTCTAACCAAGTTCCTGAAACAGTAAAAATTTCTTGGGCAACATCCTGTTGTTCGTTAGCCGCGAGTTCGACAGTGGTGGTGACAATCGCAATTGATTCACCTTGGCCCGGGCCTGCAACTCTAAGTTCGCGCCCATCACGAGAACACGAGACGAGCAAACTAGTAGCCAGCAGAAGCAAAAATAGAGCCTGCGCTTTGCTGCATAATAATTTTAAATTCGACATTGAAACAAGGTTACGGCATCGGCATGTAACTCGCAGATCACTATCCTTCTTGGAGTGAGAAAGTCAACTTTGCGATCTTCGCCTCGTCACGACGTTGATGGCAACCCGCTTTGTGCGTTAACCGTTCACGCTCATCCAGATGATGAAGCTTCAAAAGGTGCGCCAACTTTTGCAATGTATTCCGAATCTGGCATACGAACGGTGCTTGTGTGTTGCACAGGGGGAGAAGAGGGTGACCTCAATAATCCAGCGCTGAAAGAACCTGGTATGCCGTTTTATGGATTAGACGAAGTTGCTCATCAGAAATTAATGGAGACGGTACGCCCTGTTGAGTTAGCGAACAGTGTTGAAGTCATTGGCTTCAGTAAATTGCACATGCTTGGCTACCGCGACTCAGGAATGGCCGAGAGTCCAAAAAATTTAAACCCAGAATGTTTTCATATGGCAGACATGGATGAGGCGACAGGTCGACTTGTCAAGTTAATTCGCGCTGAAAAACCACAAGTGATTGTTACTTACAACGATGACCATCGTGGATATCCACACCCCGATCATGTCAAGGTGCATGAGATCAGTGTTCGTGCTTTTGAGCGTGCTGGCGATCCAACTTGGTATCCAGATGCTGGCCAAGTATGGCAACCTCTCAAAATGTATTACTCAGTTTGGTCGCGTTCGCGTTTGACAACTGTGCACGAGGCGCTCTTGCGTTTGCGTGGTTCGTCGCCTTACGACGAGAACTGGTTTAGTCGACCAAATATGGACGACAGAATCACAACCAAAATGAATATCGGCAAGTATTTGTGGGCACGCTCGAACTCGTTGAAGGCTCACGCTACGCAAGTCGACGAAAACGAACCATTCTGGTTTGGTCTGAGCGACGAAGAACTCGCTGATGCATATCCATTTGAAGATTGGATTTTGGCTAAGTCTTGTTTAGAAAATTATTCGCCAGATGCACAACACCTTGAAAGTGATTTATTCGCAGGTATAAAAGAGAGATAGTTGTAGCACTAATTAATTAGCACGCATCAGCGTGCGCAACTCGCGGAACCCGATCATTGTTGCACCGCTTGCATCTATTGCATCGCGAATTTCTTGGTCGTTAACAACAAGTTCGTAATCGTCAATCCAACTTTGTGCGATCTCACCAAGCGCACGAACTTCTGGTGTGTCGATGCACGGTTGTACGTGTATCTCGGTTACGCCTGGCGCGAGTGTGGCGAGTGATTGCATAACTCGTTCACGGCTTCCGTATCGCCAGTCATGATCAAAGAAATCTGGAAACTCGACGCCTTCTTGCGTGGCAAGTTTTCTAAAAGGAAACCCCGCTCGTTCTTCGTTGATTGAACTCGGCAAGCGAATGGGCAATCGAAATTCGACAGCAAGTTCAAGATAAATATCAAAGAATTCTGGGCGCAGAGTAATCGCAGTCAAATGAGGTGCAAGATGCGTTGGGTCAAGTCCCCAAGCGATTGCGCGTTCGATTTGTGCCCGACATTCGCGCAAAACTTCTGCTGGGTCTGCATGCTCCCAAAGATCATCGATTGTGCGTGGAAACCCACCTTCGCCAGAAGCAAGTGAGGGAGAATTAGTAATTGAACCCCAGCGATAATTTGCATGTTCGGCGTTGAGTGTCAGATGCACGCCAATGTCTTCGCCGTTATAGCAATTGATTGCGTGACGCGCCCAAGGTGCCGGCACCATTAGCGATGCGCATGTTGCTACACCTTTGTTGAGTGCATCGTAGACGCCAATGTTTGCCGCATGAAATGCTCCAAGATCGTCACAACTTAAAATGACCAAACGTGCGTGCGGTGAATGCCCGAGTCGTTCGACAAGACTTTTCTTCGTAGACGCCACATCAGCACGCTATCTCTAGCACGCCAGCCATAACCCGATTCGATTTTGGTGGGCCGTTGTTTCGATTGCGGCGAATTTGGTCGCAAATGCCGTATTAGGTGAGATGCTCATTGTTCGAGCAAAGCCCAGACGCAGAAGTTCTTGATTGACAAAAGTGCCATCAGCAAGATATATATAGACAAGCAATCGCTGATAACGGTCTCGCGCTTCAATGTCGCGTTGCACGCGCACTTTGGTTTTTGGTTGAAGCAGCGTATGCATAAAAGCCGATGCCTCGGGGCCAAAACATTCAACAGGTTTGCTCGGATGCACAGTCTCTGGAGTGTTGACGCCGATCAATCGCACAGTTTCAGTCGAGCCTTGCAAGTTCAGCACAACCGTGTCGCCATCGATGACTCGAATCACAACAGCGATGTCATTGGGCAAGGTCTTTGAGCCTGCACACGAGCAGATAGTCAGCGTTAAAAGTAACCCAAATAAAAAGCGTTTCACTAAACGATGTGTATCACGATTTGCGATTACGGTATTGAGGATGAATAATCGTTCAGACTTTGGGCTTGGTCGTGTCGGCATCTGGACATCGGCTCTCGACATGCAACCGATGTCGAAATCAAAAGAAGCAGCAATTGAACTCGAAGAACTTGGCTTCAGATGTATATGGGTGCCAGAAGCAGTAAATCGCGAGCCGTTTGCATCCTGCGGAGTGCTTCTCGAAGCAACAAAAAAAATGACCATGGCTACTGGCATCGCCTCGATGTATGCGCGAAGTGCTGCAACTATGAACGCGGGCTGGAAGACGCTCACCGAAGCATTCGGTGAAAGATTTCTGCTCGGCATTGGTGCAAGCCATCAAAATTTGGTTGAAAAAGTTCATAAGGCTAGTTACAACAAACCATATTCGGCAATGGTCGAGTATTTGAAGGCAATGGATAGCGGATTATTTTTTGCCGCAGCTCCAACTGTTGCGCCACGCAGAGTTTTAGCAGCACTTGGTCCGAAGATGTTAAAACTTTCTGCACAGATGGGTATCGGCGCTCATCCGTATTTCGTGCCGATTGAACACACGAGCTACGCCAGAGAAATTCTCGGACAAGATGCGTTGCTCGCACCAGAAGTCGCGGTTGTGTTCGACACAAATCCTGAGACTGCCCGTGCTACAGCGAGAAAATTTATGCTGACATATAACCGATTGCCGAACTACACCAATAATTTGCGTCGCTTGGGTTGGGCCCAAGACGATATTGCGGGGCCAGACAAGATGCCGAGTGATGCAATGATTGATGCAATCGTCGCATGGGGGAGTCTCGAAACGATTGTCGCTCGCATTCAAGCACACATCGACGCTGGTGCTTCGCACGTCAGTGTTCAGGTGCTAGATGCAGATCCGCTTGCGCTGCCGTTACATCAGTGGCGCGAACTCGCGACAACGCTGTCGAGTTTTAACTAACTAGTTCTCGCAATAGTCGGAAATCGCTGATCATTAATTAAGTCGCCCGGCTTTAAATTTTGTGCATCAAGTGGCGGCGAAGTTTTCCAAGGTCGATTTGCCCAAGTTGCCTCGTTATTCGTATATCTAAAACTTATTACTCGTCGACGATCTGAATGCAATGTTGTTGCTGGTGCACTGTGCAGTGTGCGAAAGTGAAAAGCAACTAAGTCTCCTGGCATTGCAGCAAAAGTTTCAATCTCGGTTGATGCTTCTAAAGTTTGTGCATCGGGAAGCGCTTCAAAACCTTCGGCTTGTGCCACATACGCAGACTCGTCTACGAATCTGCGTGGTACGAAACGCTTGCCCCAGCGATGGCTTTTTTTGATTGCCCGTAACGCAATTGTCTCTGGAATCGGATCTAGCGGTACCCACAAACTGACATTTACTTCTGAGTCGATTCCATAATAAGGATCATCGTGATGCCAAGGTGTAATTCGATTCGTGCCGGGCTCTTTGACGAGCACATGCTCATGAAAAAATTTGCCGCTATTTACGTTCATCAATTGCAGTGCGATTTGCGGAAGAGCACCAACGAGTGCATGGTCTTTGTAAGCGGCAAATCTTGCCCAGTTAACGTAGTCATCAAAGAATCGGCCTTGTTGTGAGCCTTCGGCATATTCGTTTGCCCATGGCCCTGGTGACTTCA
Organism: Ilumatobacteraceae bacterium; assembly: GCA_016463105.1. GTDB lineage: Bacteria > Actinomycetota > Acidimicrobiia > Acidimicrobiales > Ilumatobacteraceae > BACL27. Next base: position 1,303 of record JAEMRY010000041.1, on the reverse strand, counting down.
TGTTGTCGTCTAACGCTTGAGCAAGATCACTAAGTGTTTGTTGATTGACGACATTGCGTAGCACTACAACGCCGTCTTGCTGAAACTTTTCTACGTCCTGTTGTGCGACAAGCACGCTAGTTAGACCCACGTTCTTAAACGCCGAGCGTACGAAGTTGCAGCTTGCGCATTCCTGCGAGCCATCGCTGATGCTCGGTTGCTTTCTTTGCGACGAACTGAGCAACTTCAGGATGCGGCAATATCAAAAATATTTCTTCGCGCAGAGTTGCAACAACAATCTCAGCAACCTGTTCTGGTTCAAGCACTGCACCTGAAGCACGCACAACATTGCCGTTATCAGCCGCAGTGACCTGATCTGATTGACGCAACATATTCGTGTTCACTCCTTGCGGGCATAAACAACTAACACGAAGTCCGCGATTGCCGTAAGTGATTGAGAGCCATTCGGCAAATGCCAGTGCAGCGTGCTTGGTCAATGAATATGGTGCCGAACCAATCGCAGTTAGTAAGCCAGCAGCAGAGGCGGTGCTGACAAAATATCCGCTACCTGCCGCTAACCAATCATCAATTAGATATTTAACCGCCCAGCGGTGGGCGTGCACATTAATCGCAAACGAAATATCCCAGGCAGTTTCTGGGGTAGTTAGATCGGTGCCCATCGCCACACCAGCGTTTGCATAAAACAAATCAATGAAACCTAAAAATTCTTTCGACCTGGCTACTAATTCTGCATTTGCTTGTTCAGTTGATAAATCGCATGCAACTGCAAGCGCCGAATTTGGACGCTTCGCGTTAAGTTCAGCAACTACTTGATCCAAAAGGTTTTTATCTCGGTCGGCGAGGACAACTCGAGCGCCTTGTTTGTGAAATTCTTGCGCGACTGCTTTTCCGATGCCGTTTGCGGCGCCGGTCACTACGGTATTTTTATTAGCAAGTTCCATATTGTGATAATACGCACAAGCGAGCAAGTCCTGCGATTCGTAATTATGTAGTGGCCACTGTGTGACATGCTTCTGGCACAATTTGAGAGCAAAGACGTTGTCGAGTGTGCTCTGCGCACTAGCCTTCGAATCAGCGAAGTTCACAGCAAATACGAGAGGTTCGGCTACATGAAAGATTCACGAGAAGCAGCAGTCATCAGCGAAGCACTTGGCGTTATCGACAAGGCACTGGGCGAAATGTTGCAGCGTGAGTTGGTCTCAACTGGCGAAGTCGCTGACTTGTTGTTAGACGTTCGTTTGTTGCTCACTGCGAGCTCAACTGCTGCTAGCTCTTCAACAACTGAAGTCTAAATATCACGCGC
>JAEMRY010000003.1:18148-41067 GCA_016463105.1 Ilumatobacteraceae bacterium | reverse complement strand
AACGGACAGTTCATACCCTCTGCATGGCCTTGCTTCAAGTGACGTACCAAGCCGCAACTGTTGCCAATTGCGCTGGTGCGCTCTTACCGCACCGTTTCATCCTTACCTGTTACAAATGTCTTGCGACGTTTGTCCATCGGCGGTTTATTTTCTGTTGCACGTAATATCAGGTCGCCCCGATCTGGCTTTCACCAGCACTTTGTCCTGCGAAGTCCCGACTTTCCTCAATGTTGAAATGCGAACATCACAACACTGCGGTCGTCTGACCGACTCACCGTTGCTTTAAGTGTATGGGCGAGGATTTACGCTTGGCAGACGACAGATTCGTATATCAACGAGTTAAGACTTGGTGTTTCAAGAAGCAAGGTGATTCGTGAGCCATCTGGCTTTGGTTTGCCGATCGCAAGTTGAATATTTGCCAACGAGCCAAAGGGTGAAGGAACCGCTGCGATATTTGGCTTGCCCGTTTTTTCATTAGATGTTGGACCAACACCTTGGAGGCCTGGATTCAAAATTTGTGCGAGTAGCGCAGCGTGTCGAGCTTCTTGCTGACCAATTCGAATTGCATCAGCACGCAACATTGGGTCAGTCAAAAGTCCAACAACACTCTGATAAGTTTCTGCCGCCAAATTTTCGACAGCATGCGCAAGTGCGACAATGTCCATCGCCGGATTTGGGTTACCGTCCTCGGTGATTATTTTTAATGCTGGTGCAATGTATAAATCATTGATGCGAGTGTTGCTGCATCTGTATTCTTTGGCGCCGAGTTTCACAGCTAGCGCATTAACAGCATCAGCATGTTGCTGGTGATCATCAGTGAATCGTTTCACCATCTCTGTAACTTTTGCGAGATCGCCAGTGAAGATTCCGAGATCTAGAGCAGTCATGTAAGTTTCAATTGCGTTGTATTCAAGTGACGCTGCTGTACGAAGCAAAACGGCATCAGTTACTTCGGCCTCTGCGAGTGGAGTAATTTTTGGCGCCTGGCCAAGGCTCGCAATTGCGTTGTCGTCGACAAGCCCAGATTGTTTTCCGCAAGCGGCAAGGACAAGTCCTGAGGCGAGAGATAAGCCACTTAGACGCAGGAGTTCGCGGCGAGAAAGAGCGATCATGATGCAACCAAGACAATTGCATTGTTGTCTAATGCGGCAGAAAGATCCGAAGTAGTCAATGTGGCCAGAATCGCGGCTTGACGAGCCTCAACAGTAATTATTGATGCAATGAGAGCAGCAACTTTCGCCGACTCGATACTTTCAATTGTTTTTGCATGGGTCGCGACAAGTGTGTTTTCAATTTCTTGAAGTGTTGCCCAGGGTGTTGATGACGTTGAAAGTCTGGTTGCAAAGTCTGCGAACACTGTCTCATTGCGTGCAGTCGCGGCATTCTTGCTGAGCAATCCGTTAAGTGATTGCTCATAGGCCACATGGTGCGAATGAAATTGTGCGAGAAGTGCGCCTTCGTCCTCGCTTAGTGTTTTGAGACCGACAACCGTCAGGTACAAGTCTCGTGTCGTCAATTCGAGAGTCTGGGTAAATGCCAGAAGATTAATATCATTGTCTGAAAGCATCGTTTAAATCTAGACGACTTTAGAAGTTAAGACTCGATAAAGGCGCAATCCATCCGCGAGAACGACTGATCGCCTCGTGCCATTGTGCGCGATTAGTCGTCGCGTTTTGGGTCACTATTTGCGCTGGTTTCTGTGTTTCAGCGGCTTGATTAATTGATCCCCAAACGCCTACGGCGACGCCAGCCAAAAAGGCCGCACCCAGAGTCGTCGCCTCTACAACGGGAGAAACTTCTACATTTAGTCCTGTTGTGTTGGCTAATGCCTGGATAAATGTTGGGTTTCGGCTCATTCCGCCGTCGACACGCAACGTTGAAATACTAAGTTTCGTATCGGCAACAACAGCCTCGAGCATGTCAGCACCGCGGTGGGCGATGCCTTCGAGAACCGCACGAACAATGTGAGCGCGTGTAGTGCCGCGAGTAAGACCAAGCAAAGTTCCGCGTGCGCCGTAATCCCAATGCGGTGTGCCAAGACCAAATAGTGCGGGCACGAATACGACACCACCAGAATCATTAACGCCAGATGCAACATCGTGGCTCTCTTGGCTTGTCGAAATAATTTGCAGGTCATCGCGTAGCCAATCAATATTCGTTCCCGCAGAAAGCATGATTGCTTCGGCTGCCCAATGAGTTGTCTTTGCGTCGCTGTAAGCCACAATCGGATAACTTCCATTTTCTGAGCGATTCATTCGTGTTGGGCCAACATCTCCGGTAAACACATCGAGCATGCCACCAGTGCCGAACGTAATTTTTGTTTTACCAATTGCAATGCAGCCTTGACCAATTAGCGACGATTGCTGATCACCGATTAATGCTGCAATCGGTGGTGCTCCTGGCAGGGCAGTTGCGTTGCCGATAATGCCAGTTGATTTTACGATTCGAGGCAACAACTTTATATCGACTTTTAATAAACCACAAACGCGATCCGACCAGGTTGTTGCATCAAGTGAGCACAAACCAGTTGCTCCAGCATTCGTCGAATCAGTTACATGCAACTCGTTATTCGAAAGCACAGATGCGATCCACGAATCAACAGTGCCGATGCGTACATCATTCAGGTCAAGATTTTTCGCAACGACATAATGTTGAATCATCCAAGCGGCTTTTGTCGCAGTTTGGTTTGGAGCAAGTTTGATTTGGTGTTCTGCAGCAGCAGTAATGCATTGAGTTACGGTGCGTAAGTCTTGCCAGCCGAGCGCAGGACCAAGTGGCTTGCCGGTTGTTTTGCTCCACATCACTGTGGATGCGCGTTGGTTTGTTATTCCGATTGCATCTATTTTGTCAGTCTTCGAACAATCGTTGATCGTGGCATGACACACTCGCAAAACTGCTTCAGCCATTTTTTGTGGATCGAATTCAACAAGGCCAGGTGCCGGTGTGTCTGGTCTGCAGGATTCATAATTTAAAAAATTAAGTGAGCCATCTTGACGAATTACCCCAGCACGCAACCCACTCGTGCCGATATCAACCACCAAAATACTCAAGTCGTTATTGCTTTTTCGTTACTTCACCACGACTTGAGGTGATGCCGAATTTGCCGGGATTCAAAATGTCTTTCGGGTCAAGTGCTAATTTGAGTGCACTGAGCACATTGTGCGCAGGCCCAAGTGCACGCTTAATAAATTTGGCACGATTGATGCCGACCCCGTGATGATGTGAAAGATTCGCACCAGCATCTAGTGCCGAGTTTTGTGCGGCATTCCAAATTGCTTCATACGTCAATTCGATTTCGGTGAGCGTGTTAGTTGTAGGTTCTGCAACAAAAGTAAAATAAATACATGCGCCATCTATATAACTATGCGAAATGTGGCAACTAGCGCTACGTGCACCGCTTACCGCCATGATTGCCTTCTTGACTGATTCAGCAACTTGATTAACTCGTGACCAAATAACAGCGACTTCCATCGTGTCGATTACGAATCCTTTTTTGGATAAAGCTTGCAATCCGCTTGTGTCATTGCGGTGACTCATCCAATGCTCGACAAGCGCTACGTCGGCAGGTTGCGAGTTGTTCGAACGACATGCGTTGTCGACCACTTGCATCATTGCGTCAATCAGAAGAGGTTCGCCTTCATCTAGAACAAGTAGCGCACATTGCGAGCCGTCGCCGCCGTGGGCTCGTTTGCTTTCACGTTCGTCGTATAAACGCAAAACTGCAGGTGTTGCACCAGAGCGAATCGATACTCGCATTGCTTCAACCGCCTCAGCAAATGATCCGAACATATATGCAGCACGACGCTGCGCCGGGGCAATTGGATGTGCACGCAACCAAACTTTTGTAATTATCCCGAGCGAACCTTCGCTACCGATAAACAACGATGTGAGATTCGGGCCAGCAGCGCCTGCAGGTTCGACACCAGTAAGAATTATTGAACCGTTGGCTAATACAACTTCAAGACCGGCAACCATGTCGTCAATTTTTCCGTAGCGAGTCGAAAACTGTCCAGCACCACGAGAGCCGATCCAGCCACCAACAGTAGAAATATCAAATGATTGCGGAAAGTGCCCAACCGAGAGACGATATTTTTCGCGGAGTACATTTTCTAGATCTGGACCGAAAGTTCCGGGTAACACTTCGACAAGACCAGAAATTTCGTCGACATTAATAATCCCCGCAAGAGATGTCATATCAATCACCACGCCACCGAATAATGGGATAGCAGCACCACAAACACCAGAGCGCCCACCCGAAACCGTCACGGGTACAGAATTTTTAGAGCACAGTGCAACTACTTCGCTGACGTGATTGGTTGTCGTCGGTCGACAAATTACATCTGCTCGTCGGGCTGTTTGAGCATTTAATGACCAGTGCATTGCAAGCGGCCACCAATCGCGCGAGTGTTCTAAACGGTCAGCGAGTTCGGTAGAACTTGGGCAGATTTTATTTAAGCCTGCAACAAACTCTGACGAGAGCTCTGTTGTATTTGTTTGAAAACGATCAGTGATTTCGTCGATATCAGTCGAAAACTCAATCGGAGGTGTTGGGCGTGTGTTCATAAGACCATCCTTTAATCGATTACTAGATAGTTACTGAGGCTTCGTCTTCTAGGGCACATAAGTTTGTGAAGGCAAGAACTTCGTTATCTATATCTTGCTCTGACCATTTCAGTAATGGTGCAATTAGTTGAGCAATATTGCGAGCACTTGCGACCGTGGCTCGACGGTTGATTATTCGGCTTCTTGTACGGCGTGAAAGAATATCGTCAAGAGTGTTAGCCATTTCATGAGTAACGGCAAAGACGGCTTCAGCCCGCAAATAAGGCAGGCCTGGAATTAGTTGTTCGCCAAGATCAGAATCTTGCTTGATTAAGTCTTTGATTGTTTTGGTTTCGTTGCCAAATCTTGAAAAAAGATGCTGGTCTCGGGCATCGCTATTTTTCATATTGCTAGAACTTGCACCAATAAATGACAGTCCTTTTGTTTTGCATCGTGCTTTTTTGTCAAGAGTGATAAGTGCCGCATCGACTGCATCTTCGGCCATCCTGCGGTAGGTCGTGAGTTTTCCGCCGGTGACGGTGATCATTCCAGATTTTGATGCCGCTACTTTATGGCGTCGTGAAAGATCTGCAGTTCGAGAATTAATTTTTTCACCACTCACGCTTTTGACAAGTGGTCGAAGCCCAGACCACACTGCAGTTACGTCGTCACGCGTAACATCTGTTGTGACCGCAGCGTTGAGAGCCTTAAGTACGTAGTCAATATCAGTGCTCGTGCACTGTGGGTCGTCAATTGGCCCTTGATAGTCAGTGTCAGTGGTGCCGACGTATGTGTATTGATATGTGCCGTCGTAATTCGAAATCCATGGCACTAAAAACAAACTTCGTCTGTCGCCAGGAACGGGAATCACAACTGCGATGTCGTTGAGAACTTTCTTCCAAGGCACTGTTAGGTGAACACCTTTGGCTGGACGAATGCTGTCGGGGTTATATCCAAGATCGGTTGTGAGCACTTCGTCCGACCAAACACCGGCGGCATTGATTACCACTCGTGACTGAATTTCAAACGATTCGGCACCGCGTGGAGTTACACGAACTCCACAAGTGACGCCATTTGAGTCGTGCAAAATTTCATTGACACACGTGTAGTTAGAAATTACTGCGCCATGGGCTATCGCAGTTCGCGCAAGTGCAATGCAAATTCTTGCATCGTCTGCCATTGCATCAAAATATACGTATGCAGAATCTAAACGTCCACGCAACATCGTCGGAAGATGTTTGAACGCTTTATCGGCTTTGAGTCGACGATGAAACTTGCCGATACGCCAGCCACCAGTTAAGTCGTACATCCACATCGCTGAGCCAAGCGCTCGAGCTATTTTTTTTGATACAACACCATCACGCTTAAGGATTGGAATCATGAACGGCAGAGTTTGCACAAGGTGAGGAGCGTTGCGCTTGAGTCGCTGACGCTCGTGTAATGCTTCGTATACGAGTCGCACTTCGCCTTGTTGTAGGTATCGAAGTCCACCGTGAATTAATTTGCTGCTCTTTGAAGAAGTCCCAGAAGCAAGGTCGTCGCGCTCGATAAGTGCAACGCTTAGTCCACGCGATGCTGCGTCAAGTGCGACGCCAAGTCCTGTTATGCCACCGCCAACCACAACGATGTCGAAATTTTGCGTTGCTAATTTAGCAAGTGTGTCAACCCTGTTTGGTGGGGGGTTATTGCTTTGTGACATCTCGTCATCCTAAACGAACATCTGAAAATCTAATAGCGGCTGTGCACTACATTTGCTGTGAATTATCACCACAACAAGCGGATTGGCGCAGGGTCGTACTGAAGTCCTAGTGTCTCGGGTGCTACGAGAACAAGGGGGTTCAAGTGCTTGAGTACGACTTAACATGGCGTGCCAAAGGAGCCTGTCAAGGGCTTAACCCAGATATTTTTTATCCAGATTCAGAAGAAAATTGCGAACAAGCATTGTCAATCTGCAAAACCTGCGAAGTGCGCATAGCGTGTCTTAACTATGCGCTCGAGAGTCGTGAAAAACAAGGTGTTTGGGGTGGGGCATCCGCCCGCGAACGTCGAAAATTATTGCGCACCAGTCGACGCAGCGCCTAAGAAAGCAATTTCGTGAGCGAGATTGATCTCGCTGGCGGCTGGCCACAGGTAATTTCGCAATTACTGGCACGAAAAGATTTATCTGCAAGTCATGCGGGTGCAGCAATGAGGTCAGTACTTTCTGGCGAAGCCACACCGTCTCAAATAACCGCTTTTATCATTTCGCTTCGGGCTAAAGGTGAAACAGAAATTGAACTCGAAGGAATGCTGGCCGAAGTGCGTCGAGCCGCAGAGCGTGTTTTGCTAAGTGATCAAGTCGCTGATCAAGCAATTGACATCGTCGGCACTGGTGGTGACCACAGTTATTCGGTGAACGTTTCAACGATGGCGGCAATGGTGGTTGCTGGCGCAGGAATACCCGTCTGCAAACACGGCAGTCGTGCATCGTCGTCAAAGAGTGGTGCCGCTGATGTGCTTGAAGCACTTGGTGTGGCGATCGAACTTGACGGGCCAGCTGTTACTCGCTGTGTCGAAGAAACAGGTTTCGGTTTTTGCTTTGCACAACGATTTCATCCAGCGTTTCGATTTACTGGCCCATCGCGCCGTGAGATTGGCGTGCCAACAGTTTTCAATTTGCTTGGACCGATGGCAAACCCTGCTCCGGTTTCGTTCATGGTGGTTGGCGTGGGTGACCCAAAAGCCGCAACTGTGATGGCACATGCATTGGTTACTCGAGGCGTGAAGCGCGCGTGGGTAGTGCATGGTCATGGTGGACTTGATGAACTTTCTTTGAGTGGTCCATGTCCGGTTGTTGAAATGAATAACGGCAAGTTACGAGAATTCGAAATTAACGCAAGCTCACTCGGACTTGCTTTTGCAGATGTTGCTGCGGTGCGCGGCGGTGAACCGCGAGACAATGCGAGAATGTTTCGCGAGATGTTAGACGGCGCAAAAGGACCGATTAGAGATATTGTTTTGCTCAATGCAGCATCCGGAATCGTCGTTGCGGGTAAAGCCGATGACATGCAAACTGGGCTTGAGATTGCCGCGACGTCAATAGATTCGGGTTCTGCACGCGATGTGCTTGATGAAGTCATTCGCGTAAGTGTCGATGCCGCCAAGCACATGGCGCACTAAAATAATTCTTAGTCATGAACTCAACTAGCAACTCGATCGCCGTGCGTGTGCCTGCAAGTTCAGCAAACATTGGGCCGGGCTTTGATGTATTAGGGATGGCGTTGTCATTGCACCTTGAGGCAGGTTTTGGATCTTCACCGGCAGATTCGATTGAAGCGACCCAAAACCATCCGGTGCTTGTGGCGTTCAAACATTGTGGTGGACAAGGGCCGTTATGGGTGCGGTCACAAATGCCAATGGGTAAAGGTTTGGGGTTTAGTGGTGCTGCGCGAGTAGCAGGTGTTTCACTAGCGCATGCGCAGAAAAATGGATCAGATGAAATTATTTTTCGAAATGCACAAACTGAACTTCTTGCGATTGCTTCAGAACTTGAAGGTCATCCTGACAATGTTTCGGCGTCGATGCTTGGTGGGGTCGTCGCAAGTGTCGCGGGTTCAACTGTGCGAATACCAACACCATTAGATCCAGCGATAATTGTTTGGGTTCCACAAGAGCAAACGTCAACACGAGAATCTCGTACCAAACTTCCGACAACGGTTTCGTTTGCTGACGCAGTATTTAATGTCGGTCGCACGGCACTTTTAGTGGCAGCGTTTGCGTCAGGCGATATCTCGGCACTTCAAACGGCGACGCAAGATCGACTGCATCAAGATTTGCGATTTAAAAAAGTTCCAGCGTCGCAAGCCGCAATGCTTGGCTGCATTGATGCTGGTGCATGGTGTGCTTGGTTATCGGGTTCTGGGCCAACTATCGCTGCGATGTGTGACCCTGCAGATGCTCAAAATATTGCAGACAAGTTTCCAGATCAAGGTTCGACAATGGTCTTGCGAATTGCCGCCCAAGGCGCTCAACTTCTCGCTATATAAAAGTTTCTAACTCTGTTACACCCATTGGGCATTATTTATATACGAAGACGTATTTAAAAACGCCAAAACAGAGGAGACCGTTAGTGAAAGATTTCCCCCGAATCGCCGTTACAAATCAAGAATTACACAATGATGGGTCACTTGAAATCAGCTGCGAGACCTGCATCATGCGGGCGAGTGCCGCCTGTGATGATTGCGTGGTCTCGTTTTTCTGCAATGAATCAAGCGAATCTGCAGTGGTTTTGAACCTAGAAGAACAAAGGACTCTGCGAATGCTGGCAAATGCCGGAATGGTGCCTACGCTTCGGCATCGTGCAGTTAGCTAAAAAACCTGAGACTAAATCGAGCAGTTCAACGCTCAAACCACAGCCTGCGAAAACTTCTGCTATCTCATCAAGTCAATATGCAGGGCAATTAGTTTCACTCGGCATCGCCGCTGGCTTACACCGTGTAGGCATCACTGGTGCCGACGTTTTGCATCGCGCCCGCGAAGTGCTCACCGAACGAAAATCTCTTGGGTTACACAACGAGATGCAATTCACATATCGCAATCCAATTCGAAGTACAGATCCAACCAGCACAATGCCAACAGCGCGGTCAATAATTGTTGGCGCGCGATCGTATGCCACAGAGATGCCAATAAAACCAGATCAAATTTCTGCGCGAATCGCCCGATATGCATGGGCTGACTACTACGAACAGCTACGTGAAGGTCTTGCGCAAATTGCATCACAATTAAGAGCCGATGGTTGGCGGGCAATTATTTTGGCTGACGATAATTCAATTGTTGATCGTGAAGTCGCATATCAGGCAGGTCTGGGTTGGTATGGCAAGAATGCAAATCTCTTAATTGAAGGTGCTGGAAGTTATTTCGTGCTCGGCAGTGTGATTACTGATGCGCCACTAGAGCCGTCAACAAAAACTGTCGAAGATGGTTGTGGTTCGTGTCGAAGATGCATAGATAACTGTCCGACACAGGCAATAGTCGCACCAGGTGTTGTTGACGCGCGAAAGTGTTTGGCATGGTTGCTGCAAAAACCTGGAGTATTTGATTCTGCGTATCGCATTGCACTTGGCGACCGTCTTTACGGATGCGATGACTGCCAAGAAGTTTGCCCGCCGACAGTTCGCCACGCAATCGTCGAAGAACAAAATGGCAAAACTCAGGCGTGGGCCAGCGTGATGTCGGTTTTGAATTTAGATGATAAAACTTTGCTCGAAAATTTTAAAGCTTGGTACATCTCAGATCGTGACCCAAAGTGGCTTCGCCGTAATGCTCTGATAATTCTTGGCAATGTCGCAAACGCATCAGACCAAGACACACAAAATATTCTTAAACGATATTTGGTTGATCGTGACCCGATCTTGCGAGCGCATGCAGTTTGGGCTGCTGGTCGATTGGGTCTAAAACAGTTTTTGCCAACGACAGATAGCGATCCGATCGTGCAGGCTGAACTTGACTCGTTGCCAAGCGTAAAGTAATAGCAAATGAAGCATCTACTTGTAACGAATGATTTTCCGCCCAAAATCGGCGGCATTCAAAATGTACTTTACGAATGGTGGCGCCGTTTGCCGCCAGAGAATTTTGCAGTACTGACAAGTCCTTATCGTGGCGCAAAAGAGTTCGACACTGCACAAAAGTTTTTAATTAAGAGAATCGCCGAGCCAGTTTTGTTGCCGCATCCGTTAATGGTTCGCCGCATAAATGAAATGGCGCGCAAGTTCGGCGCAGAGTTAGTTGTGCTCGACCCCGCTGTGCCGATCGGCATTGTTGGTCCGTGGCTCGATCTGCCCTATGCGGTGGTTCTGCACGGAGCAGAAGTAACTGTGCCGGGTCGACTGCCCGTGTCATCAAAACTGCTCGGCAATGTTTTGCGCAAGGCGTCGATTGCAATTGCATCCGGAAGCTATCCAGCACAAGAAGCGCTTCATGCTGCCGGCAAAGAATTGAATATTGTGATTGTGACTCCTGGTGTCGATGTACAACGATTTCACCCGCTGTCACAACAGCAACGGTCGATTGTGCGCAAACAATTTGCAATATCACAAGATGCAGAACTAATAGTCGGTGTGAGTCGACTTGTGCCTAGAAAAGGTTTTGATGTTTTGATTCGCGCAGTCGCTCACATGACGAATGATCATCCAAAGTTGCGATTAATTATCGGCGGCGATGGACGCGACCGCAATCGACTAGAACGGATGATCCGCGAATTGCGCGCCCCAGTTACGATGCTCGGACGAGTCAGTGAAGAAGACTTGCCAAACTTATACGGCTGCGCCGATGTTTGCGCCATGTTGTGTAGGTCTCGTTGGGGCGGACTTGAGCAAGAAGGTTTCGGAATTGTTTTTGCTGAGGCCGCCGCATGTGGCGTGCCACAGATTGCAGGTCTCAGTGGAGGCGCATCAGATGCAGTCATCGATGGTGAAACTGGTTTGATCATCAACAATCCGAATCGAGTTGATGACGTAGTTGCTGGATTAAAGCGTTTGCTAGAAAATAACGATGAACGGCAAAAGATGGGTATTGCCTCAAGACTGCGAGCCGAAAATGTGTTTGATTATGACAAACTCGCATTAAAGCTAGGCCGAGCTTTGAACGCGCTCTAGTTTGTGTTTAACTAGTGGGGTGACAGATTCAGCAACCGAGTCAGAAATTATCGCTGCAACGCCCGAACATTGTTTTGCCGTTGCCACAGATGTTGAGCGATATCCAGAGTGGGCTCACGACGTCAAAGAAGCAACGATTCGCGAACGGGATGCCCAAATGCGCCCTGTGTTAGTTGATTATCGCGTTGCCGCACTCGGCCGAAGCACAAGTTATTCACTCAAGTATGATTATTCTCAGGCTCCAAAAAGTATTTCGTGGCATTTAGTTCAAGGCGATATTGAACGCGCAATTGATGGCGAATATCGGTTTGAAATAGCAGGAGAAGCAACAAAAGTGACCTATCTTTTATCCATCGAATTGATTGTTCCTATTCCAGGATTTATTAAGCGCCGTGCCGAGGGCCGCATACTTCATACCCTGAAGGAACTCAAGGTTCGCTGCGAGTCGTGAAAGCTGTTGCTGGCATTGATGTCGGCGGAACAAAATGTCTCGGAGTTTTATTCGAGGGTGGAAACATCATCAAATCTGTGCGTCGTCCAACACCACATGCGGACGAACTTGTTTCAACACTTGCTGAGATCGCGCGCGAGTTAGGAACTTATAAAACTCTCGGAGTTGGAGTCCCTGGGCTAATCACGCCTGAAGGTGTTGTTCGAGAATCACCAAATTTGACGGGTGCGATCGAACTTGATCTGCGGACACAGTTACAAAACGAACTCGGTCACACGATCGATGTTGAGAACGATGCAACTTGCGCGGCGCACGCAGAGTGGCAGTATGGCGCAGGCCGTGGCGCCACTGATATGTGGATGGTCACATTAGGAACAGGTATCGGTGGAGGATTTGTTTCTGGGTCTAAATTGCAACGGGGCAGTCATGGTTTCGCTGGCGAAATTGGACACATGATTGTTGAAAGTCAAGGTATTTTATGTCCGTGCGGCCAACGTGGATGTTGGGAGCGTTATGCATCTGGTTCAGGGCTTGCAACAATTGCCGGAGGCGAACGAGGCGAAGAAGTAATTGCTCGCGCAGTTGCAGGTGATGAACAAGCACTGGGGTATCTAGACACTTTTGGCAAATGGGTAGCGATTGGTTTAGTTAATTTGACCAATATCACTGACCCGAATGTGATTGTGATTGGCGGTGGACTTGCTGAAGCAGCAGATCTAGTGATGCCTTATATAAAAAGTTGGTACAAAAAATTGCTTTACGCGCCAGATAACCGTCAGCACCCAGAATTGCGCGTGGCGCAACTCGGTGAGAGCGCCGGCGCAATTGGTGCAGCGTTATTGTCGGCACAATAATATTTCTGCGAGATTATTTAGCCCAATTCATTGACCGCTTGACGGCCATTTGCCAAGTTTCATAGCCACTTGGTGTGTTTGCTGGTGAAAAGATTTTCTCAAGTTGCCATGCTTTCGAAATGTCTTGTGTTGATTGCCAAACTCCCTTTGATAAACCTGCAAGATAGGCCGCACCCATCACTGTCGTCTCTAATTCTTTTGGTCTCAGCACGTCTACACCCAGATGATCCGCTTGCAATTGCAACATGAAATCAATTACTGAAGCACCACCATCAACCTTCAATTCGGATACTGCAACTCCCGATGATTTAGTCATTGCGTCAACAACGTCTCGAGTTTGAAAAACGATTGATTCGATTGTGGCTCGTGCAATGTGTGCCCGCGATGTGCCTCGGGTGATGCCAAAAATTGAACCCCTCGCATATGCATCCCACCATGGGCTGCCAAGACCAGTGAACGCTGGCACAACTACAACGCCACCAGAGTCGGTGACGCTTTGTGCGAGCGCAGTTATTTCACTTGCATTATCGATGATGTTCAACCCGTCGCGCAACCATTGAATTGCGGCGCCAGTAACAAATATTGCACCTTCAAGCGCATAAACAGGTTTGTTGCTGCCGAGTTGCCAGGCGATTGTTGTCAGCATTCCATCTTTGGGGGCAGGGCAGGTTGTGCCGACATTCATTAATACGAAACTGCCCGTGCCGTAAGTATTTTTTGTGCTTCCGGTTTCAAAACACGCTTGACCAAATAGTGCGGCGTGTTGATCGCCGGCTACACCGCTGATTGAAATGCCTGATGGCAATGACCCGAGTTGAACCGTAACGCCGAAGTCGCTGCTCGATGGACGAACCTCCGGCAAGAACTTCGGGTCAACGCCTAGTAGCTCTGTTAGTTCTTTACTCCAATTCATTTTGTTGATATCAAACAACATTGTCCGACTGGCATTTGTGCAATCAGTGACGAAAGATTTGCCCCCTGTGAGATTCCAGATCAGCCAAGAGTCAATCGTTCCGATGCACAAATCATCGTCTTGGCGAATCTCTCGATTTGTCAACAGCCACTCGATTTTCGTTGCAGAAAAATATGGGTCGAGAACTAAACCAGTCTGCTGACGGACGAGCGGCAAGTTCTCGGCAAGTTCAACACACCTATCGGCGGTGCGCCGGTCTTGCCAAACAATCGCGTTGCCGTATGGTTTGCCGGTTTGCTTGTTCCATGCGACAACAGTTTCGCGCTGATTGGTAATCCCAATCGCAGTAATTGTTTGATCGATCTGGCAAGTTACTTCTTGCAATGTTGTGAGTACCGCTTGCCAGATTTCGGTGGCGTCATGTTCGACCCACCCAGGCTGCGGAAAAATTTGCGTAAATTCGCGATATGAAGTGATCGCGGCAGAACCGTCATCGAAAACAGCACGTGATCGTACGCCAGTCGTACCAGAATCTATTGCAAGGACAACGTTCATGTCTTGTATCTCATCTTGCCGTGTTTATCACTATTGCAATCGATAGCCGAGTCCACGAACCGTGACCAAGTGTTTTGGATTTGATGGGTCATCTTCAATCTTTATTCGCAGACGCCGAACGTGGACATCGACTAACCGCATATCGCCGAAATAGCCAAGTCCCCAAACTTTGTCCAACAAAGCTTCTCGGCTCAAGACTGCACCACGGTCTTGTCCAAGTTCACACAATAATTGAAACTCTGTTTTCGTCACTGGAACTTCTTGGTTGTTTAGTAGCACCTTTCCTTCGCCAGGAATGATTTCAAGGTTTCCAAGAATTATTTTTGCATGGCTTGAGGATGCTTGTCTGGCTCGGCGAAGCAAAGCCCTTATTCTTGCCGAAAGTTCTTTTGGTGCAAAAGGTTTAGTCAAATAATCATCGGCACCAGATTCAAGACCAGCGACGACATCCTGTATGTCAGCGCGCGCGGTCACAATCATTATTGGGACATCACTGTTTTGACGAATGGTACGACATAAGTCAAAGCCATCCATATCGGGAAGCACAGCGTCGATCAAAACAACGTCGGGTATTTTCTGGGAGAAAACTTTTACTGCTTCTTCGCCAGTGTTGGCTTCTTCGACAAGCCAACCTTCAACTTCAAGTATTGACTTGACGACGGTTCGAATTTGCTGGTCGTCATCGACCGTCAAAATACGCGCAGTCACGATCTAATTATTGCTAGCAGGTGAGTCTCATTGCAATTCGCAGATCAAATTGCTAAGTCCATCAAATATGCCAGGGCATGCAACCATTATCTCGGCTGGGCTTGAAGATCCACCACTGAAGTCTCCACTGCGTGCGCCGGCTTCAATAGCGATCAACTCTGCGGCAGCAATGTCCCATGAGTGCAAGTTTTCTTCAAAATAAGCATCAACCCTGCCGCAAGCTACGAAACAAATATCAACACTTGCAGCGCCGAGGCGTCGAATGTCGCGAACTTTATGTATAAAAGTTGAGACTCGCTTCGATTGAATTGATCGTTGTTCTGGCGAATAACTAAATCCTGTGCAGACGAGCGCTTTAGAAACATCTGTTACTTCGTTACAGTGAATTTTCTCACCGTTCAAAAATGCTCCACCACCTCGCGTTGCTGAAAATATTTCATCAAGCGCTGGTATATATACGACACCCACTAACGGGCCTTTGTGATCGCTGACCCCGATTGAAACACTCCAACTCGGCAAAGCATAAAGAAAATTAGTTGTGCCGTCGATTGGGTCAATGCACCAAGTGATACCGCTATTGCCTGAGTGCGAACCACCTTCTTCTCCAATGATTGAATCATCGGGTCGGCGAGTACGAATCTGATGAACGATGTACTGCTCGGTTGCTCGATCGAATTCTGTGACCATATCGGTGCTGGTTGACTTTGTTGAGACATCTTTGAGCCCGGCACGCCGACCTTCAAATGCACGTTTGCCACCAGTTACAGCAAGTTCTGTGCAGATGTCCAACAGAGTCATCGTCAATGAATCATTCATTTGCGATCCTCGAGTTCACGCCATTCGCCGACCGCACGCAACACAAGCACAACAACGATGCTCATGCCGATTGCGCTGATTGTGGCACCAGATACAAGACCAATTGAGTTTGGCAAATCACATGAACCTTCGCATTGAAGATCGACAAGTGAATACCCGATCAACGCTCCGGCAAATCCAGCGACGATGATCCCGATGAAGGCGATTGCTCTGGCTGCGACCGAAGGCAATGCCGAAAGAGCCCGAGCATCGCTGGTCAGATCGCTATTCATCTTTAAGAGCGTAGGTTCACAAACATCAGTTACGTTGCATGGCTAGCGTCTCGTAAGTGAGTATTCACCAGCGTCCTGATTTTCGAACGATCTTGCACGTGGATATGGATATGTTTTATGTCGCAGTTGAATTGCGTCGCAATCCGCATCTAGTTGGCAAACCGGTAGTCGTGGGTGGAGATGGTTCTCGAGGTGTTGTGGCGGCCGCATCTTACGAAGCCCGACGATTCGGTGTCTTCTCGGCGATGTCGTCGTCTCAGGCAAAAAGACTTTGTCCACAAGCAATTTTTCTGCCAGGAGATCACGGGCATTACTCAGATGTGAGTAGCGAAGTGTTTGAAGTATTTAATGAATTCACACCGTTAGTTGAAGGTTTGTCACTCGACGAAGCATTTTTGGACGTGTCTGGATCTTTGCGTTTATTTGGTGACGGAGTCACAATCGGTCACGAAGTTCGTCGCCGTGTCGCACAGACAACACAACTAACTTGCAGCGTCGGAGTTGCGCCGAATAAGTTTCTCGCAAAACTTGCATCGGTCGTGGCCAAACCACGAGCATCTCGTGAAGGCGTTGTGGCAGGGCACGGAGTCTATGAAGTTGTTCCGACTCACGAACTTGAGTTTTTGCATCCACTCGCCGTGGATGCACTTTGGGGCGTAGGGCCAGTAACTTTCGAAAAACTTAATGGCCTCGGGATCAAGACAGTTGGTGATCTTGCCAATTTTGACTTGGCAGTGCTTATCGCCGTGCTTGGCGATTCGCTTGGACGTCACTTGAGCGAACTCGCAAAAGGTAATGACGATCGCGATGTTGAACCAGACCGTGATGCCAAATCGATAGGGCATGAAGAAACATTTTCAAGCGATATTACTGAATATCAAATTGCCCATGACCACCTTGTGCGACTGGCCGATTCTGTGGCTACGCGGTGTCGACAGTCAGGCGTTGGCGCAAGAACAATTTCGTTAAAAATAAAATATGCAAATTTTCAATTAGTCACAAGATCAGTAAGTGTCGAGATGCCTGTGTCGTCGTCTCAAGCTATGGTTCGCTTGCTCGAGCCGTTATTGCTCGGTATTGATCTTTCTGCAGGGGTTCGCTTGCTTGGAATAAGTACTAGAAACTTAGTTGCACCAGATCAACAGATGAGTTTGTTCGATAGTTCTTCTAGTGATCTATCAGCAAATAATTTGGACGCAGCATGGAGTACGACAACTTCGGCAATTGACGAGATTCGAGATCGGTTTGGAGAATCAGCGATTAAGCCCGCAAGCACAATTGGTCAAGAGCGTGACCCGAGTTCGTCGAAGTGGGGTCCTAGTGACCCAAAATCAAAATAAATTTGAAACCATCTGGTTAGTAAGTACAATTGGGTCAAGATATAGATTAGATATCAGATAGTTAAATAAACTTTGGAGGTTTTGTGGCGTTATCCGACAACGAACAACAGATCCTCGCGCAAATCGAGCACGATCTTAAAGCTGATGAACGATTCGCGCAGGCGGTTTCGTCATCCGGTTTGTATCGGCACTCAGCGCGCACTGCTTGGTGGGCCGGAGTAGGAATAGTGGTTTGTCTCGCGCTAACGATTCTGGCTTTGCAGATTCACTTCTTGTTGGCGTTCGCAGGTTTTATCGCGATGTTGGGATGTGCTCTGATTGTTGAGCGACAATTGCGGGCAATGTCAAAAGTTGGTCTGCGTGATGTGGCTGAGACTTTGCGTACATCGCGCATGAATGCACAAAAAATGCGCGAAAAGTTCACGCGCGAGCGATAAAGCAAATTTGCCGTGGCTACGCGCGGCTATTTCGCCGTTGATATTGGTGGCACCAAACTTTCGGTTGGAGTTGTCTCGCTTTCAGGTGAAGTCTTATCTCATGGTCGTGCGACGACACCACAAACTAATGTTTGGGATGCCTTAAGTGATTTAATTAAATCGCAACTTAAGTTGACCGATGTCGAACTTGTTGGTTGTGGTGTGGGTTGTGGTGGTCCGATGACACCTAATGGCGATCTTGTTTCAACTTTGCATATTAATGAATGGCGAGATTTTCCATTGCGAGCGAAGTTGCAAGATCTATTACAGATGCCCGTATTTATCGACAACGATGCGAAAGCTTTAGTTCAAGGTGAAGTTTGGTGTGGAGCAGTTGCAGGGCAGACAGACGTCATTGGAATGGTTGTCTCAACTGGTGTTGGTGGGGGAATTATTTCTGGTGGAAAAATTCTTGACGGACGAATCGGCAATGCTGGTCATATCGGCCACGTAATCGTCGAGCCTGACGGCCGACTCTGTGCTTGCGGGTCTCATGGTTGTCTTGAGGCGCATGCATCTGGTCGGTCTATTGAAGCGATCACAGGAAAGCCTGCTGCCCAAGCCAGCCCGGAAGTTATTGCTAATACTGGTCGACTGGTGGCTCGAGCGCTTGTAAGTGTGGGTGCAATTATGGATTTGCGCAGTGCTGTTATCGCCGGCTCAGTGGCGCTTGGATTCGGAGAACCATTTTTTGAGGCCGTGCAAAGCGAACTTGACCGCAGTGCCAAAATTGAATTCATTCGCGATTTCACTGTTTGTCCAGCTGGACTTGGCCAGTTGTCGCCGCTCGTTGGGGCAGCAGCGGTGGCTCGCAATCTAGGATGTGTTTCATGAAACCCGTATATGAGCCTCAGGCTGAAGAATATCGCGAGAAGGTCCAAGCATTTTTGGCCGAAAAACTTCCGCCAACTTGGAAGGGCATCGGATCTCTTGAAGGAAAAGCAGTCCTAGATTTTATAACAGAGTGGCGACAAACTTTAGCCTCGAGTGGTTATCTGGCTCCTGGTTGGCCGGTTGAATACGGTGGCGGTGGTTTAACTGCGTTAGAGCAAGTGATCGTTGCCGAAGAATTCGTGCGTGCAGGTGTGCCGACAGGTTCTTTCAACGACGTTTTTGGAATTCAAATGCTCGGCAACACCTTGTTGGTTTGGGGTACCGAAGAACAAAAGCGATATTACTTACCGAGAATTATTTCTGGTCAAGATACTTGGTGCCAGGGATACAGCGAGCCGAATGCCGGTTCGGATCTCGGCAATGTTGGCCTTAAGGCGACGCTTGACGGTGACCAGTTCATTTTGAATGGACAAAAAATTTGGACTTCTTCTGGTCAACATGCAACTCACATTTTTACTCTTGCACGTACAAACCCGGATGCGCCAAAGCATAAAGGAATATCATTTTTATTAGTTGATATGCGTCAGCCGGGTATTGAAGTAAGACCTATCAAAATGATCTCAGGCGAGAGCGAATTCAATGAAATTTTTTATACCGACGCGGCGTGTCCAAAAGAAAATGTCGTCGGCGGATTAAATAATGGATGGGCCGTAGCGATGTCATTGCTGGGCTACGAACGTGGAGAAGCAGCAGCAACTTCATCAATTCGATTTCAAGCCGAATTCGATCGGCTTGTCGCTCTTGCTCGTGAACGTGGCGTTGTCGATGACCCAAGAATTCGTCAGCGTTTAAGTGAGTGCTACGGCAGGGTACAAATTATGAAGTATTTGGGTTTGCGTACGCTCACAAAATTTATTGCCGGTCATCATCCTGGGCCAGACGGTGCGATATCGAAGTTGTATTGGAGCGAATATCACAAAATTGTCACCGAATTAGCAATGGATATTCTTGGTGCCGATGGTCTCGTGCCGGTTGGACGTAAGCCATTTTCTTCATTTCAAACTGATGAAGGTGGCGCAAAAAATAGTTCGATGAGTTGGGCGATGACATTTTTGAATGCGCGAGCCGGCACAATTTACGCTGGCTCTTCGCAAATTCAGCGCAACATTATTGGCGAAATGGTGCTTGGATTACCCAAAGAGCCAAAACCCGCATAGCTAATGAAGGTTCTGTCGGGCATGCGATCTGGTGCGGCGATTGTTGTTGCGGTGCTT
Source organism: Ilumatobacteraceae bacterium (assembly GCA_016463105.1). GTDB lineage: Bacteria > Actinomycetota > Acidimicrobiia > Acidimicrobiales > Ilumatobacteraceae > BACL27. Next base: position 21,400 of record JAEMRY010000003.1, on the reverse strand, counting down.
TTCCGACCGAGTTTGTGGGCCACAGCCCTAACGCAAGCATTTCGTCTGATTCCGCGGCGATGGTGGGCAAGATCACCATTTCTTCCGCTCCCAACGCGTGATTACATTCGGTTTCGTGTTCAGACCCAATACGGTGATCAGGATCATGTTGTTGAAGTTGCTGACGTGTTGAGCTATTTGAATTGGCTGAAAGACGCCCGATGAGAAGCGCGTTGGTTCTTAATGCAACTTTTGAACCACTGTCAATTGTTCCTGCTCGCCGTGCGATCTGCTTGGTGCTTTCAGACAAAGCAGAAATTGTCGAAGATGACGGAACACAAATTCACGCTGAAACTTTTGTGATGCCCGGCCCGCTAGTAATTCGCTTGCGATATGTCGTCAAAGTTCCGTATCATCGGCGAACTGCGATGTCGAGGCGAGCAATATTTGCTCGTGATAATCATCGGTGTCAATATTGTGGCGGTCACGCCGACAGCATTGATCATGTGATGCCGCGGTCACGTGGAGGAATGCACGTCTGGGAGAACGTCACTGCTGCTTGTCGTGGCTGTAATTTAAAAAAACGCGACCGCACTCCTGACGAAGCGGGAATGTTGCTCGCCAATCAACCGCACACGCCGCGCGAATTGGCTTGGATTACGGTTTCGGTTGGCAGAATTCCTGAAGCTTGGAAACAATATCTCGCATACGCTTCTTAGAACGCGTTTAGAAATTCATAAATGAAATCTTGGCAAGTACATCACATTCGTGACTCGGCAGAGTCTGTGCATTCTCGAGAACTTCCAGCGCAGCGCGCTATTTGGCGTGCATCAATAAGTGAATCTGCAATTGTGTTGGGATCAAAACAATCATTTGAGATCGTGAAGCAGCAAGTTTGCGAAACTGACGGTGTGAGTGTTGTGCGCAGACGAAGCGGCGGCGGTGCTGTTTATCTTGGAGTCAATGAACATTTGTGGATTGATCTAGTTATTCCGCGTGATGATGTTTTATGGAGTGACGATGTAGGAAAAGCAATGTGGTGGGTTGGTGATTTGTGGGCAAGCGCGCTGGCCGAAAACGAGGTTGCCTCGCGCGACCAATTAATTGTGCACCATGGCGGGCTTGAAAGAAATGAGATTTCAGATTTAGTTTGCTTTGCTGGTCTCGGGCCTGGCGAGATAACACTGCACGGTGAAAAATTGGTTGGTATCTCTCAACGCCGGACTCGCGAGATGGCGAGGTTTCAATGTGTGCTGCACAGTCGGTGGTCGAGCGAAGCATACGAAAAATATTTAGATTTTGAGAAAATCTCAGGTGCTGACTTATCGATTAGTCGAGATCTGAAATCGACTAGGGCAGGGTTTACGGGTGGGTTAAATGCGATCGCCGACTCGTTGATCGCTTTGGCCGAGTCGCTTTAACCACCGAAAAAACACCGAAAGCGCAAAAAGCTTTAGAACACGCTAAAACACGATAAAACACGCCAAATATTTAGTGGTGAAATGTGGGGGATAATGTCACATTGTGGGGGCTGGTGGGTTATACTAACTCTCGGGTAGTAGAGGGAGCTCTAAAACCCTTTAAATAATGGGTTTTGGGACTAGGCGGAGGAACAGTGTTTGTAGGTGCGCATGAACGTCAATTGGATCCGAAGGGTCGTGTCGCGTTGCCGACGGCTTTTCGTCCAAGACTCGAGCCAAAGTGCTATCTGGCTCTAGGTCGAGACAAGTGTGTTGACGTATTAACCACAGAGGCTTTTTTGTCGGTGGCAAATGATGCGATGGAGAAAGTTCGTCGCGGCGAAATGGATCGCAAACAGCAACGAGCTTTGGCATCCAACATGATCGAAGTGACAGTCGATGCACAAGGTCGAATCAATGTCGATGAAAAGTTGCGGGCGTATGCAGGACTTGAACTCAATTCAAGAGTAATTGTTAGCGGTTCTTTTGACCGCGTTGAAATTTGGGATCCAGAGCGGCATCAGCGAATCAGTGATTCGGGCGCCCAAGAACTAGCCGGCACCGAGTAGAGAACGAAAGGGGGCCAAGCAACAAACTCTTTTCGTAACTTTCACAGTTGCACGAGTTTCGCTTATCAGCAGTCTCCCGGTTAACAAAATGGATAGCTCCCAACTCCGCCCGCTTCCATTTCGCTATCCGGGGAGAAATCCCGGAGGCACCGTTAGCCGGGGGGCTGCTGATAAGCGAGGCAAGTAAGTGAAAGTTAGCAAGTTGCAAAATTTTTATGAATGACCAAAATAACCCGAATATAAATTCACACGAGCCAGTAATGCTTAATGAAATCGTTGAATGTTTTGCCACCGTGCCACCAGGTGTCCTAGTTGATGCGACCTTCGGTCTGGGCGGTCATGCCAAGGCAATTTTAAATGCACATCCGTCTTTGCAAATTTTAGGATTAGATCAAGACGCAGACGCGATTTCTAACGCCGAAAAAATGATTTCGAGTGATGCTTCACTTCGGGGTCGACTGACTGTTAGACGCGTTCGGTTTGATTCTCTTAAAGAGGTTCTAGAAGAGTTGTCAATTAGTGAAATTTCTGGAGCACTATTTGATCTTGGCGTTTCATCACCACAACTAGATATTGCTGAGCGTGGGTTTTCGTATCGAAATGATGGACCACTTGATATGCGGATGGATCAACGCAGTGAACTCAGTGCTGCTGATGTTGTAAATAGTTATGAAGTATCTGAACTTGCAAATTTGATTGCAAGAAATGCTGATGAGCGATTCGCAAGGCGGATAGCGCGAGCAATTGTGTCTGCTCGTCCAATAAATACGACTACTCATTTGGCTGAAGTAATTGTGTCGGCAATACCCGCTCCTGCAAGGCGAACGGGTGGGCATCCAGCGAAGCGAACATTTCAAGCAATTCGAATTGAAGTGAATAAAGAACTTGAAATTCTTGAGCACGCTCTAAAGGCTGCGATAGATACCACAAAAGCCAACGGTCGAATCGCCGTTTTGGCGTATCACTCTGGCGAGAACCGCATTGTCAAGCAGGTTTTTCGATCTGCAGAAAATGATACTGACGAACCAAAAGTTGGCTCGCCATATGTGCACGAGTCGCAACTCGGTGTGCGTCGTGTGCGTCGAGTGCGGATGGCTCAGTATCCAAGTGAACAAGAGCAAACACAAAACCGTCGTGCTAAATCTGCTCGACTTCGAATTGTCGAAAAAACTCTCGCTGGGGCGAGGAGCTGAAATGTCGGCAGCATTTGCAGAGCGACCAGCACCAGTTAGGCGTGTTCGCAC
>JAEMRY010000003.1:0-18048 GCA_016463105.1 Ilumatobacteraceae bacterium | reverse complement strand
GATGAGTTACGACGTGATAGATCACATCTTCGTGTTGTGGCCCCGATTTCGAAGTCGAAGTTCTCACTAGCGACAAAAGTGATTCTAAGTATTACGTCATTGCTTGCAGTTGTCGTGGTTTTCCAAACTGTTATTGCCGAACAGCAGTTGCGACTTGACAAGGTGAGCACCGATGTTCGATTGGCTCGTCAGCATTATGACGAATTGAGACAACAACGAGCTGAGTTGCGCGCCCCAGATTATCTGCGAGAGCAAGCGATGATGCTTGGCATGTCACAAGGTGTTTCATCTAAGTTCGCAGCGATTCCTGCCGATGTAGTTGCGAGTGTTCTTGCTTCGACTGGGTCAATGGATAAAAAAATCTCTCAACCGCCAGTTGGTGACGAGTTATTTCCGCAAACTTTAACGAGTGTGACACCATGAGCCTAAGAATTGGCGCCAATCGAGGCAAAGGTTCAAGCCGAATTGATGCAAACCGCGTGCGCAACTCAGATATTTCTTATCGAGCATCTTCTGCCGCGACTAGAAGTAGAGAGTATTTCACGAAAGATTTGCGTGGTGGCGATATGCGCAAGCGAATCGTTTTGATGTTCACTGTGGTTGCTTTGCTATTAACTGCAATCGGAATACGAGTTGCATTATTGCAAACTGTTTGGTCAGGCGATTATCGCGAAGCAAGTTTCTCTCAACGCACAAGAGTTCAGGTGCTTCGTTCTGAGCGTGGATCAATTTTGGATCGAAGTGGGCTAGAACTTGCCTTGCCGGTGCCGACACGAACTGTTTTTGCTGATCCTCGATCAGTGATTGACCCGGTTGGTGTCGCTCACGTGATTGCAGGCATTGTCAAGTTGACACCACAGGCAGAAGCAGAATTGACGGTCAAACTTCAAAACAAGAGTTCAAGTTTTGTTTATATTGCTCGTCATGCGAACCTAGAAGTTGCCAATACGATCGTTGCCCTGAAACTCAAAGGCGTGTCGTCGTATAGAGAATCTGGACGCGCACTAACGAGTGATGGACTGCGCGGCTTAATTGGCCGCACAGACAGCGACGGATTAGGAATTTCAGGTCTTGAATTTAAGTATCAAGATATTCTTGCTGGCACTGACGGTCGCATTGTTCGCGAAGTCAATACCACTGGCAAATCAATTGCGGCAAAATCTAGCAAAGTTACAGAAGCGATCCCTGGTGGGCGGTTGATCACAACAATTGATCGAACGATTCAATTTCAAGTAGATGGAATTGTTAAACAACAAGTTGAGCGTCTTGGTGCTCGTGGTGGTTCGGCAATTGTGATGGATACAAAAACTGGTGAAATATTCGCTATGTCAAATGTGCGTCGCAATGAAGATGGCAGTTATTCAAGTGAATCTGGCAACTTTTCTGCGGTTGAAGCGAATGAACCAGGTTCGGTGGCCAAGGTTTTTAGCATTGCGGCAGCGATAAACGAAGGAACTGTAAACATGGGCTCAACTTTCAGTGTTCCGGGCTCGCAAGTTTTTGATCGCGGTACAAATTGGGAGTACAAAGTCACCGATGCATACCCACACGGTCTTGAAGACATGTCTGTTCGAAAAATATTTGTTGACTCTTCAAACCTTGGAACAGTACTGGTCTCAAGAACCCTAGATAGCCAAAAAAATCATGATTATTTGAAGTTGTTTGGGTTTGGTGCCAAGACCGAAATTGGTTACCCAGGTGAATCACGCGGAGCATTGCGACCAGCAGCCAAGTGGCGAGGAACTGAAAAGATCACATTCGCATATGGCTACGGCTACACAACGACCGCTTTGCAATTGGTGGCTGCTGTCAACGTTGTGGCCAACAACGGTGTCTATGTCGCACCAAAATTAGTTTTAAAGACGATTGATGCAAAGGGCGTCGAGGTTTCAACTGCACCATCGCCAACCCATCAAGTTGTTTCTTCGGCAACTGCAAAAACAATGACATCAATGATGACAGATGTTGTTTGCTATGGAACTGCTACCTTGGCAAAACTTCCAGGTATCAGCGCTGCTGGCAAAACTGGAACGGCTTACAAGCTTCAAGCCAATGGCAAGTACTTCACTGACGAAGGAGTTAGAGCTTATTTCGCATCGTTCGTCGGGTTTTTGCCAGCAAATAATCCACGCATGACAGTGCTCGTCTCAATTGATGAACCAGATTCATCTTCGCAGGACCGTTTCGGTGGAACCGCTGCTGCTCCAGTGTTCGCAAGAATTGGTCAAGTTCTGATTAGCGAACTTAACATTCGTCCTGAAGCTAACGACTTGGGTTGTGTTGGGCCACGCCCAGCAGAACTTGGGCCGGGTCACTGAGATGTCACACAATTTGATGCGCCAGTTAGATCAAGTGCTGGCTGGGGCATCTGAGATAGTAGTTCGCGAAATAATCGGTAGTGCAGATGTTCTAATTTCAGATATCACGCATGATTCGTCAAATGTTTCAAAGAATTCAATTTTCTGTTGTGTTGTGGGCGATCAGACCGACGGTCACAATTTTGCTGCAGCGGCAAAAGATAACGGGGCAGTTGCGTTGCTGGTCGAACGCAGAGTTGATCTTGATATAACACAGGTAATCGTCAGCGATGTGCGCTCAGCAATGGGCTATCTTGCTGCAGAGTTATTTAATCGACCGAGTCAAAAATTAAATGTCATCGGAATCACCGGCACAAACGGCAAAACGACAACCTCGCATATGTTGGCTGCAATTTTGAATCAGCATGGTTGGCAGACAACGGTATTTGGCACACTTTCGGGTGCGCGTACGACCCCAGAATCAACAGATTTGCAACGATCATTGGCTGGCGAGTTAGAGCGCGGATGCAAAGCCGTTGTGATGGAAGTTTCTTCACATGCACTCACCTTGCGCAGAGTCGCTGGCATGTCGTTTAAAGCAGCGGTCTTTACAAATCTCGGTCAAGATCACTTGGATTTTCACAACTCAACCGAAGATTACTTCAGTGCCAAAGCTCAGCTATTTACGAGCCATTTCACAAACAAATGCATCATCAATAGAGATGATGTGCACGGGGCGTTGTTGATTGACTTGCTGGCAAGCAAAAAAGAAGTTGATTGCGAGTCATTCAGTATTAGTGATGCACAACAAGTTCAAGCAGATGTTTCAAAAATCTCATTTGAATGGCGAGGTCAGAGAATCGAAGTCGCAACCGGTGGACATTTCAATGTGATGAACGCGCTAGCTGCCGCGACTGCAGCAGCCAAACTTGGTGTCGCAATTAGTGACATCGCGAAAGGTTTGGCTGCTGCAGGAGCAATCTCAGGACGATTTGAATCTGTGATTGAGGGTCAGGAGTTCGGAGTCGTGATCGACTATGCACACACTCCAGAAGCGTTACAAAATGTTTTGATTTCTGCTCGACAACTTGTCGCTGATAACGCCAAGGTAATAGTTGTGTTTGGTTGCGGTGGAGATCGTGATCATTCAAAACGACCTAAAATGGGTGCAGTTGCGGCGAAACTCGCAGATGTCATCTATATCACCTCAGATAACCCCCGCCACGAAGATGCCCAAACCATTGCCAACGAAATTATGGATGGTGCGATGAATTCAGCAAATGCATCAGGCAAAGTTATGGTTGATCTGAACCGTCGTAATGCGATTGCTAGTGCATTCGCCAGTGCAAAGGCTGGCGACATTGTGGTCATCGCAGGCAAAGGACATGAATCAACTCAGACAATCGGGGCAGACGATTTTGATTTCAATGATGCACTTGTGTCGAGAGAATTGTTGATGGCTACATCATGATCGCAATTTTGTTAGCCGCAGGTGTGGCGATGATTTCATCCCTTGCAGGTACTCGTTTATTGATGTTTATTTTCAAACGAATCGGCAAGGGTCAGCCAATTCTCGGTGCAGAAGACCGGGGTCCAGTGCAACATATGAGCAAACAAGGCACTCCGACGATGGGCGGAATTGCGATCTTGTTTTCGGCAGCATTTGGTTGGCTTGTTGCCCACTTGAGAGATGGTTTGCCATTCTCAGATCAGTCGATGATTATTTGGGTCGCAATATTTGTTTTAGCAGCAATTGGTTTTCTTGACGATTTTCTTAAAGTAAAACGTCAGCACAATCGCGGTTTATTTTGGAAGAAAAAGGGTTACATCACTTTCGGAATTTGTATTTTGCTTACCTGGTGGTTGCACGTCGCAACCGGAGTAAGTGAAACTCTTTCTTTCACACGCTCAGACTTTCCGGGGATCACTTTTACTTGGCCATTATTTGTAATTTGGACAGCACTGATGGTTTGGGGAACATCGAATGCAGTTAATGTCACTGACGGTCTAGACGGTCTTGCAGCTGGCTCGGCATCATTTGGGTTCATCGCATTCACGGTGATTGCATATTGGGCATTTCGTAATCCGTTGCTTTATCACGATGTGATTAACCCTCTTGATCTTGCGGTTCTCTCGGCATCATTGGCTGGTGCATGCGGGGGATTTCTATGGTGGAACGCAGCACCTGCAAAAATTTTTATGGGCGACGTAGGAGCACTCGGCATTGGTACCGCACTTGGCTTGCTAGCAGTAAGCACGAATACGCATTTATTATTGCCAATTATTTGTGGGATTAATGTTCTTGAGGCTGGTTCAGTCGCGGTTCAAATGGGTGTGTTTAAGGCATCTGGTCGAAAAAAACGATTGCTGCGAAACTCACCGATACATCACCATTTTGAACAGATCGGTTGGCCAGAAACAACTGTGATTATTCGATTCTGGATTATCTCGGCGATTTGTGTGGCAACCGCCATTGCAATTTTTATTGCTGACTTTACAAATATTCAAAATATCAACGGTCTTCAACGCTGAAATGACGACGACTCTGGTTTACGGTCTAGCAATTGCAGGAAAATCAGTAGCCCGCGAACTTGTGGCTCGTGGTCAAAGTGTTGTTCTGGCTGATGACTCAACCGATCAACTCGAAATCGAAACCCACGAATTATTTGCAGCAGAACTTGGGTCACAATTCATCTCAGCTCCAAATTCAGAGCAGTTGCAAAAAATAATTAAAGAAGTAGATCAAATATCACCAGCACCCGGTGTTGCTGAAAGCCATCAAGTTATAAAAATATCAAAACAACAGAATAAAAAAATTGCATCAGAGATTGAACTCGCGTATCAATTCGAAGCACTTACCGCTGAGCCGCGAAAAATGGTCGCAGTTACCGGCACTGATGGCAAAACCACGACAACTTTGATGGCTGCGGCAATGAGTACTGCGGCAGGTTTTCGATCAATGGCGGTTGGCAATACCGAGACGCCACTTATTGCCGCGCTAAGAAGCGATGCTCAAGTATTTGCCGTTGAGTGTTCAAGTTTTCGACTTGCGTATACGCAAAGCTTTCGGGCGAAAGCATCTGTTTGGCTAAATCTTGCACCCGACCATCTGGATTGGCATTCGTCAATGGATTCGTATCGTTTGGCGAAAGCACAAATGTGGGCTCATCTTCTCGCAGATGATGTTGCTGTTGTACCACAAGCAGATGAGACAATTACTGAAATTGCACGCTTAAGTGGTGCTCGGATCATTAGTTTTGGTGATCAAGAAGGTGACTATCACGCACGTGGTGGAGTACTAACTTCGCCGCAAGGTCCAATAATGCGAATTGAAGAAATGCGACGGTGCTTGCCACACGATGTGACCAATGCTTTGGCTGCTGCTGCGATCACAATCGAGTCTGGTCTAGCGACTTGCCAAGATGTTGCAACAGCGCTCGTAGATTTCGTAAATGCACCGCACCGTATTGAACTTGTTGCAACCGCTCAAGGTGTGTCGTGGTACAACGACTCAAAGGCGACGAGTCCGCATGCGGCCAATGTTGCCTTGCGTTCGTTTGACTCGATTGTGTTGATTGCAGGCGGAAAAAATAAAGGTTTAGATCTTGGCGAGATGGCAAGTCAGCCAAAAAGAATGCGAGCGGTTGTGGCAATCGGAAACGCTGCTGGCGAAATAGAAAATGCTTTTTCTGGAGTTTGTGAAGTCCGTCGAGCAGATTCAATGCATAACGCAGTGAAGGTTGCAGACGAACTTGCGAACGCTGGGGACGTCGTTCTGCTTTCGCCGGGGTGTACGAGTTATGACTGGTATTCGAACTATGGACAACGCGGAGAAGATTTTGCGCAAGAAGTCCGCGCCTTAATTTCAAAAAATAAAAATAAAGGAGATAAATCGTGAGCACAGCAATCCTTGAACCAGGTCGTTCTCAGACATTGGCAGAGCGCCGACGTGCGGTGCTTGACAATCGTGGTCTATTAGGAACACGTCGCCCCGCACAGGGCCCGCCAAACGCAACGCTTTTCTATATTTTGATAACTGTTGTAAGTCTCGTGACATTCGGATTAGTCATGGTTTTGTCGTCTTCGTCGATTGTTGCGCTGAACAGCGGCATGTCTCCGTGGAAAATGTTCTTCAAACAAGCGATGTGGGCGTGTTTTGGTGGCTTGGGAATGCTTTTCTTTTATCTGTTTCCTTATCCAATGTTGCGGCGATGGGTATTTCCTGGGCTAATGGTTTCATATGCCTTGATGTTGTTGCCATTTGCTCCGAGTATTGGTGTCAGCACTAATGGTGCTCGTGCTTGGGTAAAAATGGGACCTATTGGTTTTCAACCTTCAGAACTTTTAAAATTTGCGTTACTCGCATATTGCGCAAACTTGCTTGGTCGCAGACAAAAAGAGATCACAGACCCTTGGCGGACAACTCTTCCAATCTTGCGAGTTTGGAGCATTGCTGTTGCTCTTTGCTTGATACAAAAAGATCTAGGTGGCGCAATCATTATGTCGTGCATCGTGCTCACAGTCATGTTTATGGCAGGTATTCCGACGAGAATCGTTGTCTCACTTGCTTCTGGTTCATTTTTTCTTGGTTTGTTATTTACTCTGATGAGTTCGTCTCGACGTCATCGTTGGACGGCATTTTTGAATTTAAATGAAACTAAAGAGCACTTTGGATATCAAGTTTGGCAATCAATACTTTCTATTGCCAATGGAGGAATTGCTGGTGTTGGCGCCGGGGCAGGCACCGGCAAGTGGGGCTATGTGCCACTAGCGCATAGTGACTTTATTTTTTCGACGATTGCTGAAGAGTTTGGTTTGATCGGCGTGATATTTGTAATTGGTGGTTTTTTGATTTTTACTCTTTTTGGTTTGCAAGCAAGCATGCGTGCGCCTGAAAAGTTCGGTGCATTACTGGCAGGTGGTGTGACAATGTGGTTTGCATTACAAGCATGCATCAACATTGGTGGAGTGTCTGGATCTATGCCAGTGACAGGTTTGACACTGCCACTCATTTCATATGGCGGAAGTTCGCTACTTGTGTGCATGTCGGCGACAGGGCTGTTGCTCAATGTCGCACGTAATATGAAGTGAGTGCTTTACACAACTAGAACCTCTTGATGGATACAGACCAGTCTGTGTTTGCAGTAATCACTGGCGGAGGAACAAGCGGTCACGTGATTCCGGCTTTGGCGTTGGCAGAAATACTTATTGACGCCGGACATTCAAGTCAAAATCTGCACATTATTGGCACAACTACTGGAATAGAAACAAAACTCGTTCCACCGACCAGAATTCCAATTTCGCTTTTGGATGTTCGTGGCTTTAGTCGCAAAGTTTCGCTCTCGTCACTTAGGCAAAATATCTCAGCGCTCAAGTCGTTACGGATTGCGACCAGACAGGCTGTGAAATTATTGCTCACGCTTAAACCGAAAGTCGTTATATCGGTTGGTGGGTATGGCAGTGTTGCTGCTTCGCGCGCCGCGACAAAACTCGGAATTCCATTTTTGACAGTTTCGTATGACCGATTACCCGGATTGGCAACAAGACTGCAGTCGCGAAAAGCTACGGCAACTGCAGTTGCATATTTGCCGACCAAGTTGCAAAACGCAATATTGACAGGGGCTCCGGTCAGGCGAGCATTGCGCACACTTGACATTGCCGCGAACCGCGCAGGTGCGCGAGAACGACTTGGGCTATCTGCGGCGAGCAAAGTTATTGCCGTCACAGGTGGATCACTCGGCTCTGCGATGTTGAACGCCGTTACTCGACAACTCGTTGAAGACAATTCAAATCGCGAAGATCTGTGCGTAATTCATTTGACTGGTGAGAGATATATCAAAGATGACTTGCCACAACTGACAGCCGGTTCGAAAATAAAGTATCAACGTCTGGCGTCGACCATAGCGATGGAAGATCTTTATGCGGCCAGTGATTTAATTGTCTCTCGGGCAGGAGCGAGCACGATCGCCGAACTTGCAACCATTGGATGCCCCAGTGTGTTGATTCCGTGGAGGCAATCAGCCGAGAATCATCAGTTTTTCAACGCGAAATGGTTGGGTGACCTAGGTGGAGCGGTTGTTTTAGAAGAAGGTGTTTATTCTCAAAAACTTCTTGCCGAACAAATAGTCAAATTGATAGATGATTCGAACAAACTTTCGTCATTGGCAAAAATGGCGCGAGTTGCCGGCACTGTTCATCGCGAATCAAAATTGGGCGAATTGATCGCGAGCATTGCGAGCGCTACTAATTCGAGTCATCTTGATTTATCGAGTCCAAAACGTATTCATATTGTGGGTGTCGGTGGGCCAGGTATGTCGGCGATAGCCACAGTTCTTGCCGAAATGGGGCACCATGTTTCTGGCAGCGATATCAACGAAAGTGAAATTATCCATCGGTTACGTCTGATTGGCGTAAAGATAAATATTGGACACGATCGAAAAGCCGTGGGCGATTGCGATTTGGTGACCGGGTCGCCAGCAATTGCTAAGAGCAACATCGAATATGACGAAGCCGGCAAACGAAATATCAGGATTGTTAGCAGAGGCGAGATGTTGGCGAATATATGTAGTCGAGCCAAGAGTATTGGCGTTGCTGGAACGCACGGCAAAACTACGACGTCGTCAATGCTCGCTGCAATTTTGATTGAAGCAAAAAAGAACCCGAGTTATTTGATCGGTGGTGATGTTGCAGATTTTGGTCGTGGTGCGTCTTGGACAAATAGCGAACTGTTCGTAGTCGAAGCAGATGAAAGCGATTCGTCGCACTTGAAGTTGCCGCTCGCGGGCGCGATTTTGACGAATGTCGATATTGATCATTTAGACAATTTTTTGACTTTTGACGCGATTAGACAAAGTTTTTCTGAATTTGTTGGCAAAGTAAATGGCCCAAGAGTTCTTTGCATTGATGATCTTGCGTGCGCTGAAATTGCCCAAAATTTTGGTGCGATTACGTATTCGGCACTCGACAATAGAGAATCTAAATCTGACTCGTCACAAGCAAGTCATAGTAAAGCCGATTTTGTTGCAACCGAAGTTTCATTTAAAAATGGGTCTGCACGTTTTGTGGTTAGTCAAAAAATAGACGGGCACTTCGCGAAATTAGGCGAAGTTATGATTGGCCTACGTGGAATGCACAATGTTCGTAACGCGCTCGGGGCGCTAACAATGGCGATGCAACTTGGGGCAAGTTTCGATGATGCAAGTACTGCTCTTTCGAAATTTGGAGGTGTTGCAAGACGTTTTGATCAACATGGCACGCATCAAGGTGTTACCTATGTCGACGACTATGCACATTTACCCAACGAAATATCCGCTGTGCTAGCAGGGGCACGCGATGAATCTGATTCGTGGTCACGAGTTGTTGCCGTTTTTCAACCAAATCGATTCAACAGAATGTCAGTGATTTCGCATCTGTATGCAGATTCATTCGTAGATGCTGATCTGATAGTCATTACCGATATCTATGCGTCTGGCACGAAACCAATTGCTGGGATAACTGGCGAATTAGTGGTTGAGGCAGTTCGCAATGCGCACCCACAGAGCAATGTGGTGTACCGAGCGCAACGTGTTGATCTCATAGAATTCTTGGCTAATGAACTTAAATCCGGTGACTTGTGCATTTCGATGGGTTGTGGCGACATCGCGGCACTTCCAGGCGAATTGATTTCTCGTCGTCAGGTTTAATCGATGATCACTGATATTTCGCGTCCAAGTGACAAAGATCTTTCGCGACTGGCTTCACTTCTAGGCGACCGAGCAACTCTAAATGAACCGATAGGTCCGTATACGACCTATCGAGTTGGCGGAGAAGCGTCGATATTCATGCGGATATTGAGTGTCGAAGATTTGCATGCATTGTCGCGAGCACTTTCTAAAGTTCGCGTCCCTGTGATTGTGCTCGGCCGTGGTAGCAACATGCTGGTCAGCGACAGCGGTTTTCGCGGAGTAGCAATCACTCTTGGTCCATTTGCTGAGCAAATTAGTTTGCCTCAAATTAACGAGCAACCAATTTTGATTGCAGGATCAATGGCGTCGTTGCCTGTATTGGCAAGACAAAGTGTGCATCACGGTTTGACAGGCTTTGAGTGGGCAGTTGGGGTGCCAGGTTCGCTTGGTGGGGCAGTGCGAATGAACGCTGGTGGCCATGGTGCGGACATGATTGCTTCGTTAATTAGCGTTCGACTGTTTCATATCGACCGAGGTATTGAGGCCAATGTTTCGGCTGCGAACTTGGGTTTGCGGTTTCGAGGTTCAGATTTGACAGACCAACATGTTGTGTTGTCAGCGACTCTTCGATTGAGTTGGGGCGATTCAGCGCAAGGCGAAGCACGGATGACAGAAATAGTCAAATGGCGTCGCGATCATCAACCTGGTGGTCAAAATGCTGGTTCTGTTTTCGTCAATCCAGTAGCGGGTGCAACTTCAGCGGGTGCATTAATTGATGGTTTAGGTTTGCGTGGTTATCGAATCGGTTCTGCAAGTATTTCTGACAAGCACGCAAACTTTATTCAGGCAGATGAAGACGGAAGCGCCGACGACGTTGCAGAGGTAATGACGTTTATTCGTGATCGAGTTTCTGAAACTCACGGGATAGATCTTCGTAGCGAAATTCGATTAGTTGGTTTTTCAAGTGCAGTTGCTGTTGATGCAGGTGCGCAATCTTTGTTTGAACAAAAACACGACTCACAACTTGATGCAGCATTTGGCACATCTGCAGACACAGATTTGTCAATTCCGATGCCGACATTTTCTGAGCAGTTATCTGATGATGTGATGGCCGAACTACATGATGCATTTACGGGTGACTTGACCCCAATTAGCAATTTGCGAGTAGTGCGACCTGATGTTCACACGAGTGAAAGCGCTAGTGAACTAGCTAGCGAACGCGCTAATGAACTAGCTAGCGAATCATCCGTTTCTTCGTTGTCGTTAAAAACAAATGATGGGCGAATAGTGATTGTTGACGAAGAATTACGCTTGCCGACTGACAGCGACTTCCCTGTTGACGAGCAAACGAGTTCGGTGCATATTGCGCCGACTTCAAATTCGGGGACGGTTATTGAAGATTCTCGTTGGGCTAGTCGGCGCAAAGTTGTTGCCACCAACGCATCACGCAACAAAAAGAGGTTGCTTGTCTTGGCAGGTTCAGTCTTCGGAGTAATTGCTTGCGTATTAGTTGTCTTGGCTTCACCAATCGTCGGAGTGCGCAAGATCGATGTCGAAGGTGTTCGTTATATGAACGCCGACTTGGTTACATCAGTAAAAAAATCGCTCCTTGGAAAGTCTGTACTCACTGTTGATACAAACGCTGCTGAACGTCGACTTGAGGGAGATCCGTGGGTAGATTCGGTACGAATTCGGACGTACTTTCCTACGCGATTAACTATCGAAATAGTTGAACGAGTTCCAGTGGCTTGGTTTATCGGTGTAGATAATCGAGCCAGAATCGTCGATCAGGATGCACGGGTTTTGGCAGTCGAAACTGGGCAACCAACTGCGTACTTGCAGATCACAGGAGTAGGAGCAAATCTTGCTCCTGGGGGTAGTGCCGGCGATATATATAGGGCTGCGGCCCAATTAGCAAAGGCGCTACCCGATGAACTAATGAAGGTGGTATTAAATGTCGGTACGGCGGGACCAAACCAATTAACCATGACTTTGCGGTCAGGTACTTTGGTCAATTTTGGACAACCAGTTGACGTGCAGAAGAAACTCATTGCATTAGTTGTGTTATTGCGCAGACAGGATTCTAAGCAGATCATTTCAATTGATCTAACAAATACTGATGTCCCAACCGTCAAGTCCAAGTAGAGACTTTCGTATCTAGACCTTTGCTAAATGTTGGCACAGTTCGCTAAGTGTGGCAGAATAGTTGAATTAACTAATAGCGGGGGTTTATCTTAAATGGCCGGTCAGCCACAAAATTATTTAGCAGTTATCAAAGTTATTGGCGTTGGTGGCGGTGGTGTCAACGCGATTAATCGAATGATGGAGTCAGGCATGCGCGGTGTTGAATTCATTGCGATCAATACTGATGCTCAAGCATTGTTGTTGAGTGATGCAAGTGTAAAAATCGACATCGGTCGTGAACTAACTCGCGGTTTGGGCGCAGGTGCTGACCCTGAAATTGGTCGTGCAGCCGCAGAACAACATCGTGAAGAGATTCAAGAAGTTGTGGCTGGCGCAGACATGGTATTTATTACCGCAGGCGAAGGTGGCGGAACAGGAACCGGCGCAGCACCAGTAGTTGCAGAAATCGCAAAAGCCGAAGGTGCTCTTACGGTTGCAATTGTTACGCGCCCATTCGCATTTGAAGGTCGTCGACGTTCGGTGCAAGCAGATGCAGGTATCGCTGCGCTTAAAGAAAAAGTTGACACGCTTGTCGTAATTCCAAATGAAAGATTGTTGGCAATTTCTACAGAAAAGACGACGTTGCTAGACGCTTTTAAACGAGCCGACGAAGTGTTGTTGCAAGGTGTATCGGGCATCACAGGATTAATTACGACTCCTGGTTTGATCAACACTGACTTTGCAGACGTCAAGACTGTCTTGGCTAATGCCGGTACAGCATTGATGGGCACTGGTTCAGCAAGTGGAGACAATCGAGCAGTTGTGGCTGCCAACAACGCAATCAACTCGCCGTTACTCGAAGCTTCGCTTGAAGGCGCTCGTGGCATAGTTGTGAATATCACCGGACCATCCAACGTCGGATTGTTCGAAGTCACAAATGCAATGGAGATCGTTCGTGGTGTTGCTCATCAAGATGCCAACATCATTCATGGTTTAGTGATCGACGACGACATTAATGATGAAGTAAGAGTCACGGTCGTAGCCGCAGGTTTTGAGCGCTGGGATTCTGCAGCGCAGAGAAACACAACTCGTAGCGATGGTCGTAACACCGCCACTGCAGGAACGGCTCGTCCTGATCCAAAAGGTGGTCGTTTGAAAGATTTGTTCGGCGGTGCTGATCCGCTGAGTGATGATGACGACGACGATCTTCCATCTTTTCTAAAATAAACGTTGCATGTCGGTGACGACATGATCACGCCCGATTTAAGTACGATTACCCAACGCGTTGCACAAATTCGTTCACGAATTTTAAGCGCGGGTGGCGAGAACGTCTCTCTAATTGCGGTCACAAAATCGTTTGAAGCGAGCGCAATGATCGCTGCGCACGCAACTGGTTGTAACGCCGTGGGCGAGAACTACGCACAAGAGTTAATTTCAAAAATTGGTCAGGTGCCAAACGAAAATCGTTTGCCCGTGCATTTTATTGGTCGTTTGCAGAGCAATAAAATTAAATCTCTAGTCAATTTTGTGGATGTCTGGCAAAGTGTGGATCGCATATCGGTAGTTGAAGAAATCGCCAAGCGATGCAAAATAATTGAGCACCGCTGGCCTGCTCAAATTATGTTGCAGGTCAATTCGACAAATGAGCCAGACAAAGGGGGTTGCGAGCCATCCGAAGTTTCTATTTTGATGGCCAAAGCTTCGGCTTTGGGTTTAAATGTCATTGGCTTAATGACCGTTGGCCCAACCAACAATGAGCCCGATCAAACTCGAGCGGCATTTCGATTAGTGCGCAAAATAGCCAATGATTTGGGTCTCGATCAGGTGAGCATGGGGATGACTGGAGACATGGAGATTGCGATTGAAGAGGGGTCAACTTCGGTGCGAATTGGTACCGCATTGTTTGGGGCACGAATTTAACTGCTATTCAAATAGTGACCGTTTTTGCGACTGAATCTCAACTAACCTGTGCGTATGTCAATGTTTCGACGCGCAATGGATTACCTAGGCCTTGGGCCAGACGAGGCTTACGACGAATACGACGAGTCGGTCCCGGCTGAACGAACCGTTAAACGTCCGATGCGCCCTAACGGTCGTTTTGATCGACGTGCTTTCGAAAATGATGTTCAACAAGGCGATGAATACGAAGAGCCAGAGGATGAATATAGCAACCCGCGCGTTCGCGGTCAGCAAACTCAACATGATTCTGGTGTCACAGTTCGTCCGCCGATCGGTCGTCGCGGAGAGCAAGTAGTTCGTCCGTTGCTTAGTTCTGCAGATCCAGTTACGTTGCGCCCACAAACTTATGAAGAGGCAAAAGAAATCGCCGATTTATTTAAGCAGGGCAATCCAATTATTATCAATGTGCAGTCAACTGATCCAAAAATTATGCGTCGGATAATTGATTTTGCTAGCGGTGTTTCTTATGCGCAAAACGGCACAATGGAAAAACTAAGTGTCGGTGTGTACATGATGAAACCGTATGGTGCGCGCGTAACGCGCGGCTAAGGCAGATCGGTTTTCTATGCGTACCATCCTTTGTAATATCGTCTCAATTTTCACAATGATGATAATTGTGCGCGTTGTGTTGTCGTGGTTTCCGAGTACAAGTGGCGGACTGATCGCACAAGTGTCTTACTATGTTGGTCGAGCAACAGAACCTGTGCTGAATGCTGTTAGGCAAAGACTTCCACGAGTAGGGTCGCTAGATTTATCGCCTCTTGTCGTTTTGTTATTCCTGCAGATCGTTGTGCAGGGCATGATCTTGAAGTGCTAGTTCGCACGTGCCTTATCCGCAGGTAGAACCGCAACCGAACTTTCCGTCACTTGAGTCGCGAATTCTTGAGTATTGGAAGCAAGACAAAACTTTCGAAACATCAGTTGAGTTGCATGATGCCGGCAACAAAGGCGAAAACGAATTTGTTTTCTATGACGGCCCACCGTTTGCAAACGGGCTGCCGCACTATGGCCACTTACTGACAGGTTTCGTAAAAGATGCTGTGCCGCGATATCGCACAATGCGTGGCCAACGAGTAGAACGACGTTTCGGTTGGGATTGTCACGGCCTTCCGGCAGAAGCAGAAGCAGAGCGTCAACTCGGAATCTCTGGTCGACAGGCGATAACAGATTTCGGGATTGACAAATTCAACGATTATTGTCGCACTTCAGTTTTGCAATACACCAGCGACTGGGAGCGATACGTAACTCGACAAGCGCGATGGGTTGACTTCGAAGACGATTACAAAACACTTGACACTCCATATATGGAGAGCGTGATGTGGGCATTTAAGACACTGTGGGATAAAGGTTTGATCTATGAGGGCTTTCGAGTTTTGCCTTATTCATGGGCGCTCGAAACCCCACTTTCAAATACTGAAACTCGAATGGACGACGCGTACAAGCAAGTGCAAGATCCAGCGTTAACTGTTGCTTTCGAACTCGCGACCGGCGAATTTCTTCTCGCCTGGACAACGACACCTTGGACATTGCCATCGAATTTGGCTCTTGCTGTTTCACCTGATGTTGATTACGCCGTAATCGAACATGATGGTCGAAAATTAATAATTGCGGCAGAACGTTTGACAGCATACGAACGCGAGTTTTCTGATCCGAAAGTTATTTCGACGCTCAAGGGGTCTGAATTAGTTGGTCGTAAATATAAACCATTGTTTGACTATTTTGCAGAGCATCCGAACTCGTTTCGCGTTATTGCGGGTGACTTTGTTACGACCCAAGAGGGCACTGGTGTAGTGCACTTGGCACCAGGGTTTGGCGAAGATGACCAACGCGTTTGCCAAGAAGAACAAATCGAACTTGTAGTTCCGGTTGATTCGCGCGGGCGCTTCACAAGTGAAGTCAAAGATTTTGAGGGACAATTAGTTTTTGATGCGAACCCAGCAATCATTCGAATGCTAAAAGATCGTGGTGTTGTGATTCGTCACGAAACCTACGACCATGCTTATCCGCATTGTTGGCGTACTGGTAAACCGCTGATTTATAAAGCTGTTGGCTCGTGGTTTGTGAAAGTGACTGCGATCAAAGACCGCATGGTCGAACTAAATGAACAAGTCACTTGGGTTCCTGAGCATTTGAAGAATGGAAGCTTTGGCAAATGGTTAGAAAACGCACGCGACTGGACAATTAGCCGAAATAGGTTTTGGGGTTCGCCGATTCCTGTGTGGCGTAGTGACGACCCCGAATATCCGCGTCTTGACGTCTATGGCAGCCTCGAAGAATTAAGAGCCGATTTTGGGGTTGATATTCAAGAACTACATCGACCAACCATCGATAATCTCGTGCGACCAAACCCTGATGATCCAACCGGAAAGTCAATGATGCGCCGTGTGCCTGAAGTTTTGGACTGCTGGTTTGAGAGCGGTTCGATGCCATTTGCGCAAGTTCATTATCCATTTGAGAATCAAGAATGGTTTGAAAATCATTATCCAGGTGACTTCATCGTCGAGTACATCGGACAAACTCGCGGTTGGTTTTATACGTTGCATGTTTTGGCGACGGCGTTATTCGATCGGCCAGCATTTTTGAATTGTGTAAGTCATGGAATCGTCTTGGGCGAAGATGGCGCAAAGATGTCGAAGAGTTTGCGCAATTATCCGGACCCGATGAAAGTTTTTGATAGTCACGGGGCTGATGCAATGCGCTGGTATTTGCTTTCATCGTCTATTTTGCGCGGTTCAGATTTTGCGGTAACCGAAGAAGGAATGCGAGACACTGTGCGCCAAGTTATGTTGCCACTTTGGAATAGTTGGTATTTTCTATCGCTCTACTCGAATGCCGAATCGTTAACCGGAAAGTTTGATACCTCTAGTGAAAATGTTCTTGATCGTTATATAATTTCAAAATTACGCGCTCTAGTTATTGACTCAACAAAAAGTTTTGACAAATATGACTTGTTCGCAGCATGTGCCGAAATTCGCACATTCTTGGATGTACTGACGAATTGGTATATTCGTCGAAGTCGAGAGCGGTTTTGGTCTGGCGATATTGCGGCGATAAATACTTTACATACAGTTCTGCATTGCTTAACTCGAATTGCTGCTCCTGTCTTGCCGCTAATTACTGAAGAGATCTTTCGTGGACTAACTGGTGAGCGAAGTGTGCACTTGCAATCATGGCCGACTGTCGATTCACTTCGACAAGACGACGCGCTGGTTGCGTCAATGGATCGTGTGCGCGATGTTTGCTCGACGACACTTTCGTTGCGCAAGATTCATGGTCGGCGTGTGCGAATGCCACTGGCGAGCCTGGTTGTCGCAACGGCTAACTCTGCTGAGTTGCGAGACTTTGCCGACGTGATTGCCGATGAAGTGAACGTTCGTAAAGTCGAATTCACTGATGATGTTTCGTCGGTTGCCGCATTCGAACTGCAAGTTGTGCCGAGTGTTGTTGGACCAAGACTCGGTGCCGATACTCAGCGAGTGATAGTCGCTGTCAAAAAAGGCGATTGGAAGCGAAATGGCGATGTTGTGACAGCCGGATCGATAGATCTTTTCGAAGGCGAGTATCAATTAAAACTGGTACCAAAGGGCTCAGGAGCGAGCACGACTTTGAATAGTTCTGAAGGGGTAGTTGTCTTGGATATAGAACTGACTGCCGAACTTGAAGCAGAGGGTGCCGCTAGAGATTTGATCAGACTTGTGCAGCAACTGCGTCGCGATTCAGGCCTAAATGTCTCGGATCGCATTCATTTGCGCCTTGGGTTGCCATCAGACTTGAGTTCACAGATTGCAGACCATATAACGACAATTAAGACTGAAACTCTGGCGACTGTGCTTGAACTCGTTGAAAATCAGGTTCCGAACGCTGATCTAGATGGTATTGCCGTGTTTGTGTCGCTAAATCCGCTACCGTAGCGCAGTCAAATAAGAGATTTCCAAACGGGGGATCGCTTGAGAGGTGATCATGGCGGTTTCAAAAAAGAAGCTGGCGTTAAAGAAAAAGCTGGC
>JAEMRY010000112.1 GCA_016463105.1 Ilumatobacteraceae bacterium | reverse complement strand
CAACCTGCGCGAACAGCAACGAACTTTTGTCGTCAACTAGCCAAAGAAGCACCGGGAATCACCCAACCAACAGTTACTTCAGCCGATATTGCCACAATGCTTGATCGATACAAGCGACTTGGCGAAGTTTCTCCGTTAGCAATACAAAAAGATTGGGAGTCGTTGATTGAGTTGTTGTCTGTTGCATCGCGTGTAAAAGCAAATGATCCCGAAAGTGTTCAGGCAGTCGTCGACATGGCCTACTCGACCGAAAAAGCTGCCGATGCTGCAGCAAAATGGATTGTAGAAACTTGCGGAGTCGATATTTCAAGCGGACTAAACGTCGCGCCAACTGGCTAAATCTTTTAGCGCATTTCTCCACGCTTGACAATCACTTTGTCAACAAGACCATAATCACGAGCAAGTTCTGCAGTGAACCAGCGATCTCGCTCTGAGTCTTCTTGAATCTCTGCGAGTTTGCGACCCGAGTGATGTGCCGTCAGCTCTGCCATGCGAAGTTTGGTGAACTTAAGTTGTTCGGCCTGAATCGCGATGTCTGATGCTTGACCACGCAAACCTGCAAGTGGCTGGTGCATCATGATTCGTGCATTTGGCAATGTGTATCGCTTGCCTGCTGCCCCAGATGTAAGCAAGAACTGCCCCATCGATGCGGCTAGACCTAAACAAACTGTGGCTACGTCACAAGAAACAAACTGCATCGTGTCGTAGATTGCCATGCCAGCGGTTACTGATCCGCCAGGACTATTTATATATAGCCAGATATCTGCTTTTGAATCTTCACCTTCGAGAAACAACAACTGGGCGCAAACTTGATTGGCAATTTCATCGTTGACGTCGGTGCCGAGCATGATTACACGATTCTTGAGGAGTCGCGTGAAGATGTCGCTACGCGAGTCGAAACCGCCCTCAAGGGCAACTGGAAGAATATTTGACATGCCTTGCAGGCTAGTGCCCTAACAACTATTGCCGACGGACGCCACTAAAAATCACAATCACACGCTCGTCATCAGCGACTTCGTGGCGTATTGCCAGCAACCCCGCGAGACCAGCGCTACCAGTTGGACTGACATCAATATTTGTCACACGCTGCGCAAGCGCGAAACTCTCGTGAATTTGTTCTTCAGTAGCAACCACTGGATACCCATCGCTATCGGCCATTGCATTGCATGCACCGATCCAGTCGTATGTTTCGTCGTCGAGAATTCCGTCGGCAATAGAAACGGGCGTTGTCTCCCAAGGCCACATGCACTGCGACCATCGCGCGCCAGCATTTCGTGCGCCGCCATTAGTTCTAGCAATTTCAAATGCACGAGCCAGTGGCGCACAACCTTGCGTTTGCACTGCGTGAATTCGTGGCTTGGTAGCACCGGCAAAAAATCCGCTCGCGGCACATGCAACAAATGCTCCTCCACCTGCCTGCACAAACATTCGGCTGATCAAAGAACCCGAAAGATCTTCTGCCACAACCGCCATCTCCCAACCAATCGTGCGACCACCATCTAGACACCACGCATTTTCTGGGCCTTGCACCCCAAACGGAACACAACCTTGCTCGATTGCTTCGCGAAATCTATACACACAAGGATCACCTGGCTTGTCAGTAGCAAGTCGCGGGCAACGAACGACGTTTGCATGCAGTGAATCTAAAATTTTCAACGTTGCCGTGTCTGCATTCTCGGGCACGAAGACAGTTATCGGCCAGTCAACTGCTTGCGCAAGTGTGCTCGCTGCTATCGCTGCGTTGCCGCACGATGCAATGGCTAGCGCTGGGCGTTGCGACGGCGACTTCCAGGGTGCTCGACCAACTTGCTCGACAGCTATGAGATGTAACAGTTCACTAAATAGATGTCGGGCTTTTTGTGAGCCGGCGACATTATGTGTTTCGTCTTTGATCCATACGCCACCAAGTTTGTTGAAACCAAGCGCATCAGAAAGCGAATCGTTGCGTTCGAATGGTGTTATACGAAAACCCGTGCCAGCAGTTTTTGCCACTGCTTCATCGAGATCACGAATTATTTTTGTTCTGTCATCAAAATCAAGGCCAAGCGTTGCTGCAAATGCGTCCCATGCGAGATATCTCTGAAATGCGACAAACGGATTCGTATCTCCATTAGTACGTAACGGAGTAATAGCATTTTCAAGTTCAAGCACATGATGCCGATCAGAACTCGTTGCGTTTGGGCAACGCCAAGAAAAAATGTCGCTAATTGAAACTTTTGTATCGCACGCGCTGCAACGCCAACCAGTTACAACGGGTGTCTGCAACATTGCCGCTATTTGGCGGAGGTGACTCGACGATTAAATTCGCCGATGAGTTCGTCCCACACGGGTAGATAACTGCGCAAGTCTCGCCAAAATGACTGAGACCGTCGGGCTTCAAAAACTGCAAGTGGCGTGCCTTGTTGTTCGACCCATGTGTAATAGCCGAGATTAAAAATACGCGTGCGATCGCGCTCGGTGCATTCAATCATTGCGTCGGTGCCGACCATTGCGAGATGCTCAGCAAATACTTCAGCGGCATCAATTTCGGTGAACGAATTATTGAAACGGCGAGCCAAAGTTTTGACCCGCTCACTTGGATACAAATCGGCCCCGTCGGTAGCGATTGTAATTAAAGCATCATTGGCGCCAAGCCCGAGAAGTTTTGCGGTTTTGATCGCCGCGATCACATTGCAAATTGCCGAGAAACCAAAATGCTTGAGTGTTTCAACAATTTCAACTGGCACACCTTTGCGCTCGGCAAGATATCGACAGCCGGCATCAGTATTGAACATCACGTCAAGTTCGTCTGTGGCGTGATCAGATACGCAAACTACGACATCAGTATTCATAACGTTATGAATTAGCGGAATATGTTTGTCGCCAATTCCTTGAATGTTGTGCTCACCAAAACCGTTTTCTAACATTGTTGGGCACTCAAGTGCTTCAACTGCGACAATTTTTGTGCCGTAATCATCTTTAAGTCTGTCACCAGCAGCGATCGTGCCGGCTGAACCCGTTGCAGAAGTGAACGCAGCAAGCCGCAATTTGCCACCAGCATTTTTATTTACAAAGTCAAAAACATTCGACAGCGCACGACCAGTAATTTCGAAGTGTCCAACGTGATTGCCGAACTCACAGAACTGATTGAAAATAAAATTCTTCGGATCGCGCTCCATCTCGTTGCACGCATCATAGATTTCTTTGACATTGCTTTCGGTGCCAGGTGTTCGAATAACATCGCTCGGGTCACTCACCCATTTATCAAGCCAGTCAAAACGTTCTTGTGACATACCGG
>JAEMRY010000111.1 GCA_016463105.1 Ilumatobacteraceae bacterium | reverse complement strand
GGAACGCGAATCTTCGGCCCAGTTGGCCGAGAGTTGCGCGATAAAAAGTTCATGCGAATTATTTCGCTCGCCCCGGAGGTGTTGTGACATGAAGTTCAAAAAAGGCGACAACGTAATCGTGATTGCAGGAAAAGATAAAGGCGCTAAGGGCACCATTTCTGCTGTACTTCCAAGCAAGGGCAAAGTCGTTATCGACAAAGTCAATGTGGCGAAGCGTCACACGGTTGCACGCGGTCAAAACACCAAGAGCGAGATCATCGAGAAGCCAATGCCGATTCATGCATCCAACGTGATGATTGATCAAGGCGGAAAGCCATCGAAGATCGGTTACAAGATCGATAAAAAAGGCAAAAAAGTTCGTATTGCCAAGAGCACCGGAGCAGAAATCTAATGACAACTAATACAGTTTCTACACCGCGCATGAAAGTGCACTACCTAAATACAGTTCGCCAAGAGTTGATGAAGCAGTTGACTTTGACGAACCCGATGCAGGTTCCGACGATCGAAAAAATCGTTATCAACATGGGTGTAGGGCGCGCAACTCAGCAAGCATCTCTTCTTGATGGAGCAGTTGCAGACCTCACAGCGATCTCTGGGCAAAAGCCATTGATCACAAAATCTCGTATCGCAATTGCGTCATTCAAACTTCGCGAAGATCAGCCGATCGGTTGCAAAGTCACAATGCGCGGAGACCGCATGTGGGAGTTTTTCGATCGTTTGTTGTCGGTTGCGATTCCTCGAATTCGTGACTTCCGTGGTTTGTCTGGCAAATCATGGGATGGAAACGGCAATTACACATTTGGTCTTACTGAGCAACTCATGTTCATGGAAGTTCGAGTCGATCAAGTTGACGTGCCGCGTGGCATGGACATCACAATCGTGACAACTGCTAAAGACGATCTTTCAGGCAAAGCTTTGCTCGATGCTTTTGGTTTTCCATTTCGTAAAGGCGAAGAACCAACTTCAGTAACCAAAGCCAAAAAATCTAAGAAATCTAACAAGAAGTAGTCACAGGAACTATCGGAGACCCACTTACTATGGCAAAAAAATCACTCATGATCAAAGCGGCAAGAAAGCCTAAGTTCAAGGTACGCGGCTATACGCGTTGCCAACGATGTGGTCGCGTCCGTGCGGTCTATCAAAAATTTGGACTATGCCGATTGTGCTTCCGCGAGCTTGCGCACGCTGGTGAGATCCCTGGCATCACAAAGGCAAGTTGGTAAACCGTCATGATGACTGACCCAATCGCTGACATGCTCACACGCATTCGCAACGGCAACGTTGCGATGCGAGACGAAGTGTTGATGCCTGCATCCAAACAAAAATCTGCGCTCGCCGAAATTCTTAAGCGAGAAGGTTTCATCGCTGACTATTCAATTGCCCAAGACAATGAAGGTCCTGGCAAAGTTCTGAAGATAAGCATGAAATATGGCGAAGATCGTCAACGAACAATTTCCGGAATCAAGCGTGTTTCAACACCTGGTCTTCGCGTTTACCGCGGAGCAACAGATGTGCCACGCGTACTCGGAGGTCTCGGAGTAGCAGTTCTGTCCACAAGTCACGGACTCATGACCGACCGCGAAGCGCGTAAGCGCAACGTTGGTGGCGAAGTCATGTGTTTCGTGTGGTAATTCAAGAGTCGAACGGAGCAATTAAATGTCACGCATAGGTAAATCTGCACTCGTAGTGCCGACAGGGGTCGAAGTTTCGATCTCGGGCGCCGCAGTAACAATCAAGGGGCCAAAAGGCACCCTTAAGCGTGAACTTCCAGTTGGTGTTTCAGCACGCCGTGAAGAAAATAATCTTGTTGTTGAACGTGCGAACGATGAGCGCGATGCCCGGGCACGTCATGGACTTTCTCGCACTTTGTTATCGAACATGATCATCGGAGTTACCGAGGGTTACACCAAAGAACTTGATATTCAAGGCGTTGGTTATCGTGCAGAAGCACAAGGCCCGAACAAATTGAAACTCGCTCTTGGCTTTTCGCATCCGATTGTTTATACCGCACCAGACGGCGTGACATTCGAAGTGACAGCACAGACAAAAATTGTGGTTAAGGGCAACGACAAAGAAGTTGTTGGTCAAGTCGCCGCGAACATTCGCAGCATGCGCAAGCCAGAGCCTTACAAGGGCAAAGGTGTGCGTTACTTAAATGAGCGTGTACGTCGTAAAGCCGGCAAGACCGGCAAGAAGTAACAAGAAGAAAACTGGAGACTCAACTTTCATGACTAGTGCAGCAGAAAAACGACACTCGGGCCGATTGCGCCGTCAACGCCGTGTGCGCAAGAAGATTCATGGCACAGCCGATCGTCCACGCTTGGCAGTGTTTCGTAGCAACAAGCATTTGTCGGCACAATTAATTGACGATGATGCAGGTCGCACAATCGCCGCCGCATCTTCACTTGAGGCCGATTTGCGAAAAGCAGGTTCGGGTTCAACAGTTGAGGCAGCAGCACGAGTTGGCAAAGCAGTTGCACAACGTGCCAAACAAATCGGAATTAAAAAAGTTGTCTATGACCGCGGTGGATTTTTGTATCACGGTCGTATCGCAGCAGCAGCCCAGGCTGCTCGAGAAGAAGGCTTGGAGTTCTAAATGAGCAATGTCACCCCAGTTCCAGCAGTGCCAGGCGCAGAAGTTCCTGATCGTCGCGAACGCCGCGATCGTCGTGAGCCACGCGAGAAGCGCGAGCCACGTCCACCTGCAAAGGTCGGCGAAATCGGTGAATCACGCGTTGTGCATATCAATCGCGTTGCCAAAGTCGTAAAGGGTGGTCGTCGATTCTCGTTTACCGCACTCGTTGTAATCGGCGACCGTAATGGTCGTGTTGGTCTTGGTTATGGCAAAGCAAAAGAAGTTCCATTGGCAATTCAAAAAGGTACCGAAGAAGCCAAGCGAAATCTCTTCCATGTTGCTCTTGCCGGAACAACAATTACTCACGCAACGATTGGCGTTAACGGCGCAGGTCGCGTAATGCTCAAGCCAGCAGCACCAGGTACTGGTGTTATCGCCGGCGGTGCTGCACGAATCATTCTTGAAGAAGCCGGAATCAAAGATGTACTTGCAAAAGTACTTGGTTCTTCAAATGCGCTCAACGTTGCTCGTGCGACAATCAACGGACTCAAGGGTTTACAACGCCCTGACGAAGTTGCCAAGCGTCGTGGTTTGCCAGCGGAAGATTTCGTTCCAAAAGGAATGTTGCGTGCCTACACAGAACGCAAGAAAACAATCTCAAGTCTCGGAGCGAAATAATCATGGCAGTAGCAAAAAAAGCAGCCGCACCAAAAGC
>JAEMRY010000040.1 GCA_016463105.1 Ilumatobacteraceae bacterium | reverse complement strand
TGGAAAACAATTAACGAAGCAACTCGTGGAGGTAAGAAATGATTCCTGCAGCATTCGACTATAAGCGCGCTTCATCAGCAGATGAAGCGATATCGCTAATCAACCAATACGGCAGTGACGCCAAGTTTCTTGCAGGTGGACACAGTTTGTTGCCGCTGATGAAACTGCGTCTTGCTCAGCCGGCAATGTTGATCGATATCGGTCGAGTCAAGGATCTCTCGTATATCAAAGATGCGGGTAACCATATTGCGATTGGTGCGCTTACACGACACATGGATGTCGAAACATCCAAAGTTTTGCATGAGCATGCACCGTTGCTTGCACATGCGGCCAGTCATGTTGGTGATGCACAAGTTCGCCACCGTGGCACAATCGGCGGTTCAATTGCTCACGCTGACCCAGCGAGTGATTTGCCAGCAACAACGCTTGCACTCGGCGCGACATATGTCGTGCAAGGACCAAAAGGTAAGCGCGAAATCGCTGCTGCAAATTTCTACAAAGGTTTTCTCGAAAGCGATCTTGCCGCCGATGAAATGCTCATTGAAATTCGTGTGCCAAAGATGCAAGGCGCCGGGTGGAGTTTTCAAAAGTTCAATCGTCGAGCACAAGATTGGGCAATCGTCGGTGTGGCTGCGTGGCGTCGAAAAGGTGAAGCAGGAGTCGCACTCGTGAATATGGGTTCAACACCAATTTTGGCAACGAGCGTCGCAAACGCAATAGCCAAAGGTGCATCAATTAGTGACGCTGCCGCAATGGCATCTAATGAAGCAGAGCCCCAAAGCGATCTGAACGCTTCTACCGAATATCGCAAGCATTTAGCGTCGGTACTCGTTCGTCGTGCACTTGAGGCTGCTTCAAAATAAAAAATTTACGTCTAATTCGTTTTAGGCCAATATTAGTTTTCGTCTACTGCATAGTTTTTCTGTGGTCCGCTAAACAATTCGGGCTTCCAGTAGATCGCATCGCGGTCGTGTCATGGTTGTTGGGCGCACTCATTTGTGGCAACTTTGGCAAGTCGTTGCAGCAACAATATGAAATGGTTCGCGACTGGGCAATTTTGGTTGTGCTGCTCTTCGCATACGAATACAGCCGTGGCATTGCCGACCAACTAGGTACTCGAGTTCACATGACTGCAATTCGTGACATAGATCGATGGCTATTTTTAGGCAATGATCCCAACGTCTGGGTTCAAAGTCATTTCAATGTCTCAAGCAAGGTCTCGTGGTACGAACTGCCACTTGCGGTTGTTTACATGACACATTTTGTGTTTCCGGTCGCGCTCGCAGTGATCTTATGGTTGCGTAATCGCCGCCAATGGGCACGCTATATGCGGCGATTTGCACTGTTGCTTGGTTCGGGTGTGATGACATACATTTTGTTTCCTGTCGCACCCCCGTGGATGGCAGCACGTGACGGTTATATGGGCAACATCGCGCGAATCACCGCGCGTGGTTGGCGCAGTATGGGGCTTTCAACTGTCTCTAAAGTCTTTGATCGCGGCAAAGATATAACGAATCCAGTTGCTGCCTTGCCATCACTTCATGCTGCATTTTCGCTTCTGGTTGTTGTGTTCTTGTTTGGTGTAATGCCGAAGTGGTTGCGTGTTGTTTCATTGATTTTGCCGCTGTCAATGGCTTTCACGCTCGTGTATTTCGGTGAACATTATGTAACCGATATTTTATTAGGCTGGATTTTTGTTGCTGCAGTTAGTTACTTCGCCACAGTTTACGAACGCAAAAAACTAGTAACTAGTAACTAATTTGTGAGGCAGTACGAATGGCAATAAACGGCTTAAAATATTTCGCACGAATCTCATTATGTAGAGAGTTCTCGTCGTAAATACGCCAACCTGCAACATCATCAAAAGTTGCTGCAATTAAATAATTGGCATTTGTTGACGCTGAAACTTGCAAGTCTGGGCCACATCGGTAACTTCGAACTGTGGGTATCTGCCTAGCCATGTCTTGCAATACTTTGTCGATTATCTCGTGATAATTTGCTGGCACTTGATCGTTCCAAGTGATCGTTACAACATGTTGCAGCATCAGATCAGACCCGAATATTGGCCACCATCAACTTGCAAATTGGCGCCAGTAATAAATTTCGCCGAATCACTACATAAAAAAGCAACGACGTTGCCAAAATCTTTTGGATCACCAATTACTCCAGCAGGAATATCCAACGCTTTAGCATCTGGTGATGAACCATAAAGTTGCACAATTCGATCAGTGGCATGAGTGCCAGGTTGAACCGTATTTACAGTTATGCAGTCTCCAGCAACTTCACGGGCAACTGTTTTTAGAAAACCAGTTAATCCGGCTCGCACCGTATTTGACAAAATCAGATTTGCTATTGGCTGGCGAACCGCAATTGAAGTAATTGCTACAACTCGTCCCCATTTTCGCACTTGCATTTCGGGCACAACTAGTTTCGTCATCGAGATCATTGACATCAAACCGTTTTGCAGTGCAGTCTCATAACTTTCGACGCTTGTGCTCGCAAAGTTTCCGGCAGACGGGCCGCCACTATTCAAAACAACAATGTCTAGATGCCCAAGTGCAGATGTTGCTTGCTCAATAAAACTTTCGCCACCAGCAACACTCGAAACATCGCAGGCGACACCGATGCACGATTTACCGATTTTTGTCGCAGCATCTTTGGCGCGTTTGGCGTCACGACCACAGATGATTACCTTCACGCCATTATTGGCAAGTGCTTGTGCCGTGGCAAAACCAAGACCAGCCGAACCACCAGCCACCGCAGCCGTTCGCCCGGCAATTTCAAGATCCATAAACATTTAGATTAGTTCTTAACGCTTATAATTGGCATGTTAGGTGGTGAGACCCAATGGGCCGATCGGCAAACCCGCCGCGGTCGAGTAAGCGTTACCTTGATGCAATAGCCGATGCGGATACGTTTCCGTATTGGTTAGATGATGTCGACGAGCCCGACTCGAACCCAACTGCAGTTCACAATGAAGACTGCGATTTGTGCGTGGTCGGTGGCGGTTTCACTGGCCTGTGGACAGCAATCATTGCCAAACAACGTGATGCGAATCGTGATGTAGTGCTCATTGAGTCTCACGAAATCGGCTCTGGTGCGAGCAGTCGCAACGGTGGATTCATGGACTATTCGCTGACGCATGGCATCGCCAACGCTCAAGAACGGTTTCCGAATGAAGTTGCGATTCTTGAACAACTTGGTCGTGACAACATCATCGAGATTGAAAAAGTAATTCGCGAATACAGCATTGACTGCGATTTTGAGCGAAACGGTGTGATCGAAGTCGCCAGCAGTTGGCATCCAGAAAATTACACCGATGAATTGAAAGAAGACTTTTTGCAATTGCGTGATCTCGGACACGACGTTGAATGGCTAGATCGAGAAGCGATGAACGCCCAAGTGCACTCACCCGTGTTTACGGGCGGCTTGTGGACCAAAGATTCGTCAGCGCTTGTCGACCCAGCACGTTTAGCGTGGGGATTAAAGCGCGTCGCACAAACTCTTGGCGTGCGAATTTATGAGGATACTCTCGCCACAGATATCAACAAAAACAAATCTGGCATCGAAATCAAAACTGCACTGGCAAAAATTCAAGCACGCAACGTTGCTTTGGCAACAAATACTTTTAAACCTCTATTGCGTCAAATGAATAAATACATTGCGCCCGTCTACGACTATTGCCTAGTCACAGAACCATTGACCAAAGATCAACTTGTAAGCATCGGCTGGAAGAATCGTCAAGGTCTTGCCGATGTTTCAAATCAATTTCACTATTTTAGATTGACCGCCGATAACAGAATTTTATGGGGCGGATACGACGCGATTTATTATTTCGGTGGGCAGATGGATAAACAACTTGAGTCACGCCCAGAAACTTGGGCAATGTTGTCGAGTCAGTTCTTTACGACTTTTCCTCAGCTTGAAGGTGTGAAGTTTTCGCACATGTGGGGTGCACCAATCGACACTTGTGCCCGCTACAGCGTGTTCTGGGGAACACACTTTGACAATCGTGTTGCATATGCACTTGGCTATACGGGTCTCGGAGTTGCCGCATCAAGATTCGGTGGCGAAGTAATGCTCGACCTACTGGCTGGCAATAAAACCCGCGCAACACAAACAGAGTTTGTGCAATCCAAACCACGGGCGTTTCCGCCTGAACCATTTCGATTTTTTGGCATTCAGGCCACACGATGGTCACTTGACTACGAAGACCGCACCGGCAAACGCAACCTATGGCTTCGTTTACTAGACCGCCTCGGCTTGGGTTTTGACTCGTGATACCAGAATTGCTTGCTATCTGAATTACTTGCTATCAGGATTTGCGCTCTAGCCTGACGAGATGAGTTTGCAGACCGTCGCCGAAGTTCGTAGCGCACTAGATGCAAACAATTACCTTGCCAGCGATGGTCTGGCAACCGCAGTTTTTCTGGCGATGTCGCTCAACCGGCCATTGTTGCTTGAAGGTGAAGCAGGTGTCGGCAAAACTGAACTGGCGAAAGTATTAGCAACGATTCGCAACAGCGAATTAATTCGTTTGCAGTGCTACGAAGGTATCGATGCCGCTCAAGCGATGTACGACTGGGATTATTCGCGCCAGTTGTTGCATCTGCGAACTGTCGAAGCTACTGGAGAAGCAACAATACTTGGTGCCGACAAACTTGAAAATCAGTTGTACAGCGAAAAATTTTTAATTCGCCGTGCACTATTGCGCGCAATTGATCAGCACGACGGCACTTCTCCGGTTTTGTTGATTGACGAAATTGATCGTGCAGATGATGAATTTGAAGCATATTTATTAGAAGTGCTTTCAGATTTTCAGATCACGATCCCTGAACTTGGTACATATAAGGCAACTACTCCACCATTAGTTGTTTTAACTTCAAATCGCACGCGCGATGTGCACGATGCTCTAAAGCGCCGTTGTTTGTATCACTGGGTTGAGCACCCTGATTTTGAGCGCGAAGTCGAAATTGTGCGCCGTCGCGTGCCACAAGTTGCCGAAACACTCGCTCGACAAGTTGCTGGTGCAGTTGAAACTTTGCGCAAGATGCAGTTGTACAAGCCGCCTGGCGTTGCAGAAACAATTGATTGGGCTACTGCACTAGGTCGACTCGGCGTACGCGAACTCGACGAATCAATGGTTGAAGCCACATTGGGTACCGTGCTCAAATATCGCGAAGATCACGAGCGTGTGCGCGATAACGGAGTTGCTGATCTTGTTAAGCAAGCTTTCGAGCGAGGCTTACTGAACAACTAATGACAAAAACTGAGTCTTCAGCCCATAAAATCGCGGTGGCATTCGCCCGTATCTTGCGTGGTGCGGGTCTAGATGTTCCACTTGATTCGGTAATTATTTTTGTCAACGCGCTTGGTCAACTCGGGCTTGAAGACCGTAACGATGTTTATTGGGCGGCACATGCGACATTGATTCGCCGTCACGAAGATACTCCGATTTTTGATCGTGCTTTTGCGGTTTTTTGGGATCAGCGAATCGCGATTGACACCAATATTTCGCAACGAGAACTCGTCTCAATGACATTGCTGATTGACGACGAAAATGCAAGCGCTGACGACACTGCTGGTGAGCCAGTTGATGACGAAAATACAATCATGCTGCGTTTTTCGAGCGTCGAGACTTTGCGTGAAAAAGATTTTGCCGAATATAACCCTGCAGAACTTCGCGAGGCAGAACAATTTATGTCAAGTCTGCGACTAGCAGGACCACCAAAGAAGTCGCTGCGATTAATTAAAACAAATCGTCACGGCGCGAGACATGATATTCGTCGCACAATGCGCGCATCTCTGCAACACGACGGCGAACCAATCGAGAGATATTGGCGCGAGCCAAGCACTCGTTTGCGTCGCTTAGTAGTGCTTCTAGATATTTCTGGCTCAATGGAACCTTACGCACGTGCCTTGTTAAGATTTATGCACGCTGCTGTCGTGGGTCGTCAACGAGTTGAAGCATTTACATTTGGTACTCGCTTGACTCGGATAACGAAAGAACTTACAAGTCGAGACCCAGATAAAGCATTGTCACAAACTTCGGCGCAAGTTTCAGACTGGAGTGGTGGCACACGACTCGGTGAATGCCTGCGAACCTTCAACGACAAATGGGGCGTTGGCGGAATGGCTCGTGGGTCAATTTTTGTTGTGCTCTCGGATGGTTGGGATCGTGGTGACCCAGAAGTATTAGCCGAACAGATGCAACGACTTAACCGAGTTGCATACCGCGTGATTTGGGTAAACCCGTTAAAGGTAAGCCCTGGCTATGCACCACTGGCTCGTGGCATGGCTGCAGCATTGCCATACATTGATGACTTCGTTGAAGGACATTCTCTAGAGGCTTTGCAACATTTAACAGAAGTAATCTCACGAAACTCAAATGAAATTCGAAAGGTGGTTGCAAGTGCGTGAAATTCTCGCCGACATCGATCACTGGCGTTCACAAAATAAACGTATTGCTGTCGCCCGAGTTGTAGATATCGAAGGTTCTGGTCCGCGCGATCCTGGCGCAGCAATGGCCGTGAACCAAGACGGCGAAGTTAGCGGATCTGTTTCAGGAGGATGTGTAGAAGGCGCAGTAGTCGCCGAAGCGCTTGAAATTTTAGCGAGCAATAGCCCAGGTCGACTCGTGAAATTTGGTTACTCAGATGACGAAGCCTTCGCTGTTGGATTAACTTGTGGCGGAACAGTGCACTTATTTATTCAGCCACTCACTTGGTGATTGAGTAACGATGATTTATTCAACTCTTGCTGAACGAATTCGCAGCAATAAACCGGTTGTGCTTTTAACAGTTATTGATGGTCCAAATGTTGGCGCAACATTATTGGCATCGCCAAACCTAAATAGTCTTGGCACACTCGGTGACTCAGAATTAGATCGCGTCGCTGCGCGTGATGCACTCGGCGAACTAGAAGCTGGTCGCACGAGTGTGCGCAATTACGGACCATCAGGCCAAGTCACGCCAGAAGATCTGCGTGACACGCCAACAGTTCGAGTATTTGTCGAATCGTTTTCTCCACCACCACAAATGATTATTTTTGGAGCCGTTGACTTCACGGCTGCACTGGCAAGAGTCGCAAAAGTTCTGGGTTACTACGTTGTGGTCTGCGATGCCCGTGAAGTTTTTGCAACAAAACGAAGGTTTCCGATGGCTGATGAAGTTCTTGTAACTTGGCCAGAGCCAGTTCTAACTGCACGCGGTGCAGACCTCGGGCCTCGTGATGCAGTTTGCATTCTGACTCACGATCCAAAATTTGATGTGCCAGCAATTCAAGGGTCGCTCGCCACAAATGTTGGCTACATCGGGGTTATGGGCAGCCGCAAAACTCACGCCAAACGACTTGAGCGTTTGACCGAAGTTGGCATCACAAAATCAAAAGATCTTGATCGCTTGATGTCGCCTATTGGTCTTGATATCGGTTCGCGCACTCCTGAAGAGACAGCGATTTCGATTTGCGCTGAGATTATCGGCAAAAGAGTTGGACGAGATGTTCCGTCACTTGCAAAAAGCAACGGCCCGATTCATAGATAATTTATTGCGTGGGGTCAACCCAGCGCACCCAGTCAACACGAGTTTCGCCAATTTTGTGAACTTCAACATTGCGACCATTCATCGGTGCTTGAATCACAATATTTTCAAGACCGAGTGATATTGAAATATGGCCTGGGTACCAAGCCAGGTCACCAAGTTGCACTTCGCTACTTTTTATACGTTCGCCGAATGCGAATTGTTGCAACGAACCGCGGGGCATAAATATGCCCGCACTTTGCCAAGCGAACTTGGTGAGCGCTGAGCAATCAAGTGCTCTGCCTGGTTGATCTGCATTTGTTTTATAAGGCACGCCAAGTTGTGTCAATGCGGCAAACAAAACTTTTTGTCGATCAACACTTGACTGCTGCCAAGATTGCTCTAAGGCTTTGCTGCTGATCTCTAAATGCTCAGCAATTATCAACGAGATATTTTGTACCCATCGTGACGCAACATCGCGTTGTTCGATTGCGCTGATATTTTGCGCATTATCAAGTGCCTCTAGAGCAAGCCGAGCCTGGATTGCCACCCACGCCGATTCAATGGCGGGCATTGGTTTGGCTGAGACATATTGCACAGGCAACAAAACAGGCACGCTGACAAGGCCTGACGAAATGAAACAAGCCAGTAAACAGGCTCGAATCAGCACTTTAAGTGATTTTGGATAATACGAAACTCGATGTGTCATGTTTTTGATTGTCCTTTCGGACCCGCCAAAGTTGGCAGGCTTTCGACTGTTAAACGACCCTCCGCCCGGAGAACCCAGTTCGCGCCTTCTGCTTTAGTTACTGCTTATTGCTTGAATTACTGATCTCATGACCATATAACAAGCGTGTTGCAGTGTACTGGCGAATCTGTAACCAAATTGTAACTATTTTGCTTGGCGACTCGTCAATAATTAGTAGAGCCTGTAAGGTTTAGGCGTAATTTCCCGCCGAATACCATAAAAGGACCGCAACATAATGGTTATCTCCCAACGAACACTCAAAGTCAAAAGTTCACTCCAGCAAGAAGTTGTCGCAGATCAATTGCGTAAACAAAGAATTAAAGCAGAGTTCAGTCAGGACGAACTCGCAAAACTTGCTGGCATTGACAGAAAAACAATTAACCGTATCGAAAATGGGCACTTTTCTCCAACACTCGACACGATTACGCGATTATGCGTCGTGCTCAAGATCACCCCAGGTAATTTATTGGGTAGTGGTCGATCAACACGCAAATAACAAAATCGCGAAGGCGTATTGGTGAGCGCCAATTCGCAAACAGTTGCAATATTGCTTGCGGCAGGTGGTGGCACTCGATTCGCCGGAACCGAACATAAATTAACCGCACTGATCGCTGGTCGTGCTGTTTGTTCATGGTCTTTGCAGCATTTACTTGAAGCCGAATTTCAAAATGTAGTCGTAGTAACTGGAGCAGTTGATTTAAGTACTTCGCTAAATATTGCAGATTTAGAAAATAGTGAGACGATACAAATTGTTCAGAATTCACTCTGGCAATCTGGGCTAGCAAGTTCTTTGCAGTGCGGAATAAAAGTTGCAAGAGATCTTGGCGCACAAGCAGTTGTAGTTGGTCTTGCTGATCAGCCTGCGATTCCTGCGACAGCGTGGCAACAAGTTGCCGCATCAAATTCTCCAATCGCTGTTGCTACATACAACGCAATACGTGGCAATCCAGTTCGGCTGCACGCAGAACTTTGGCAATTACTGCCAGAGACTGGTGACGATGGTGCCCGGATGCTTTTTAAATCGCATCGAGATTTAATCGAAGAAATTGCTTGTCGGGGCTCGGCGCAAGATGTTGACACGATTTCAGATCTTGACACTCTTCGCAAAATATTTGGTGGCAATTAAACATGTCTGGCGCAACAGAACAAGACATAGCTCGAGTTACCGAACTTCTCGGTCGCCGACCGCAAGGTGACTTTGAAGTTGTTTTGCGCACAGTCGACGGAGACCCAGTCGTTGTAAAAAATTCGCCTCTACTTTATGATGGCACGCCGATGCCAACTCGATTTTGGCTAGTCGGTGCCGAACCACATTTGCTTGTCAGTCGTTTAGAGTCGGCGGGTTGCATCGATATTGCTGAAAGTGAAATAGATCCAGAAGAACTTGCGCAAACGCACAACAGTTATGCGCTCGAACGTGATAGTCAAATACCAAAAAATCACATCGGCCCGCGCCCGCACGGAGGAGTTGCTGGCACACGAATCGGCATCAAGTGTTTGCATGCTCACTACGCAAACTGGCTCGTGAACGGCCAAGACGTTGTTGGTGCCTGGGTCGCCAAGCGTCTGGCTGAATAATGCGGTATCACACAAGCGTGCATTCTCACTAGGGTTCGTTGTTAATGGATACTGGATTCGCCGCAATAGATATCGGCAGTAACTCAACCAATTTGTTGATCACCAACAATGCTGGTGAGACGCTTGAACGAATTGTGCGCTCAACACGACTGGGTGCTGGTCTCACAAAAACTGGACTACTCAGCCCAGAGTCAATCGCCCAAACCGTGTCGTGCATCGCCGACTATGCAGCGATAATCAAAAATTACGAGGTTACTGATAAACGAATTGTTGCTACTGCGGCATGCAGAATGGCTAAAAATACATCTGAGTTTTTCGAAAAAGTAACTGATGCCAGTGGCTTGACGCCAGAGCTAATTTCGGGTGAACAAGAAGGCGCACTCGCCTACCTGGGTGCAACAATTTCATTTAGTGAATTGCCTAAAAAGCAATTTTTGGTCATAGATATTGGTGGTGCCTCAACCGAATTGATGATTGGATCAGAGTCGTTGACCAAGGCCGTCAGCATTCCATATGGAGCAGTCACAATAAGTGAGAGCGAATTGCATCGTGACCCACCACGTCCCGAAGAATTAACAAATGCGATTTCACTCGTGTCTGATGCCGTTGATGATGCAGTTCATATGCATCCAGAGTTTGCTTCTGCCGATCAAATAATTGGCGTTGCCGGAACCATCGTCACGGTGGCGGCTGTCGAACTTGGGCTAAAACAATTTGACTCTGGCAAATTGCACGCAATGTGCTTGCGACGTGACGCAGTTGAAGATGTTTTTCGGACCCTTGCAACAGAACCGTTAGCCGACAGGGTTTTCAACCCAGGCCTGCCTCGTGACCGAGCCGAGATCATTGTGGGTGGATGTTGTGTACTAGTAGCAGTGATGCGACGACTACAAATTTCTGAATTGATTGTCAGCCAGCACAATTTGCTGGATGGCATCATTGAGAGTCTGCGAAATAAAAAATCATGAGTGAGACATCTCGATTTACTGCCAGTTCGGCTAGTTCGATTATCCGAAGCCAGCATCCCGCAGGCACACCAATAGTGTCACTGCGACTTGTGGGTCAGCGAATAACAATGCGACCTCTTGTGGCAAGTGACTACAAGGCTTGGAGTGAAGTCAGGCTGAGAAATAGTGAATGGCTTCTCGTTTGGGAGCCACGCAGATCAGATTTCATTGCTGATCCAGCCACAGATCTTCAAGCATTTGAACGACGTTGCATCGCACGTGACCGAGAGAGGCAAGCAGGTACTGCTTACACGCTTGGCTTATTTATTGAAAATGCTTTGGTTGGAGAAGTCAATCTAAACAACGTTGTGCGCGGTGCAATACAAACCGGAACCGTGGGGTACTGGATTGACCGCAAACACGCTGGTCATGGATACGTTGCCGAGGGTGTAGTCGCATTGGCGCAATTTGCATTCGAAGACCTCAAACTGCACCGCATCGAAGTATGTATTATCCCAAGAAACACAAATAGCAAAAGAGTCATGGAGAAACTTGCATTTCGCCTTGAAGGACTGTCAGAAAGATTTCTAGAAATAAACGGCGTCTGGGAAGACCACCTGCGCTATGCGTTCACAATTGAAGAATGGCAAAATCGCAAATCAGCGCTGACCCAACAGTGGTTAATACCTAAATCTTAAATCCA
This sequence comes from Ilumatobacteraceae bacterium, assembly GCA_016463105.1. GTDB lineage: Bacteria > Actinomycetota > Acidimicrobiia > Acidimicrobiales > Ilumatobacteraceae > BACL27. The sequence continues at coordinate 870 of JAEMRY010000040.1, read as the reverse complement.
CCAAGGTACGAAATAAATTTAGTGCAGATGTCTGCCATTTCAAGATTGTCACTACAAGTCACTTTAGATTCAAGTTCATCTGATCCACCGCAATCGCTATTGCATTTTTGAACTGCCTGACCGAAAAAATTTTCAAAATCTACGATTGAGTTAATCGGTGATAAATATGTGTCACATATCGCCACGATGCAAGGCAAACAACTAACACCAAATGGGCTTTCGACTTTCGGCGGCAGAATAATCTCACCAGTACCCCATGCGTCAATCACAATCGGAATATCTAATTCTGTTGGCTTATATTTAGGGCTATATAACCTGCCGTTTTTTGAAACCGATTTATCAACAATTGGAATAATATTTTTTTGTGAAACAGCAACTTTGAGTTCTGCCAAAATCGGATGTGAATGGCTTAAGTGAGTTGAAACTGCGGCATCAAGTAAATGAGATGCGATTGCGGCTTTTCGACGGTGAGAATCACATACAACTAAAACGATTCCCATGAATATATTTACGGTACACGATACCCATCTCGCAGTGCGCGCTCTCGACGCAGAGCCTTACGGCGCTTCCATGACTTGGTTTTCCAATGCCTAAGGCGCTGACTTCTGCTCTTTTCTATCGCGATTATTGGGTCGTGATGATGCAGTGGCTTCCAATTAGCACCAGGCTCATCAATGTCTTCTGGCTCAACACCATGCTGAACTTGTTCGGTTATTAAATGCAACGCCGAATGAATTCGATGACGCTCGTTGTGAGCGTGCGCTCGCAACTCTTGTTTAACCGGCGGAATCGCTTCAACTCGCCTGTGTCGCTGACTCATCTTTCCTCCCATGTCTGGAAATACTTGAATGTTCTAGCTCCCCTTGAGCG
>JAEMRY010000110.1 GCA_016463105.1 Ilumatobacteraceae bacterium | reverse complement strand
TGGGCGTCAATACTCTTGAGTCGCCAGTTACTGGTGGCGTGCACAAAGCAGCCGAAGGTGATATCACTGTTCTAGTTGGCGGCGATGAGAAGATTTTTGCCGCACACAAAGATTTGCTTGAAGCAATGGGCAAGCCAGTTCTTTATGTCGGCGAACTCGGCAGTGCTGCAGTAATCAAAGTGATTACCAACATGTTGGCGTTCATTCACCTTGTTGCATGTGGTGAAGCATTGATGCTTGCGAAAAAAGGTGGCATTGATCTTGGTATTGCGTATGAAGTAATCAAGAACAGTTCTGGCAATAGTTTTGTTCATGAAACTGAAGGTCAAGTAATTCTTAACGGAAGTTACGACATTGGCTTCACAATGGATCTTGCGCTTAAAGATATGGGCTTTGCGATCGAGTACGGTCGTAAGTTCGGAGTGCCACTAGATGTGGCGAGCACTGTGCAACAAGCATTTGTTCGTGCCAAATCTCAATACGGTGGTGAAGTATGGTCGACTCAAGTTGTAAAACTTCTCGAAGATGCAATGGGCACTGATTTGCGAGCACCGGGGTTTCCAGCCAGATTGCAATAGCCTTTAATCAATGGATGTTGAGCAGATAGCTCGTCGTGATCTTGCCGTTGCGTTTCGCTGGGCAGCCAGACTCAACATGCATGAAGCAACTGCAAATCATTTCAGCGTTGCGGTTTCACCAGATTCGCAAAATTTTTTAATTAATCCTGCGGGTCGTCATTTTTCGCAGGTGCGGGCCAGTGATCTCGTAATAGTAAATGCAAATGACACGAAATCAAATGCAAATGTTGACCCAACAGCAATAAATTTGCATGGCCAGATACATAAGTTGCTACCGCACGCAAAATGCATCTTGCACACCCATATGCCGTATACAACAGCGCTGGCTTGTTTGCGTAACTTTGAATTTTTGATGCTGGATCAAAACGCATGTCGGTTTCATCAACGCATCGCCTATGACCGCGACTATTGCGGAATGGCTCTTGCCGCCAGCGAGGGCGAGCGCGTGGCGCTCGTATTAGGCGAGTCCAAGAACGTGTTATTTCTTGCTAACCATGGCGTGATAGTCGTTAGCAACTCAGTAGCCGAAGCATTTGATGAGTTGTACTACTTAGAAAAAGCGGCACAACTTCAAGTGCTGGCTTTGTCAACTGGTCGTGAACTTGCAATTATCGACGACGAAACTGCGTCCTTGGTTTGCAAACAATGGCTAGAGTATCCAAAGTCTGCAGAACATCATTTTGCAGCATTGATCGAAATTCTTGATCAAGAGTCCCCTGAATATAAAAACTGAATAATCGAAAGGCAATAAAATGAAAGCTGCAGTCTGTCGTGAGTTTGGCAAGCCACTCGTAATCGAAGAAGTGACCCTGGCTAAACCACAAGCAGGAGAGTTGCGCGTCAAGATTGCTGCAACGGCGATTTGCCATAGCGACATTTCTTACGCCGATGGCGCTTGGGGCGGAACCTTGCCAGCAATTTTTGGGCACGAGAGTGTTGGTGTTGTTGAAGAAGTTGGTGCAGGTGTAACCCAAATCAAAGTTGGTGACCGTGTTGTCGTGACTTTGATTCGTTCGTGCGGTCATTGTCGTGGATGCTCACGTGGTATGCCAGTGACTTGCGAAACTGTGTTTCCGCTTGACACAAAAAGTCCACTTACGTCAAAATCTGGTGAGTCAATTGTGCAAGCAATGCGCACGGCAAGTTTCGCCGAGTATGTGGTCGTTGAGAGTTCGCAAGTTGTCGTTATATCGCAAGACATAAAGTCTGCAAGTGCGTCGTTACTTGCGTGTGGCGTGATTACTGGTTTTGGCGCAGTGACAAATACGGCCAAAGTTGAACCTGGCAGTCACGTTGTCGTGATTGGTGCCGGCGGTGTCGGGCTTAACTCGGTGCAGGGTGCGCGAATCAGCGGTGCGCGTTCGATAGTTGCAGTAGACCTATCAGATTCAAAAATAGAAGCAGCGAAAATATTCGGTGCAACGCATGGAATAAACTCTGGCAAAGAAAATGTTGCACAGCGAGTTCAGGCCATCACCGAGGGCCGCGGAGCAGATTATGTTTTCGTAACAGTTGGCGCCAAGCAAGCATTCGACTCGTCTTATGGTTTGCTCGCTAAATCGGGCACTGTCGTTTTGGTTGGTATGCCGGCCAATGGCGTGATGTCAGAGATTGACCCTGGCACAATGGCTGCTTACAGTCAAAATATTCTCGGGTCAAAAATGGGTTCGGCACGAATCCAAGTAGATATCCCAAACTTGATTTCGCTGTACGAGCAGGGTCGCTTGAAACTAGACGAATTGGTCACCAAGACTTACAATTTAGAAGAGATTAATGAAGCAATCGCAGCGGTGAAGCGCGGCGATGCTTTGCGTAATGTGATTGTGTTCTAATAGTTTAAATTTCAACAATAAACAGATAGGCAACTATGAAGATTGAAAAAATCCAAACATTCGTTGTTGGAAATCCGCCGCCGCGCACAGGTGGTCGTTATTTTATTTTCGTAAAGTTGACCACCGATACGGGTGTCACTGGCATCGGAGAAATTTACACTGCGACCTATTCGCCGCAAATAGTTTGCAAAGTCGCCGAAGATATGTTTGAGCGTTATGTTTTTGGAACTGATCCATTTCATATTGAAAAGATGTGGCGCCGTACTTATGGCTCGGGTTTCTCACATCGCCCAGATTTCAGCACGGCAGGTGTTGTTAGCGGTCTCGAAATGGCAATGTGGGATATCTGCGGCAAAGACACGGGCAAACCGGTTTACGAGTTACTTGGTGGTCAAGTTCACGATCGTTTGCGTTGTTACACATACTTATATCCGCCGCATGAGTTTGACGCGCACTCTGATCATCCGCTTTACACCGACCCAGATCTTGCAGCCGAGGCTGCCGTGCGCGAAGTTGAGCGCGGTTTTACTGCCGTAAAACTTGATCCTGCCGGACCGTATTCGGTTTATGACGGACGTCAACCATCGTTAGCGACGATTGATCGCAGTGTGCGAATGGTTGCTGCAATTCGCAAAGCAGTGGGCAACCGCGCCGATATTTTGTTTGGCACGCACGGTCAGTTCACCGCTTCTGGTGCAATTCGTTTGGCTAAACAACTTGAGCCTTACGACCCGATGTGGTTTGAAGAGCCGATTCCGCCTGATGCGCCAGAAGAGATGGCCAAAGTCGCAGCGCACACAAGTATTCCGATTGCCACGGGCGAGCGGCTCACTTCAAAATACGAGTTCGCACATTTGTTGCGTGTTGGTGGGGCGTCGATTATTCAATTGGCAACGGGTCGTTGCGGCGGAATTCTCGAAGGCAAAAAAAT
>JAEMRY010000109.1 GCA_016463105.1 Ilumatobacteraceae bacterium | reverse complement strand
TCGCAAAAGTCGGCGACGAACTTCTTTCATTATCTTGTTGGACAGCAGATTTTTGCAGTGCGATAATTCGAGCAGCAGAACTAACCGGTGCATTTACTGCGAATCCGCACGATCCTGTTCCTGGGCACGAAGTATCGCTCGCAGTCATCAGCCCAAGACTTTTTAGCGCTGTAGAAGCAGACTTTGGCGCACGACTTTGGCCACAATTGCAACAGCACTGGCCACTAATTGATTACAACGGAATCCAAGATGTATTTGTCATTAAATATGAAGTTGGCAAGCAAGAAGAGTTGCGCTTGCATCACGACATCGCTCAAGTGTCTGCAAGCATCAAACTAAATACTGACTACGACGGCGCTGAACTCGAATTTCCTCGCCAGAAGTTTTCAAATCGCGAAATACCAGTTGGGCACATGCTGGCATGGCCAAGTTTGGTTACACATCCACATAGCAGTGCCCCGATTACGCGCGGCGTAAAATACAGCGCAACAGTCTGGTTCGAACTGCCGCTAATAAATAATCAGTAGCTAATTAGTTCTGCGGCGCACTTGCAAGGGTCGATTCTCGGCGTTAAGACAGTGACCATCTTTTAGATCAAATCGCCAGCCATGTAGTGAGCATGTGAGTTCGTCACCATTGATTTCTCCGAACACTGAGAGATCGGCCTTGCGGTGTGGGCATTTTCGTTGCATCACATAGTCGCCAAGAATAATTTCGTCGCTTAAATCTTTATTTACCTCAAGTCGCGATTCTGCTTCGTGTTCGGTTCGTTGGATGCGCTCAACGGACAGACTTTTGAAAAAGTTATATAAATATTCGTTGAATTCGCCGAACCGCCAAGCCGAAAATCGACACGACAAAAATAATGAATTTGACCAATCAACAGACTTGTGCCGAACAACGGTTTCAAGTAATTCACGCGGAATTGTGAAACTAAATCCAAATTCTTGAGTGTTGAAGTTCTCGACTTTGCCATTTTTGAAGTCAATCAAAATACCAAGGTCACCTGTTTTGATCAAACAGTTCGCGCCCACTCCACTGCGCAGGGCAGGGGCAAGTGCGAGCAGTGGTTCAAACCATGCGCCGAGAGCCGAAACCAAATCTGTTGGCTGACTCGACCACTTTTGCTTTTCTGATTCAAGCCAACTGGCCCAATCTGCTTGGTATTTGCGCAGGTATGTCTGTTTATTCTCAAAAATATCTCGTAACTCAGTGTTCTGCGGATGTGTGACCGTGATTTGGTTCGGCGAAATCTCAATGACTGTGCCAGGAATTGCCAAGATGTCATTTTTGCGCCCATCGTTACGAAGCCGCTTTAGAAATTCTTGCTGATCAGGAAATATTGAAATTTCATCGCCATCAATGACGTTTAAATGAAACAAAGATTCATCAAGAAAACATGGGGGACCAGCTGACGGCACAACTGCTCGTGCGTCAAGCGTCTGAACATACTTAAGTGCCCGTGCAAACTGACTTTCAACTTTGGCTTTCGCAAGTTTGCGTTTCGTTTCTTGATCATCTTCGTAGACCATCGGGTACCAAATTGCTCCGCTGTATTGCAGCCAGTGCAGGTCTATCAGACCGTGCTTGGTTAACGACTCAAGGTCTCCTGTTCGACAATCGTTTTGATTAACAATTCGTGTGATGCCGTCACTCACGACCAATGCCGAGTCTCCGCCAGGGCCATCTGTAATTGAAGTTTCAACATGAATTGCAATTTTCGTCTGTTTATCAATTGCGATTTCTTCGCCATTGTTAGTTTTTAAAAAGTTTTTAAATCCAAGAGAGGTCAAACGGCGCTCAAGTTCTCTGGTCGGAAAATCAGGCAACAGCACAACGACGTCACGACTCACGTGCTTGGCCAGAAATGACTCATCCAGATGGTCACCGTGAATGTGAGATATATATAGGTGTGTTGGCGATTCGATTTCGGCCAGCAGTTCATCGGATAACTGGTCGTTGCGTGGAAAAACGAACCACGATGCAAAAAACGCAGGCACAAACCATGGATCACAAAGAATTCTTGACTCGCCAGAATTGATCAGAATCCCGGCATGCCCAAGCGAGACTGCTCGCATATTTATTTAGGCAACTGGCGGATCGGTGAATTGCTGACCAGCGCGAGCCACATGTTCGGTCCACTCTTTACCGTTCCAATAACGCAACTCGTATCGACTAGATGGATCGGCGTACCACGCAGCAGGAACAGTGGCATTGCTCACGTCAGTACTTGCATTTGTTGAAGTAGTGATTGTATTTGATGTCGTTGTCGAACTATTCGTTGCCCGTCGCAAAAACGCGCAGTTTCGACCATCTGGAGTCGGAACGATCGAAACAACTTCCCATCCTTCAGCCGATTTTTTTGTGAGTTCGGCCGCGAGTGCTTCAGGGCTCGAGTTGTATGGATTAAAAGCGACATATTCAAACATGAAAACAGGCTAGTGCTGATTGTGGTTAATTTAATGACCGCTAGTTAAATGACCATAGTTAGTAAATCTGCACAACGTAGCCTTATAGGTGTGAATAAAAACCAGACGACGCGTATTGGATATTTTGGTCCCGCCGGAACATTTACTGAGCAGGCTTTACTCACGCAGTCTGATCTCGCAGCATGCGAACTTGTTGCATATCGAACTGTGCCCGATGTTTTGGATGCTGTTGAATCTGGAGAAGTTGTTCAAGGTTTCGTGCCGATTGAAAATTCAATAGAAGGAACTGTCAACTTCACCCAAGATGCACTGGTGTTCGATCACAATTTATTGATTCAGCGTGAGATTGTGCTCGACATCGAGCATTGCCTAGTCGCCCGCAAAGGTGTAAAGATTGGTGAAATTTCTGGCTTGATGTCTATTCCGGTTGCAACGGCACAATGCCATAGTTATTTGCGCAAAAATTTCGCAGCACTTGATGTACGTGCTGCCAACTCAACCGCAGAGGCAGCACAATTAGTTGCAGCGAATACTTCAGAAAAACTTGCAGCGATTGCACCGCGTAATGCTGCAAAAGTTTATGGTCTTGAAGTTATCGCCACAAATATTGCAGACCATCAAGGCAATCAAACTCGCTTCGTACTCGTTGGCAAAAATACAGTTCCACCGGCAACTGGTCATGACAAGACTGCAATCGTTGTTTTTCAGCGCGCTGATGAACCAGGAAGTCTGATTTCAATTTTGCAAGAATTTGCGGCACGACGAATTAATTTATCCGTATTGCTTTCGCGTCCGACAAAACGCGGCGGGCTGGGTGACTATTGCTTCATCATGTATGCCGACGGACATATTCAAGATGAGTTGATGGCCGATGCTTTGCGTGATCTGCACGCCAAACAAGGCGATGTGAAATTTCTCGGCTCGTATCCTGCAAGTGGTGAACATGCGCACACTGCACGCGAACATGCTGA
>JAEMRY010000108.1 GCA_016463105.1 Ilumatobacteraceae bacterium | reverse complement strand
TCTAAGTTGCGCATCGTAAGTTGACCGATGCGATCAAGCGGCCCAAACGGCGCATCTTCGACACGCTCCATGCTCAGGCGCTCGGGCGAATATGTGAAGTTCTCACCAGTCGTGTTGAGGATCGAATAGTCATCGCCGCGACGCAATTGCACAGTTACTTCACCCGTAACTAGTGAGCCGACCCAGCGCGTCAACGATTCACGCAACATCAACGATTGCGGATCAAACCATCGACCTTCGTAAAGCAGGCGACCCAAACGACGACCCATCGTGCGATAATTTTCGAGCGTACTTTCGTTGTGAATTGCCGAAACAAGTCGCTCGTAGGCGATATGCAAGAGTGCAAGCCCAGGTGCTTCGTAGATGCCACGACTCTTGGCTTCGATTATGCGATTTTCGATTTGATCACTCATGCCCAAACCGTGACGACCACCAATTTCGTTGGCGGCAAGCACCAACTCGGTTTGTGATTTAAATTTCTTGCCGTTGATCGCCACTGGCCAGCCATCTACGAAACGAATCGCGACGTCTTCGGTAGCGATATTTACTGCACTGTCGTAATGAGCCACACCCATAATCGGAGCAACGATGTGCATGCTTGTTGAAAGTTCTTCAAGAGATTTTGCTTCGTGAGTTGCACCCCAGATGTTGGCGTCTGTGCTGTAAGCCTTTTGCGCCGAGTCGCGATATGGCAACTTTTTCGCAGTCAAGAACGCACTCATCTCGGCACGACCACCCATTTCACGAACAAAATCAACATCCAGCCATGGTTTATAGATTCGCAAGTTCGGATTAGCGAGTAATCCATAGCGATAGAAACGCTCAATGTCGTTGCCTTTGAATGTGCTGCCGTCTCCCCAAATATCTACGCCGTCTTGTTTCATTTCGCGCACGAGCAATGTGCCGGTTACTGCTCGGCCAAGCGGAGTCGTATTGAAATAAGTTTTACCAGCAGTCGAAATGTGAAACGCACCGCATTGCAAAGCAATCAATCCTTCTTGCACCAACAACTCGCGACAATCTACAAGTTTGGCTTCTACCGCTCCGTAAATTTTCGCACGATGTGAGATCGACGCAAGATCTGTTTCATCAGGTTGTCCAATGTCGGCGGTGTATGCGTACGGCAAAGCACCGCGTTCGCGCATCCATGCAACTGCAGCCGAAGTGTCAAGCCCTCCAGAAAATGCGATGCCGACACGTTCGCCGCTAGGCAACGATGTTAAAACTTTTGAGCCAGCACCTGCGCCAGTCTTTGAACTCTTTTTTGTCACGTCTTAACGGTACAGACCCGAGCGGGTTGAAACCGAGAGGGTTTTAAGCGTCAAGGTTTACAGGCTGGTTGTAACTGATCGGTAACGACCAGCGATTGCGGCGAATGTTGTAGTAGCTGTGCAGACTCCGAGCAGGATTATGCCGATTGCGATACCAGGCGTTTTTGTGATGTCAACGACGCCAGTCACAACCAAAAGAAGTGTCGCTGTAGCACCGACAAAATGTGTTTTAGTTGAGTTTCGCGCAGCAGCAACTATCGCTCCGATTGGTCCGAGAAACGGTATAAACCAAAACAAAACAAGAGCAGGATTGTCTTGGGATCCGAGCCACCAAGTTGGCTTGCCAACCGTCCGAGACGAAATCGCGAGTGCCAGTAATGATCCAGCAATTAACAGGTGGGTGATAATTACGGCAACTTTCCAGCCGTGCGTTAAAGAGCCAGCCCGTGCTATCTGGCTTTGAGAAGGTGGGGGAAGTGACGACATCGTAAGACCGACAATAGCCTGAGAAGACGATGCTGCAGGCGAAATTCGAAAAATTAAGTGTGTTCTTTCCAATGTGGAACGAAGAGCAGTACTTACAACGTGCGCTGAACGCAGCCCAAGAACTTTGTCAAGAATTACAGGCACTTGAAATAATTTCGGACTTTGAACTAGTGATTGTTGATGATGCTTCAACCGATTCGACGCCGCAACTTGCCGATGCTGCAGCAGCACGAGACAAGCGAGTCAAAGTTGTGCATCACCCGGTAAATCGCAAACTGGGTGGATCAATCAAATCTGGTTTTGAGGCCGCAACCGGTGATGTTGTTTTATATACCGATGCAGACTTGCCATTTGATATGCGTGAAGTGCATAACGCGATGCGCCTGATGCGCCAATATGAAGCCGACATCGTCAGTGCTTACCGCTTTGACCGAACAGGCGAAGGATATGTGCGAGTTGTCTATTCAATTTTTTACAACTTTATGGTTCGGGTCTTGTTCGGCGTCCGATTTCGTGATATCAACTTTGCTTTCAAACTTTGTCGAAAATCTGTTTTTGATCAGATCACTCTCGAGAGTGAAGGTTCGTTTATCGACGCCGAACTGATTGTTAGTGCAAAAAAACTTGATATGAGCGTTGTTCAGTTTGGAGTGGATTATTTTCCTCGCACTCGTGGTGTATCGACACTTAGTTCTCCGTCGGTAATTATCAAGATTCTTCGTGAAGCATTTCAATTGCGTAGAAAATTGAATGCGATTAAGCCAAACGCGGCGACACCGAGCGCAATAAATTAGTTCTAAAGTAGAACACGATGAATATGCCGGTTAATGAATCAGTTTTCGAGCGTTGGCGACCAGCGCTAATCGCGTTTGCGATTCTGGCGACAGTTATTGCGTTTGGTGTTTTCACAAGCGAATCTAATAACGAAAACTCAGACGACATATCTAACCCAAATGTTGTAGTTGAAACGAGTTTTTTGCCAGTAGTTACTGTTCCGCTTGATCGAACGCTCGAGTCAGGCATGCAAGGCGATGATGTGTTGCGATTACAGCAACGGTTAAAAGACTTGCGCTTCGATCCAGGTCCAGTTGATGGGATATTTGGTCAAAATACAGTTCAAGCAATGTGGGCATTCGAAAAACTTGTGCTTGGCGTACCGCGTGAGCGCGCAACTGGCACCGCGACTCAATCAACGTGGTCAATTATGCAATCTGATCTTAAATTTAAGCCGAGGCGTAAAGCTGATTCGCCAACTCACGTTGAAGTTTATTTGCAAGAGCAAGTTTTGATCGTATTCACTAACCAAGAACCCGTCTTAGTTACACATATTTCAAGCGGCACTGGTGAGAAGTGGTGCGAAGAAGTAAAAATTGACCCAGGTGAAGAAGGAAACAAAACTACCGAGCAAATCAAACAAGGAATTTGTGGCCAAGCAGTTACTCCTGGCGGAATATTCTATTTTTACAACCGTCGAACCGGTATGCGTGAAACGAAACTTGGCTCGCTATATAACCCTGTGTATTTCAATTACAACATTGCCGTGCACGGGGCGATTCTTGTGCCGCTCAAGCCAGCATCACATGGCTGTATACGAATTCCGATGTCGGTTGCAAGATATTTTCCTGCGCTTGTGAAATACGCAGATCGTATTTATGTATTTGA
>JAEMRY010000039.1 GCA_016463105.1 Ilumatobacteraceae bacterium | reverse complement strand
CAACCGTGTTTTTGATTTTGGTTACACCAGAAATCATGGATGCAATTGCGCTCGTGACTTGGTTTCCGCGAATGAATGAAGTGCCGTTGGTTGGCACAATTTTTTCAACTGGTTGGGGTCCGTTTAACGGTGGGCTAAACAAACTCTGGGTTGGTCAATCGCTTTATGCGAGCGCAGTGGTGACGCTGATTGTGCGAGCACGACTGGCTGGTCTTGACGAAGCACTCGAAGAAGCGGCAGGAGACCTAGGCGCACCACCAGCACGAGCCTTTAGACAAATTACTTTGCCATTAATTGCTTCGGCAATGGTGGCGGGCGGGTTGTTGTCGTTTGCGCTGTGCTTAGACAACGCAGTGATCTCGACACTTCTGAGCGAAGCTGGTTCAACGACGTTTCCTGTGGCATTACTCGGTGCAACTCGCAGCACGATCAAGCCATTCTGGGGTGTGGGCGCAGTGCTGTTGTTCACGGTCACGCTTGGTGCGTTGTGGTTCTTGGCTGTTATCTTGCGTCGTGGTGGAGATTCGGCGAGCAAGATCGCCGCGACATTTACTGGGTCTTAACTTTATAAATTTCACGAGGTATTGATATTTCGAATCATTATGAAATTCTTGGTGTTAAGCCGACGGCATCGATTCGAGAAATTCGCGCAGCACATCGTGACCAGGTCAGAAAACTTCATCCGGATTCAATTGGTTCAAGTTCGACGAGTTCTGTTTTGGCACTGGCTGCAGTTAGTGAAGCCTGGCGTGTTCTCGGAGACCCAGTAAGTCGTGCAGAGTATGACGATTCATTAATCAGCAGATCAACTAGTCGTCGAGAATTTTATCCAGAGCACGAAGTTGTTGACGATGTTTTCGAAGAGTCAGATTTTGTCGCACCTCAAATATTTGCTCGAGCGCAATTTCCGTGGAGATTTATGTTGACGTTGATTGCTGTTGGGGCAATTGTCGTTTTGTTATTACGCACAGTTGATTCGCCAAATATCTCTGATGGGCCAGATTCGTTGATTCAAAGTGGATCATGTGTGATGATTGATCCAACACAAGCCGTTTATGAAGTTTCGTGTGATGGGCCACACGATGGCGTCGTGCGACAGCTAATTGGCTTTGACCTAACTTGTTCGAGCGATACTTTCGGTTATCGCGACCGTCAAGGGATGGGGATTGCATGTCTCGAACCTTGATCAGGTCTAATCTTTAGAGATGGCGCGGCACTGTGAACGGCCCGCGTGTTCGGGTCAGGCCGTCGTTGCTTATGTGATTGACCCATCTAAGTTGTTAGTCAGCATTGATGCTCCGATCCCGAGTGATTCGTCAAGAATGAATGTTTTGTGCAGACGACATGCCGACTCACTAGTTGTGCCCAAGGGATGGACAATAAACGACAATCGCGAGAAAAAACAGCGATTGTTTAGTTCGCCTGTCACACAAAAAATTGAAAAGAATGGTTCTCGACCGGCTAGTAAACCGCAAAGTAAACCAAAAGAAAAGCCAAAAGAAATGCCCGCTAAAACTTCGCCAGCGTTATTCGATGCATCAGTGAAAGAAATAATTATTGAAAAAGTAATTGATGACACCCGCGATTCAGTAATTCCAATCGACCCACAAGAAACACAAGCACTTCCATGGACTCCACAGTTTGATCGCACTGGAGATTTAGATGGAACATTGCGCGCGCGTGGTCGACTGCTCAGTCGGGCATTTGGTCATGTCGATGACACAGTTGAGACAAGTCGTGATCAAGAGTTAATTGACTCAGACCACGATCAGTCGCACCCTGAGTACTAGAAGTTTTTAATGGATGTAATCGCAACGGTTGAAGTGCCAGTTGCTCCTGAAAAACTATTTGCCTATATTTCTGATCTGGTTAACTACGAGTCATGGCTAGAAATTGTGCATAGCGTCAAATTGTTTGACGCTAATTCTTGGACTGTTGAACTTCGTGCTCGTCTCGGGCCATTTGCGCGCTCGAAGCGTTTGCGGATGGTTCGCACAAGTTGCGATGAGCCCAATTCTGTCGTATTTGAACGTGTCGAAAAAGATGAGCGTCGTCACTCGTCTTGGGTTCTCAGTGCGACGGTCAGCAAAACCACAACTGGCTCATTGCTCGAAACCAAGTTGCATTACTCGGGTTCGCTGTTTACCGGCGGATTATTAGAACGAGCGCTTGCCGATCAAATTAAAACTGGACGAGAAAAACTTATCCAACAACTGAGCGCGAACTAATAGTTACTGGTTGGCCTGCAGCCAACTGACCGCAAGCAGCATCGATATCAGTGCCACGGTTTCGACGCACAGTTGCGTTGACGCCAAGATCAATCAATTGTTCGGCAAATTCTCGAACATCTTCTGGTGCGGTGCCTTTAGTTAGATAGCCAGGTGTTGGATTGAGCGGAATCAAATTGACATGCGCGCTCGGCTTGAGGCTCTTGCAGAGTTTTGCAAGTTCGCGTGCGTCGCGAGGTGTGTCGTTGACGCCTTTGATCAATGCCCATTCAAAAGTGATGCGACGATTTTTCTTTGCCAAATATTTTCGACAGGCTTGCATTAAATCTTCAATCGGATATCGCTTATTGATCGGCACGAGTTCGTTGCGAAGTTCATTGCGTGCGGCATGAAGCGAGACGGCGAGATTAACTGGCAGTGGTCGGTCGGCAAGTGTGTTTATTCCTGGAATGATGCCAACTGTTGAAATAGTTAAATGTCTTGCCGAGATACCGATTGCTTCGTGAATGCGAGTAACTGCTTGCCACACTGCTTCTTCATTTGCTAATGGTTCACCCATGCCCATGAACACGACGTTGGCGAGGCGTTGATCTCGCCCGGCACTTGTGCGCGCTGCGTGCACAACTTGTTCAACGATTTCACCTGAAGTCAGTTGACGCGAAAAACCCGCTTGGCCTGTTGCACAGAACCCACAGCCCATTGCACAGCCAGCCTGAGTGCTGACGCAAACAGTGGCTCGATCTTCATAGTGCATGAGCACTGATTCAATTTTGTGCCCACCGTTTGCGAGTTGCCATAGAAACTTTGTTGTACCCCCGCGGTCGCTATCTCGCGATGTTTCGAGCACAAGACTGCTCGGCAGAGCCGCATCGAGTTTGCCGCGCAGTTCTTTAGAGATCGTCGTGATCTCGAGCGGTGCTTGAAACTCGTTATAGAGCCCTTGCCAAACTTGGTCTAGGCGATATTTTGGGCCGTCACCGAGAAGCGCAGCGATATCGTCGCGACTTGCGTCGTAGCGAGTCTTAATTAATTTTTCGCTCACTTTATTTAATGTGCTTTTGCGCGAGTTTTTCGTATTCAACCATGCGAGCGCGCAAGACATCGAGACTTGCAGTCCAAAATGATTCATCGCTTACATCGAGATTGAAAGCGCGACCAAGTTCTTCGGCTGTGTCCATGCCGGCGCGTGACAACACAGTGTCATAGCCACTGCGGAAACGCTCTGGGTCTTTGCTGTATTGCGCATATAGGCCCAAACCAAAAAGCAGACCGTATGTATATGGCCAGTTATAAAAGTGACTGCCGTAATAGTGCGGTTTTAAAACCCACATATGTGGATGCGCAGTTGACTGATCGATGCCATTGCCATAAGCCGAAGCCTGAGCACTGAGCATCATCTCGTTGAGTTCGCTAACGCCCAATGTGCGACGTTGACGGCGGGCAAAAACTTCTGTCTCAAATAAGAAGCGACTATGAATATCAACAACTACTTGATTTGCACCACCGAGGTCTGTATCTAATAGTGCGAGTCGCTCGTCGCCAGTCAAGCGAGACAATCCTTCTTCGACCACAAGAGTTTCACAGAAGATGCTCGCAGTTTCGGCAAGCGCCATCGGCAAACGCTTTTGTAGCGGTGTGCGATCTGCAAGTTGGGTGTTGTGATACGCATGACCAAGTTCGTGTGCAGTTGTTTGCGCCGAGTCAACACTGCCGCTCCAGTTGAGTAATACAAGTGAACGATCCTCAACAAATGACATACAAAACGCACCACCGACTTTGCCTTCGCGTGGTTCGGCATCGATCCATTTTTCAGATAGTGAACGATCAACTAAGCCAGCCAAGTTGTCGCTGTATGCGGCGAATGCACCGCGCACGAGTTGCACGCCTTGGTCCCACGAAATCTGACTCGGTGCAACATTCAAAGGCGCGAAGAGATTCCACCACGACAAACCATTTTTGTCGCCGTGTAGTTTTGCGCGCACGTTCATCCATCGACGAAAGTCGGGCAGCGATGTGGTGACGGCACTTTGCATTGCATCAAATGTTTTGCGGCTAACGCTGTTCGCGTATAGCGACGCGTCAAGTGGCGATGCCCAATGTCGGCGACGATTGATTGCATTTGCCTCGCCTTTGATTGAGTTCATTGCGGCTGCGCACGGGATTGCAACTGTTGGCCACGCACGCATCTCGGCGTCGTAGGCGGCTTTGCGAATTGCAAGATCTGAATGTGTTGACATTCCGCGAATCGCAGTGATCGGCAGAGTTTTTGTGCCATCTGGCAAGTGCACTTCGGTTGTCAACTGAGACGTGATATCACCTTGTAAACGAGACCATGCTGACGAACCAGTTGTTGAGAGTTCGGCGTAGAAGCCTTCTTCAACTTCGGACATTTGGTGTTCGGCGCGTGCTTGCAATCTTTGCAGAGGCCCAAGATGTTCGCGCGCGACTTCGCTTACTTTGGCAAGATCATCGGCGCCAAGTGTGGCGACCCAATCTGCAAAACGCGCAAGCAACGGAGAGAGTCGCGAGTCAATTACTTCGAGTTCGCTGAGCAAACCCTGGGCAGTTTCTTCGCGTGTGTTTGTGCTGACTGTTGAATAAACATACGAACCGAGAATTTCAGATTCTTTGATTGTCTCGTTCATCGCGTTTATCACTTCGTTGGCGATTTTGCCCTCTTGCGCAGATGGTTTGTGGGGCTCGCCGGCACGTATATTGTGCTCTTCGAACTGCGCTTCGAGACGGGCGACATTGGCGCCTGTGCGCTCCATCGCGTCAGTGAACGAACGAGCAGTAAAAGATTCGTGAACGTCGGCTACTGACCAACGAGGCAAAAGTGTGTCTGTCATGCGAATCAGTGTATTAGTTAAGACTGCATCGTTGATGGCGAGATTTCGCCGACAAAAGCTTGCTCTTGGTGATGTGTGGAGAAGCCGATTTTTGAATACATCGCGATCGCCGCAAAGTTGTTTTTGTCGACGTACAACATGCCAATTGTGGCGCCTTTGCTTGTCAGATGATTGAGTCCAGCAACTGTCAGAGAGCGACCGAGTCCTTTTTTGTGATGATTTGGATCAACAGCGATCACATAAATTTCACCCAGCAGCGAGTCCGAGCCTCTGTCTAATTTTGTCCAGCAGAAACCAACTAGTTGCTCGTCAATGTGGTGAAGCAGAAGACCTTGCGCATCAAACCATGGTTCGGCTTGTCGTGTTAACAGAGTTTCATGTGTCCATCCGCCTTGTGCTGGATGCAGAGCAAATGCACGGTTATTGACCGCAAGCCAATCGTTATCGTCTTTGCCAACTTGAAATGGAGTGATTGAAATAGATTTTGTATCGGCGATAACTTTTTTAGAAAGTGGAAGTTCAACGCGTAGTTGCAAAATATCGCGAAGCGGTTTGAGATTTATCTGACTGGCCAAAAATCTGTGAGTTTCATTCGGCTCAAACAGCCACCATTGCAATTGTCCACCGCCTTGATTAGAAATAATTCGTATCGCTTCAGTCAGTAAATCTTGGCCAAGTTCTCGTGTCTCGCCACGGTGTTGTGGGTTGATCACTAAGTCAAGTGCCCATGAGTCGTTGCCACGAGAAACTTGGCAATAGGCGATCGGATGTTTGGTGTCAGGTTTGTAAACAGTCAGGCCCGCGAATCCGGTGCGTCCGCCATGGTGAAGGTCGATCAGTAAATGATCATTAAGCGGTTTGCGTGAATCTGCTTTTTCTACAGCATCCAACAACTGCGTGACTTCAGCAATATCTTGCGAGGTCATGCTGCGTTTGATATTGATCTGAACCACGCTGAAAGGCTATCTAATAGTCGCGCTGTGTAGTGTTGCCATCGCATGTCTGCTAAAAAAACAGAGCTAACGAAACGAACTTCCGACGTATTGCGTCGTCTCAAGGTCGAATATCCGCAAGCAATTTGCGAGCTAACACACGAGTCTGCATTTCAGTTGCTCGCCGCAACGATTCTTTCAGCACAGTGCACCGATGTGCGCGTAAACATGGTGACTCCTGCACTATTTAAGTCGTATCCAACTGCAGAAAAACTTTCAGTCGCTGATGTTCGTCATGTTGAGCAGTTAGTGCGCTCGACAGGTTTCTACCAAACAAAAGCAAAAAACTTAGTTGGCATGGCGAGTCAAGTGATGTCGCGATATGGCGGAGAAGTACCTCGCGAAATTGAAGACCTCGTGACATTGCCGGGCGTTGGTCGCAAAACTGCCAATGTTTTGCGAAGTGTCGTTTTTGATTTGCCAGGTTTGCCAGTTGATACGCATGTCGGCCGCTTATCGCGTCGTTTGGGTTTAACTAAGCAAGAAGATCCAGTGAAAGTAGAGCGAGAACTCAATGCGATGTTGCCTCCACCTGAGTGGGGTCAATTTAGTTTGCGGCTAATTCTGCACGGTCGCCGTGTTTGTGATGCACGAAAACCAAAATGTGAAGTGTGTCTGCTCGAGAACTTATGTCCAAGCTCGATGCTGCCGACTAAAAAAACAGCAAAAAAATCTGTCAAGAAAGCCGTAAAAAAATGAGTGTCTCACCGCAAAGACAAAGCGCACTCGCCGAACTTGCGGCACTCGCCGAAAATGTCGAGCGTTGTCGTGAGCGAATCGTGTCGTTGGCCGAGTCTCAACGCCTAGCAACCTATGACCCGAAGAAGCCAGAGAATGATGACGGTTTGTTGATGGCGATATACGAAGCCGAGCGCGGACTGATAAATGCTGTGCGATTGCTGCAGCGCGCAGCGCGCAATCGCTGAGCGCAAAGATCTAGTGCCGCTCACTCACGCTGACTTGATTTATTT
This sequence comes from Ilumatobacteraceae bacterium, assembly GCA_016463105.1. Taxonomy (GTDB): domain Bacteria; phylum Actinomycetota; class Acidimicrobiia; order Acidimicrobiales; family Ilumatobacteraceae; genus BACL27. The sequence continues at coordinate 5,689 of JAEMRY010000039.1, read as the reverse complement.
TCAGGCAGAATAGATAGGTGCCGATTTCAGACTCGAATAAGAAGCCGCTGATCGCCGTTCTTGACTATGGCATCGGCAATCTTCGCTCGGCGCAAAAGGGTTTGCAATTTGTTGGTGCCGATGCGCGGCTAACGAACGATATTAAATTAATTGCCGAAGCAGACGCAGTTGTACTTCCGGGTGTCGGAAACTTTGGTGCGTGTATGACGGCTCTTCGTGAGGCTGGTCTTGAAGAGAGTGTTCATGCTGCGATTGCGACTTCGCGACCATTTTTAGGAATCTGCGTTGGGATGCAGATGTTATTTGAAAGCAGCGAAGAAAGCCCGGGAGTCACCGGACTCGGCATTGTTAGCGGTGATATTCGTTGGTTGCCTGATGGTGTGCAAAAGCCACAGATGCAATGGAATCAACTGAAAATCATAAAGCAGGATGAATTGTTCTCAGGTTTAGAGCAGAATCCGTGGATGTACTTCGTGCATTCGTTGTCTGTTGTTCCCGTGAATGACTCAGTAGTTGTCGCAAATTGCAACTATGGCATAGATCTTGTTGCAGCGATCAGACTCAACAATATTTTTGCGACCCAATTTCATCCTGAAAAGTCGGCTACCGAAGGGTTGAAAATTCTTCAGAACTTTGTTGCAACTTGTGGCGCTGATCGCATTGCCACAAAAGTCTGAGAAGTTGATGCAGATATTTCCGACGCGCGAAGAGTTTCATACACTCGCAAAGCAGAACACAGTTGTGCCAGTGTGGTCAGAAGTTCTTGCCGATACCGAAACGCCCGTGTCGGCGTACATCAAACTTGTTGGTGACCGTCCAGGGTTTTTGCTTGAGTCTGTAGAACACGGCGAGCGTTGGAGTCGCTTTTCTTTTGTTGGTCGTGATCCGGTGGCGACACTTGTTTTGCGAAATGGCATTATCACTACAACTGGTGAAGTGCCAAACACGATGCCGCTTGACAAGGGAATACTTGTTGCGATCGAATCATTGCTCGCAACATACACGGCGCCACTGCATCCAGATCTTCCACCACTGCAAGGTGGCCTTATGGGATTTCTCGGTTATGACATTGTTCGCGAAATCGAAAACTTGCCCAACATTCCACCTGAAGATCGTGATCTTCCAGATGCAGTAATCAGCATGATCGGTTCTCTGGCCGCGTTTGATCACTGGCGCCAACGTTGCTACATGATCGAAAGCGTTCCGGTCGCAGGCCTTGATGCTGCCCAACGAGACACTGCTTACGACAATGCAATAAAACGTGTAAATAACGGAATAGAAGATTTGGCTCGTCCAATCGCGCATATACCCGTTGAGCCACCGAGTCGTGACGACACACTCACGATTGAATCGTCAATGCCAAATGGAATGTACGAGCGCGCAGTCGAAGTCGCCAAAGAGCACATTCATGCAGGCGACATTTTTCAAGTCGTATTATCACAGAGATTCGATATCGATCTTGAAGCAGATCCCTTCGATGTTTATCGAGTGTTGCGACAAATTAATCCGAGTCCTTATATGTATTATTTAAAACATGATGACGTCACGATTGTCGGTTCATCGCCAGAGCCAATGGTGCAGTTGCGCAATGGTCGTGTCGTAAGTCGGCCAATTGCAGGAACTCGCAAACGCGGTGTAGACGATGAACATGATCGTAAATTGGCGGGCGAACTAAAAGAAAACCCAAAGGAGCGTGCCGAACACGTAATGCTCGTTGATCTTGCTCGCAACGATGTTGGTCGAGTTGCCGAGTTTGGATCAATAAATGTTGATGAGTTCATGACCCTTGAGCGATATAGCCATGTAATGCATTTAACTTCACAAGTTTCTGGAACATTGCGCAGTGGTCTAGGGCCAGTAGATGTTTTGCGTGCGACTTTACCTGCGGGCACTGTTAGCGGGGCTCCAAAAGTTCGAGCGATGCAGATCATCGACGCACTCGAACCAACCAAGCGCGGGCCGTATGCGGGAGTTGTCGGTTATATAGATTTTTCAGGCAATTTGGATACCGCTATTGCGATTCGCACAATGTTTGTCGGTAGTCACGGGGCAACACTGCAGGCTGGCGCAGGAATCGTCGCCGACAGCATTGCTAGCGAAGAAAATCTTGAATGTCGCAATAAAGCCGCTGCCTTGTTAGCCGCAATTCCGGCGGCACGAATTATGACAGCACGTCGCAAAGCACAAAAGTCATGAGTGGCTTCTATTTAGAAATTGTTCGGGACGAAATAACAGTTGTTGGGGTTGACGCAAGAAAATTCTTGCACTCACAACTAGCAAATGACATCACGAGCCTGCCAGTTGGTCAATCTCGTTACAGTCTGTTGCTCGAACCAACCGGAAAGATCACTTCTCTTGTGCGTGTACGTTGCATCGATGAAGACACTTTTGTGCTGGATACTGACGCAGGTTTTGGTGAAATAACATCAACACGGTTATCGCGCTTCAAGATTCGAATTAAATGTGAAATCGCTGTTAGCTCACGAACATATTTCGCATTTCGAGAACTCACAACAGAACAGCATGCAAAACTAATTTCTGAAGTTGGTGCAATGAATGCTTGGCGTGGCGCCCGTTTAGAACTTGACGTAGCGTCAATGGGCACGCCAGAGGTTGCCCGAGAAAAATATTTCGAGATTCGCCAAGGAACTTTCGGCGAATATGAGCACGCTCGAGTGCTTGCCGCCTGGCCACAGATGAGTATTGACATGACAAGCGATTCGATTCCGTCCGAAACAGGTCTGACAGATATTGCGGTCAGCTTTACCAAGGGTTGTTATCCAGGCCAAGAACTCGTTGAGCGGATGGACTCTCGGGGTACTGCTGCACCGCGGTCTTTGCGTGTGATTCGGGCCACACCAGGAGCGACCGCGGGATCAATAGTTGAACTCGACGGCAAAGACATCGGTATATATACGACTGTTGTCAACGAAATTGCACTTGCATTAATTAAACGCAATGCAGAGAGCGGTTCAATCCAAATCGGCTCATAAACTTGAGAGATATGACACTTATCTACGCATTCGACCACAAGCACCGTCGTGCACCAATGAGCATGAAAGATTTGCTCGGTGGCAAGGGAGCGAATCTCGCCGAAATGATGAGTGTGTTGAACTTGCCAGTGCCACACGGTTTCACCGTCACGACTGATGCTTGTCGAAATTACATGCACGGAGGATGGCCAAAGACTCTCGACAAAGAACTCGCAACACATGTTTCACAACTAGAAAAGAAAATGGGAGCGCGTCTGGGCGATCCAACTAATCCGTTGCTCGTTTCGGTTCGCTCTGGAGCGAAGTTTTCGATGCCAGGAATGATGGACACAGTTCTGAACTTGGGTCTTAACGATCGCAGCGTTAAAGGACTTGCCGGTTCAACGAAAGACGATCGTTTTGCATACGACAGTTATCGCCGATTCATCGCGATGTACGGTCGCATTGTGCTCGGCATCGAAGGTGCGAAATTTGAGCATCCGTTTGAAGAAGCAAAAAAATCTGCTGGTGTCAAAAGCGATGCAACTTTGCCAGCCGAATCTTTGCGTGCATTGTGTGAGAAATATAAAAGTATTGTTAAGCAAGAAACCGGAAAAGAATTTCCGCAAGATCCTGCCAAGCAACTTCGAGGCGCAGTTGAAGCAGTGTTTCGTTCATGGAACGGTGCGCGAGCAATTGCTTATCGTGTTCGCGAAAAAATCAGCCATGATCTCGGCACTGCAGTCAATGTGCAAGCAATGGTCTTCGGCAATCGTGATGATAACTCGGGCACGGGTGTGGGTTTCACACGCAATGCCGCCACAGGCGAGAACAAGCCATACGGCGACTATCTAATTAATGCGCAGGGCGAAGATGTCGTTGCTGGCATTCGCAACACAGAAGATCTTGATGCATTGAAACGACAGTTTCCGATTGTGCACAAAGAGTTGTTAGCAATCTTTGATCGTCTTGAGCGTCACTACCACGACATGTGTGACACCGAGTTTACGATTGATCAAGGCAAGTTATGGATGTTGCAGACTCGCGTTGGTAAGCGCACTGGTGCCGCAGCGTTGAAGATGGCAGTCGATATGACTGCTGGTTCTGGAGTCGGCAAAGCGGCTTGGAAGATTTCTAAAAAAGAAGCATTGATGCGCGTCAATGCCGAGCACCTTGATCAGGTTCTGCATCCGCAATTCACTAACAAATCAAAAGCCTTGACAAAAGGTTTGGCTGCATCACCAGGTGCCGCAGTAGGCAAAGTTTATTTCACTGCCGATGAGGCTGAGGCAGCAGCTAAAAAAGGTGAAGCAGTTATTTTGGTGCGCAGTGAGACAAGCCCAGAAGATGTGCACGGAATGATGGTCGCTAAAGGAATTCTCACCGCACGTGGTGGACTTGTAAGTCACGCCGCAGTTGTGGCGCGTGGATGGGGGACACCGGCAATCGTTGGTGCCGACTCTGTGCGAATTGAGGGCAAATCATTTAGTGTTGGCGATGTAATAGTTCGCGAAGGCGACGTCATTTCACTCGATGGCACAACAGGCGAAGTGATGATTGGTGAAATGCAATTGACTGCCGCTGAGCCGACTAAAGAATTCCAAACAATTCTTAAATGGGCTGACGAAATTCGCAAAGGCAAACTTGCTGTGCGAGCCAATGCCGACACCGGTGAAGACGCAACTAAGGCACGCGAATACGGTGCCGAAGGTATCGGATTATGCCGAACCGAGCATATGTTTCTCGCACCAGATCGTCTTCCAGTTGTGCGTCGCATGATTTTGGCAGACACACCGGCTGAAGAAACTGCAGCGCTCGAAGAGTTGCGTTCAGTGCAGAAAGAAGATTTCGTGGCTATTTTGCGAGCAATGTCTGGATTGCCAGTCACAGTTCGTCTACTTGACCCACCTCTGCACGAGTTCTTGCCAAATGTCGAAGAACTTGAAATCAAACAAGCAACAACAGGTTTAGATCCACAAGAAAAGAAGTTGCTTCGTGCGGCGCATGATTGGTCTGAAGTTAACCCGATGCTCGGCACTCGAGGTGTACGACTTGGTGTAATTAAGCCTGGTTTGTATGCGATGCAAGTGCGCGCATTGATGCAAGCAGCCGATCAAGTTGCCGCTGAGGGTTACGAACCAATTGTTGAAGTGATGATTCCGTTGACGGTGACACGCGAAGAACTTGCACTCGCTCGTTCGTGGGTTGAGAGTGTGCTCATTGAGCATTCAACTCGTCCGAAGACAGGCGCGAAGGGCAAATTAAAGAAAAATGCTCGACCAAAAGTCACGATCGGCACGATGATCGAAACGCCTCGCGCTGCGTTGTGCGCTAATGAACTTGCAGAATATGCAGACTTCTTTAGTTTTGGCACCAATGACTTAACGCAGATGACATTCGGTTTCTCACGCGATGACGTCGAGAGCCGAATGATGCCGGCGTATCTCGAGGCTGGTTTGCTCAAGCGAAACCCGTTTGAGACGATTGATCAGACAGGTGTTGGTGAACTAGTTGAGATCGCAGCCAAGCGTGGTCGCAAAGCAAAACGCAAAATCAAACTTGGTGTTTGTGGTGAACATGGTGGTGACCCAGAGTCGATCGCTTTGTTCTATCGCGCAGGTCTTGATTATGTCTCGTGCTCGCCTTATCGCGTGCCCATCGCTCGTCTGGCCGCAGCACAATCTGTAATCGGTGGCCTCAAAACCGAAACCAAATAA
>JAEMRY010000038.1 GCA_016463105.1 Ilumatobacteraceae bacterium | reverse complement strand
ACGATTTTTAATAGTTCAGTTAAATCGAGTTGCTCTGACCTGAGCAAATATTCGCGGGCCGCATCTCGGCGAAATTGGGCACATAGATCAGGCCTAAAAAATCTTGCACCTTCACGAATCACATAGTTCAAAATAAAGAACCGATAGGCATACGGCAGAAATTCGATTTCAGTTTTGCTGAGCGGATAAACCTCGTGATACGCCGTGAGAAACTTGAGAAATCTTTGCTCTGTGAAAGTGTGCGCCGAATATGAGAACTGAGTCTTGTCACCAGTGCTTGATGAGACGCGACTCAGGAAGTAGAAATCAAGCAACCTAGATTCGACTCGAAACCAGTCATAATCCCAACGTGTAGCCAAACGAAACGAATTATTTGAACCACCAATAGTTGGTTCAACTGAAAAATTGCCGAGATTCCAATCCACCAAGATCGGAATACGCAACCATTCGTCGTAATGAACTTTTTCGAGGTGCATTAGTAAGTCATGAGTGAAGCGTTGCAGTGTTGAAATATCTGAACTCTCTAAACCAAAATTCTGCGCGGCCGAAGGCTCACGAAGTAAGTCGTAAAGGTGAACTGCATCACCTTTGACTGAATTTGAAGTTGGTGGCAAAGTAGGCGAGATTGCGGCGCATGCCAAATGAAATTCGGCAAGTTCTCGAGCCAATGTAACTACATCATTATCTGTCAAGATGCGGGGCAGACCGTCACCTCGATGCACATCGGTATAAAACACTGCCCAACAAGAGCCGTCGTACCATGTGTACGGTCGTCCGTTTTTGCTGAGTACTTCAGCGAGAAACCCTGACCAACGCCCACCACGCAATTGAGAACTGCAGCGGGCGAGACGGTCGTGATCTTCGGCGAATAAAAAATAAGAACCGTAAGAGCTGACTTTTGCAATTAAGTGCGAACTATCCGACATTGTCAGACGAAATACACGGTTGGTTGAAACATGCGCACTAACTTCGTCGAACTTGATGATGCTTCTCGGGTCGCCGTAGTTAACCCAGGCGTCACGGACACTTTCGACAGCGTTGGGCAACGAGTCTGCGAGCAACTTAAGCATGTCTCGCTAGTCTCGCAGATTGCGATCGCGAAGATTATCTAGAGTTAGCTCTAATACCTATCGGTGCAATCAAATGAAAACCAGCCAGATGTCGTTGTTCTTCTGATTCTCCACCCCAGAAACCATATTCATGATGATTGCGTGCGAAATCTTTGCAAGCAGTCAGAACTTCACAAGAATTACAGACTTCGCGTGCCATTGATTCGCGACGTTCTCTTGCTTGAGGTCGTTCAGCAGGGGATGGAAAAAACACATCACTAAGACCACGACACGCGGCATCGTTCATCCATTTGTCGTCGGTTTCAAGTCGCTTAACGAAAAAATCAGCTGTTGACATTTCACTGACCATAGCGCATAACTAACTAACCAGTCAATTATCGCTAGTCACGGAAATTAGATCGCTAGCGCTGCCTCAACCCCACGGGCAAAAGACTCAATATCGGCTTGAGTCGTGTCCCAGGCGGTCATCCAGCGAACTTGCTGGGCCTCGATATCCCAATCCCAAAAGAACGACCAATCTTGCAAAGCGCTTCGAGCCGGCTGAGGAAGGATCGGAAACAAGCTATTTACAACAGGGGGAGTGGTCAGCCCAAGAATCTTGTGATGCTTTGTCGCGTCAAATAAAGCAAGCGCCATGGCGTTGGCTTGAGCACCTAGTTTAAAAAATAAACCGGTTTCTAAAAGTTCGACATATTGCGCCGAGATAAATCTCATCTTCGAATTCAACTGCGTGATTTGTTTGCGAATATATTCGACGCGATCACCGAGATTAGGTTTCAAAAATACAACTGCTTCGCCGAACATCACGCCAGCTTTCATCGCACCGAAACTTAAGACATCTACACCTGCATCTATCGTGAAACTTCGCAACGCCTCGGGTGTGGCACCAAATACTGCGGTGGCGTTAGATAGTCGTGCACCATCCATATGTACGAGCATGTCAAGTTCGTGAGCGGTCTCGCAAAGTGCGCGAACTTCTTCGGGTGTGTAAACCGTGCCGAGTTCTGTTGATTGAGTGATTGATACAACAGCGGGTTGAACGTGATGAATATTTCCACGCATGTGATGCACTGAGCGAATATCCTGTGGACGAAGTTTGGCGTCGGTTGATGGCAGATCAATCAATTTGGCTCCGAGAATTTTTTCGGGTGCACCGGTCTCATCCACGGCGATGTGAGCCCACGAGGTGCAAACAACTGCATCGGCAGGTTTGAGAATGCAGGCGAGTGCCAAAACATTTGCACCAGTACCGCCAAATACAAACTCAGTTCGCACATCAGCGGCAAAAAGTTTCGAAAAAGATTCTTTGGCCTGCTTTGTATATTTATCTTGACCGTAAGCCAGAGCATGAGATTCATTGGCGCGAACTAGCGCGGCGAGAATATCTGGGTGGGCACCTGCTGCGTTGTCAGAAGTAAATAGGCGACTGGGGGCCTGATGAGTGATTGCCATCTAATTAGTATGCCTTTGCGCAACATAGGTAACTGCTTGCTGGTTAATCCACCAAAACAACATTCACCTAGCGTAGGTTTTTGTCATGACGAAATTAGTTTCGGTGGCTAAAAACAGATGCCAGTGGTGCAGATCACCATTTGAGCAACAACCAGGGGCAGGTCGACCAAGACGGTTCTGTAGCCAATCGTGTCGACAATGGGATTGGGTGGCGCGCCAACGTGCCAGCGAATTGCAACTTAGCGAAAATGAACTGGTGATTGCCCGCGAAGAACTCGACACATTGCGTGACTTGGTTTATGTACTTAAGTGCGCCATTGCCGATGTTGAGGCTGACTTAGATCCGGCAATAGATCCAACAACTAGAGATTTCAAGGCTGCGCTTAAATGGTTGTTGCTGGCGGCAAAACCATTAGCCGAAGATCAGATTCATCCAAGCCCAAGTCGTGCAGCCTGAGCCATGTTCGTGTTCATTGGTTCGTATGTATTCGCCCATAATGTTAGTTATGTAAAGTTGTTATAGGTAGAAACGGCAATGGATAAAGCTCTAATTAACAATCACACTCTTCTGCCAGACTCTGGTCTACCAAAAATCGGTTGGTCAGCCACAGAAGTTTTCGACTCACTTGAAGTGTTACGCAGCAAAGATATTCGCTGGCGCGAAGGTCGAGCATTTAGTCTCGCCTACAACGCCGGGCCAGATGCTCTAAGCGTCGCTGAGGAGGCCTATAGGCGCTTTAGTGGCGAAAATGCTCTAAGTACAGATGCCTTCCCTAGCCTGCGTCAGATACAAGCAGAAGTCGTGGCGATGGCTGGGTCATGGCTTGGTGCCACGAGCGAATCGGCTGGGTTTATGACTTCAGGTGGCACCGAGAGCATCTTGATGGCCGTCAAGTCTGCTCGAGATCGCCTACGCAAAGAGCGTTCAATTACGAACCCGAATATTGTTTTGCCCAGTTCCGCGCATGCCGCTTTCGAAAAGGCTTGTGCATATTTTGGTTTAGAACCCCGGCGTATTGCTGTTGGCACTGACTGGCGCGCCGATGTCGATGCAATGAGGTCGCAGGTCGATAACAACACCGTTCTTGTGGTTGCCTCTGCGCCGCAGTATCCACAAGGCGTGATCGACGATGTAGCCGGTATCGCCAAGATCGCCATCGATTTTCAAATTAATTGTCATGTCGATGCATGTATGGGTGGTGTCACACTCGCCTATCTTGCTCGCCTCGGTGAAAATATTCCGCCATGGAATTTGCAAGTCGAAGGTGTTAGTTCGATCTCAGTTGATCTACACAAATTCGGCTACACATCTAAAGGTGCCTCAGTAATTTTTTATGCGACAAAATATTTGCGATCATTTCAAAGTTTCGTTACCGACAACTGGCTTGGCGGCATGTACGGATCATCTGGAATGCTCGGCACCAAATCTGGTGGATCAATGGCTAGCGCCTGGGCTGTGATGCATTATCTCGGCGAAGACGGATATCTGCGTTTGACCCGTCAAGCACGCGAAGCGACATTGCAACTCGCCGAGATTCTTGATGCGAGTAACGATTATTGTTTGCGTGCAAAACCGCAAACAACATTGGTTTGCTTTGGCGCTAAAGACCCAAGGCGATTAAATGTTTTCGCGGTTGCCGACGAATTGTGGCGCCTGGGTTGGTATGTCGATCGACAATCCCCTCCTGACTCGTTGCATTGCACGGTAAATGCAATTCATCATGACAAAATTAAATTATTCGCAAAAGATTTAGAACTTGCGACTAATTTTGCAAAAGATAAAACTGGCGACAAAGGCAGTTACGGAACAATCGACTAGCCAGCAATTGCTGTGTTGATGCGCACGGTTTGCGTAGCCAGTTGATTCATTTCATCTGTCGTTAACGCTGCGGCGATTGCGCGAGCCATGGCATTATTCGTAGCAACTTCTGCTGCAACACGCTGATCAACCAAACCAGAGCAATCTGGATATGGCGGCGCCCAACCGTGCATCTTTGCTATGTCTTGGTTGCCGTCAATAGCAAGAGTCGCTTGCAACCCCGTTAAACCATGAGTTACTAGCGCAGATATGTGATAGCAACCGCGAAGTTCGCGCAACAAATCTATTAATCGATATGCCAGTGCTGGCTCATCTACTGGCATCGGCTCTGCTCTAACCGCGGCAAACAATGACAGACCAGCAGCATCAATACTCTTGACTAGTTTTGCAGCAGGATCAATAAATTTTTCAAGTTCTGAAACGCCTGACAAATGTTTTCGACCCCAATCATCGCAACACTGCATGAAACGCTTGCCTGCTGCGCGAGCACCTTCAACAGCGATTCCTCGATTCCAAAGTTTCTCTGTAAGCGCACGATCAAAAAACATAAAAGCAGCATGCACCACATCTGCATCAACGTCGCCTAATACTCCGCCACGACCAGCGAAATAAAAATCAAAACCGCTCGGGTACCCTGCCGCTAGCCCCGCAGCATTTGTGTCGGCGTCGAGCATGTATTTTGCACCAACTGATCCAATAATTGGCGCGATGACAGTGGCAACTTGAAATTCGTTAAGAGTTTCCATATCCGAATAATAGAGTATGCTCGCCTTGCCAATACTTTCGTACGGAAGAGTGCCTACACATCCAGTGCAGGTGCACCGAAGGAGCAACCACCCCGGAACCTCTCAGGTAAACGGACCGTTCAAAAGTGGCGACGCTGGAAATTGAGATTTGGGTCAAACCGATTCTCTACCGAAGGGGAAACTGCGCGAAAACTCGTGCGGGAAGCTCTCAGGTGCCAAAACAGCTGGGGTGCATTGAATATGCACATCCCAAATGAGGCACCACATGAGACACGACACAAGACAGTCACTCAGGCAGCTAATTGCAAACGACGAATTCGTCTCTCGCCACATCGGTGTAGATGATGATTCTCGAGCAGAGATGCTAAAAACAATCGGTGCATCGAGTCTTGAAGATCTGGTGAAGCGAACGGTTCCAGAGACAATTCGTCATGACGAATTACTAAATCTCGGCGAACCAATGCTCGAGGTCGATGTGCTCGACGAACTACGAGGCATTGCGGCTAAAAATAAAGTTCGCACAAGTTTGATCGGTATGGGTTATTACAACACGATCACTCCGCCAGTAATCGCCCGTAATGTTTTAGAAAATCCAGCCTGGTACACGGCATATACCCCCTATCAACCTGAAATTAGTCAGGGCCGTTTAGAAGCGCTTTTAAATTTTCAAACTATGGTCACCGAAATTACAGGATTTGATATTGCTAATGCTTCGTTGTTAGACGAAGCAACTGCCGCTGCTGAAGCAATGACCATCGCACTGCGCGTTAGCAAGTCTGATTCGACTGTATTTGTCGTTGATCGAGATACTCACCCACAAATAGTTTCTGTTCTGCGTACGCGAGCATTAGCAATCGGATTGACGATTAGCGAAGTATCACTTCAAGAAATAGAAACAACACCATGTTTTGGTGCTCTCATCTCGTGGCCTGGCTCAAGTGGTTTCATTGCATCGGCCACAGAACTTAAATCGGTTTGCAATGCCGTGCACGCCCAACAAGGCATCGTGATTGCAGTTTGCGACCTACTCGCTTGCATGTTGCTCACTCCCCCTGCAAGTTTGGGTTTCGATGTTGCAGTCGGGTCTGCACAGCGATTCGGGGTTCCAATGGGTGGCGGCGGACCTCACGCAGCGTTTTTGGCGACAAGTGACAATCACGCGCGTGCATTGCCTGGACGATTAGTTGGAGTCAGCACAGACACTCAAGGCCGACCAGCATTGCGCTTGGCGCTGCAAACTCGCGAACAACATATTCGTCGAGAAAAAGCAACATCAAATATTTGCACAGCACAAGCTCTACTCGCCAACATGGCAAGTTTCTATGCTGTGTGGCACGGACGCGAAGGTCTCTCACGAATTGCCGAGCGGGTGCATCGCTTAACTTCGATCATGGTTGCAGGTCTTAGTGATGCCGGAGTCGAAGTTTTAAACAAAAGTTGGTTTGACACATTACAAGTGCGCGTCAAATCAAGCAGCGCGATCCACGATCGTGCGCTAGCACACAATATTTTGCTGCGTCACGTCAATGACACGACTGTTGGCATAAGTTTCGACGAAACCACGACCGCTTCTACAATTGCCAAACTCTTTGAGATCTTTGAAGTAGATGCCGATGTTGACCGACTTGACTTGAACTGCGAGTTAGGCATTAGTCAAGAGATGCGAAGAAATGACGAGTTCTTGACTCAAAGCACTTTCAATAAATATCACACCGAGCACGAGATGCTGCGTTATCTGCGTCGGCTTGCCGATAAAGACTTAGCGCTCGACCGAACAATGATCCCCCTGGGTTCTTGCACGATGAAATTAAATGCAACGACCGAGATGATTCCGGTTACTTGGCCAGAGTTTGCAAATATTCATCCTTACGCTCCGTCAGCAGATATCGCTGGTTACACACAACTCGTTGAAGAGCTCGGCACGATGCTGATCGAAGTGACTGGCTATGACTCGGTCAGCCTGCAACCAAACGCCGGAAGCCAAGGCGAACTTGCCGGATTATTAGCAATTCGTGCTTACCATCGCAGTCGCAATGACAAACATCGAACCATTTGTTTGATCCCGAGTAGCGCTCACGGCACTAACGCTGCGAGTGCCGTAATGGCAGGAATGACCGTAGTTGTAGTGGCTTGCGATGAACGCGGAAATGTGGATCTAGATGATCTTCTGTCAAAGTGCGAACTTGCGAAAGACAAACTCGCAGCATTGATGATCACTTATCCGTCGACTCACGGAGTCTTCGAACAAAAAGTTACTGATATTTGCGAAATGATTCATTCGTATGGCGGTCAAGTTTATGTAGACGGTGCGAATCTAAATGCGCTGGTCGGTATCGCTCGGCCTGGCGCATTCGGTGCCGACGTGAGCCATTTGAATTTGCATAAAACATTTTGTATTCCACATGGTGGTGGCGGCCCTGGTGTTGGACCAGTTGGTGTCAAAGCACATCTCACCGAATTTCTGCCAGCACATCCGCTGGCAAAGTTCGATCAAACCAAAGTTGGTGCCGTCGCAGGAGCACCAAATGGGTCGGCGTCGATATTGCCGATCTCATGGGTTTATATAAAACTGATGGGCGCTCGTGGACTTCGCGAAGCAACGATGCATGCAATATTAAATGCGAATTATATTGCCGCTCGTCTAGATGCTTACTTTCCGGTTTTGTATCGCGGCGAAAATGGATTTGTCGCCCATGAATGCATTCTTGATATTCGTGAGATCACCAAGAATACGAGCGTGACCAACGATGATATTGCTAAGCGATTAATGGATTTCGGATTTCACGCACCGACTATGAGTTTTCCGGTTGCGGGCACATTTATGGTCGAGCCAACCGAAAGCGAAACAATTGGCGAACTCGACAGGTTTTGCAATGCGATGATCGCGATTTATGAAGAGATTCAGCAAATCGCAGAAAATAAAATATCGCACGAAGATTCACCATTACACAATGCTCCACATACGGTTGAAGATCTCTGCGGGGTTTGGAACCGCAAATATTCTCAACTCCAAGCCGCATACCCGACTTCTGCAATGCGTGGCCGCGGATACTTTGCGCCAGTTTCTCGAATTGACGCAGCGTACGGCGACCGCAATTTGATTTGTTCGTGCGAACCGCTTGAGTCGTACGCTATTTCTTTGCAATAAAAGGCAGTTTTACGACAACACCTTCTAGACGTGTGCCACGCACATCGATAGTTACGGCGTCACCAACTTGGGTTCGAGGTTCAACTAACGCCATTGCGACTCCATGTTGTAGCGACGGCGAAAAGTTTCCGCTTGTTGTTATTCCGATCTGTGTTTCACCAGAAAAGACCTGACAACCGTCTCGTGGTGGACGACGACCAGGGGTGGTAATGCCAACCAAACATCGCTCAACACCACTCTCACGCTGTTTAATCAACGCTCCCCGACCAGTAAATTCTGATTTATCCCACGCCACGACCCAATTGAGATTGGCTTCTAATGGCGTAATCAACGACGACAATTCATGTCCATGCAGAGGAAGACCTGCTTCAAGTCGCAATGTATCGCGCGCTCCTAAACCAGCAGGCGTCACCCCAGATTCGACAATGGCATCCCATAATTCGGTTGCGTGCGAATTAGGTACTGCAATCTCGACACCGTTTTCTCCGGTGTAACCAGTGCCCGCAACAATGCACTCAACGCCCCGCCAATTAATCTGTCTCACTGAAAATTTTTTAATATCGGCAAATTCTTTGTTAATTGTCGCAAGAAAATCTTTGGCCTTTGGCCCTTGCACTGCCAACACGGCACGAGTAGTCGTCACGTCTACTCCTCCGATCGCCGACACAACACGGTCGGTATTCGAGGCATTAGGCATCACATCAAATCGATCTTCTTTTATCCACCAAACGATGATGTCGTCCAATACACAGCCCTGATCATTTAACAAGTGCGTATATTGAGCGCGACCTACTTCAATTTTGTCAAGATCATTTGTTAGCACGCCCTGCAATGCAGCTTTGGCGTAATAACCCTCAATACGAACAGTCCCCAAATGTGAGACATCAAAAACAACTGCACTAGACCGGCAAGCAAGATGTTCGGCAATTGTGCCCGTCGGATATGCAACTGGCATATCCCATCCGCCGAACTCAACCATTTTTGCGTTTAGCGCGCGATGAGCGCGATCAAGTGGTGATAAACGCAACCCTGGCATTATTAACGAGCGATGGCTTGAGCGACCGATTCTGTAGCCACGATATTGATATTGCTCTCAATCGTCGAACGAATGGCTACTTTCTGCGTGGCTATATTAACGATCATCGCATCAACATCACTCTTAACAGCAGCTAAAGGTAAAACGTTTAGTACACCTTGACCATTACGCAGAACATCGACTAGTTGGTCACCTTGGCAAAGAACAACTGCTTTGCCACTGATAACAATGTGTGCTGCTGCAATGTCGGTATCAACATGGCTTCGAAGATAGTTGAAAACTTCACGAACTGATTCAAGTTTGATTCCGGCGTCCAACAAATTTTTAATTACTTTAAGTTCAAGCAAGTCGCGATAAACATAGCTTCGACGAGACCCACTGCCTTTGGCGTCAACTAACGAAGGTCGAATCAGATTTGTACGAGCCCAATAATCGAGCTGGCGATAAGTTATGCCCGCAATTTGTGCGGCATGTGCGCCACTGAAACTTTGCTGTGTCATCTGCAATCCCCCATCAAGACTTCTATTGCGCTCGTATTCTTAGGCTACGGGGTGATTGACAAAAGTCAATAGAAATTATCCTTGAAAATCTTCTGGGCGTATGGAATCTATAAATTGTCTGAAATCATCAATGATTTCTTCTGCATCTTCAGCAGGAGTCTCAGGTACGACCTTGCCGACCTCGTCTAGCAAGGCAGATTCTGCATAAATTGGTATTCCAGACCGTACCGCAACTGCGACACCATCAGATGGTCGACAACTCACAACGACTAACGCTCCGGCCTGAAGAAAATGTAGATCAGCAAAGTAAGTGTGCTCTTCGATTTTGGTAATCACTAGTTTGACGGGCTGAGCATTTAAACCTTCAGCGACGTTAATTAACAGATCGTGAGTAAGCGGACGATCTGGTTGTAGACCCTCAAGCGCATAATGAATTGACGATGCTTCTGGAGCCCCAATATAAATTGGCATCACTCTGCGGCTGCCGGCTTGTTCGCGCAACATTAAAACGGGAGTGTTTGCAGGTATCTCGAGGCGAATTCCTTCGAGTTGCATTTCAATCATGTGCTCAGCGTATCTGCATTAACCAAAACGCTTTAACGGGGCTCAATATGGTCGCGTGCTTGTGCCGCGATAAGTGCAGCACGCAGTTGACCCCCCTGATTAATCAGTTCGGCAAACATCCCCAAGGCTTCTTGTCGAGCGGCTGGATTGCGCTGACGCATCAACGGAACAATTCGAGTCTCAAAAAGTGATACTTCTTGATTTGCCGCCAATCGCCAGGCTTTTAGGTGACGGGCGTCAATGCCCAGACTTATGAACTTGGCACAGACAATTAAAATTTCAAGGTCAATCTCGTCGTATAGATCGGTTTCGCCAACACGACGCGACCTAAGAATGCCATAACGCTCTAACTCGGCCAACGTCTTTTCATTGATTGACGCTGCTTGAATAATTTCTCGTCGGTTGTATGAACTTGGTGTACTGCCACTATCGATAGTCGCAGGCTTGACTAATGAAATAGCCGGAGAAGATTTAGTCTGACGCATGCCACCAATGCCAGCCGGATGACTATTGCCGCGGGGTGCCGGAATGTGACCGATTCCGCGCGGTGCAGTTATCTCGTCGTTACGAAGCATTCCATCACTTGTGTCGCCGTCTAACCGATTGCGAATTACTTTGAGTGGAAGATAGTTTTCACGTTGCTCACGTAAAATAAATTTCAGACGGTCAACTTCTGGTTGTGAAAACTTTCGATAGCCAGATGCTGTTCGCTCGGGTTCTATTAGCCCTTGGCTTTCTAAAAATCGAATCTTAGAAATGGTCACATCTGGAAACTCTTCGAGCAACAGCGCCAAGACTTCGCCGATAGATAAATAGTTGCGAGCTGGTGTCATTGCAGGGGCACAGACAATTTCATCATGACAAAATATCGGCTTTACTGAAAAAAACCATGCGGAATCTTCCGATCTGCAGTTCGTCGCCATGCCGAAGCGGCGATTGCTCTGTAAGGTTCTGATTGATATAAGTGCCGTTGAGCGAACCCAAATCACGAACTACTAATCCTGATTTGCTATTAACGATCTCGGCATGACTGCGAGAAACAGAAATATCGTCAAACAAAATATCGCTATCGGGGTTTCGACCAATTTTGGTGGTGTCTTTACTGATCGTAAATCTCGATCCAGTTAGATCTCCTGAGCGAATAACCAAAACTCCGAGACCACTGATATCACCCATACGAATTGTCGCGTTATCTTTTGAACCAGGTGCATCTTGCATTGGATCAACTTGTGCAATCACAACCGTTCGCTCATCTGGAAGATCCAAAACATCACCACATGACGAACAAAAAGATGCACCGGGTGGGTTTCGGTGTCCGCACTGATTACAAAATACGTATGACATTAACTCTCAACCCTCAATCAACTGTTTATAGGCGCTTGAATCTAATAGCTCGGCGACATTTGCAATATCTTCGACTTCTATCTCCATTATCCAACCGTCTCCGTATGGATCGCTATTAATTAAATTTGGTGAACTCGTTAACACTTCATTGACTGCCACAATTATCCCAGACACGGGTACATAAATATCAGAAACGCTCTTTGTACTTTCGACTTCGCTACAACTTGATCCTGCTGCAACTTTGTTGCCAACGGTCGGCAACTGAACGTATACGACATCTCCTAGTGCGTCCTGCGCATAATCTGTAATACCAACTCGAGCGATAGAACCTTTGAGAAGAACCCATTCGTGATCCTTCGAGTATTTGAACCCGTCAGGAATGTTCATAACTCAAAGTTAGCCTCGCCGCAGTGCTCGGCCTGCATGAAGTTGTTTTCGGATTTGGGGAGCGTATGCGAAGGCTGTCGTATACGACATCACTAGCGCCGGTATCCCGCAGATCCAGCCCGCCGTAGTCACCCATTGAGACCCAGCACCGTCGGCTTTGCCCAGAAGAATCAACGGCACAGCGAACATCAATAAAAATGTGTATCGCTTGCCCCAAATATTTACTGCGAAACGTTGCATGCCAAACAGCGTCGCAATCGACATTGCGCCCGAAACGATGATCTCTCGCACAAGAACCGCCACACAAAACCAAACCGGTATCGAATTATCAATCATCACAGCGAAAACTGAAACTATAAATAAACAACGATCTACCGACGGATCAAAAATTGCACCGAAATTACTCTGTTGGTTAAATCGTCTTGCGACCCAGCCATCAACCCAATCGGTTGCTCCAAGACCACCGAGCAACCACGCTGCGGCGCCACGATCTTCAACGCTAAATAACAGCCATAAAAATATCGGCAGGCAGCAAAGCCGAAGCAATGTAATCAGATTTGGCACTGTGAGAATCTGGCGCGACGGCACGCAACGAGCGTACAAGCCTCGTCATCACGTATCATAAATTCATGTCACCGACCCTATTCAGTCGCATTATTAAAGGTGAGATTCCAGGAAC
>JAEMRY010000107.1 GCA_016463105.1 Ilumatobacteraceae bacterium | reverse complement strand
ATCTTGGCGTGCATTACATCGAAGGTGGTTGGCCAGGTGCGAACCCGAAAGATATTGAATTTTTTGCTCGCGCTCGAACCGAATTAAAACTCAAAACCTCAACTCTTGTTGCTTTTGGTTCGACACGTCGTCCGTTAGGCAAAGTTGACGACGACGCAACATTGCGCAATTTAATCGAAGCCCAGACAAGTGCGGTTTGTATCGTCGCCAAGTGCTCTGATTATCACGTTGAGCAGGCTCTGCAAACCACGCTCGATGAGGGCGTGGCGATGGTCAGCGACTCGGTCAAGTTTCTAGTTGCCAACGATCGACGAGTACTAGTCGACATGGAGCATTTCTTTGATGGCTACAAACACAACGCAGAATTCTCATTGCGCGTGCTTGAAGCCGCAATTATTAATGGTGCGACGCATTTGGTTTTGTGCGACACCAACGGCGGGTCGTTGCCTAACGAAGTTGAAAAAATCGTTGCTGATGTGCGTCGCCATGTTGGCAACGATGTCATAATCGGCATTCATTGTCACGACGACACTGGTTGCGCAGTTGCTAACTCGCTTGCGGCCGTACAAAGTGGCGCACGCCATGTGCAAGGCACGCTAAACGGTCTCGGTGAGCGCACTGGCAACACAAACTTGACGACTGTGATTCCAAACTTGCAACTAAAACTTGGTTACACATGTCTGCCTGATGGACATCTTGAACGCCTTACCCAAGTCAGCAACCATGTTGCCGAAGTTCTCAATCGTCCGATGAATCCACAAGCACCGTATGTTGGTGTCTCAGCGTTTGCACATAAAGCCGGCTTGCATGTTTCGGCGATTGCTCGGGCTAAAGATGCTTATGAGCATGTTGCACCAGAACTTGTTGGCAACGGCACACGCTTTTTGGTTTCAGAAATGGCTGGTCGCGCAACAATTTCAATGAAAGCACAAGAACTAAATCTCAAAATGGATGGTCCGGCGATTAATCAAGTGCTTGATGATCTCAAACGACTTGAGTTTGAGGGCTATCACTTCGAAGCTGCTGACGCATCGCTCGAATTATTGATGCGCCGTGCCACCGGATGGGAGCAATCATTTTTCAAAGTTGAATCAATGCGTGTAATCACCGACGAAGCCGCCTCCGGAACTTTCACGACTGAAGCAACTGTCAAAGTTTGGGTTGGCGATGATCGAAATGTTTTTACCTCTGAAGGAAACGGTCCAGTAAATGCAATTGACACCGCTTTGCGTGAAGCATTGCGAGGCAGTTATCCGCAACTTGAGCGTGTGCATCTAACCGATTACAAAGTTCGAATTCTTGACTCTGATTCTGCAACTGGGGCAGTCACTCGTGTGTTAATTGATGCCACAGATGGCGAGCGTTCTTGGACAACTATCGGTGTTTCAGCCAACATCATTGAAGCATCTTGGCGTGCACTTGAAGAATCTTTGGTTTACGGACTACTGCACATGCATTCTTGATCTAGTCTCTTTGTTTCATGGCTGCACCAAAATTTACACAGGTCAATCCAATTGATCGTCCGCGTTCGTATTCATCGCCAGATCACGTTCCATCCCCGTGGAAGAACGATCAACCAGCAGCAATAACTAGTCGTCAGCCATCAGGTAATCGTCTTGGGCATCAAGGTCCTGATCAGGGATATGCATTGAAACTTGCAGAGGGTCTGCGAGATTCAGTCGTTCTGCAACTAAATGAATCTGCCGACGATGCAATTTGTGGTTCACTTGCAATTGCGTTGCGTCGTGCATCGAAATACGGTCGTGCTCCGGTGATTCATGATCTAAAAGTTGCTTTCGGAATTTGGGGATGGATGCTGCTTGATCCGCCTTCTGATCTTGTTGCACAACGCAGAAAATTATTCGCAGGTTTAGGAAACGTCACTCATCATTATTCTGAGACGCGACAATTAGTTGACATGATTCCCGAAAGCACAATGTTGATGACCCCAGAACAAGTTCGCACTGGCATGCCTGGCAGTTGGCGCGCACTGACTGGCGCGTAACTTTTAATCAGTTACAGCGTGGGCTTCTAAGTCTTTTAGAGAAACAAATTCAAGTGTCAAAGTATGTGTTGAACGTAAGCGGACATTCGGTGCTTTGCCTGCTTCGAAGGCTTCTTGCCAACGTGGTGCACATAAACACCACTGATCGCCAGGTTTGAGACCAGCAAAACCATATTGAGGCATTGGCGTTGAAAGGTCATTGCCGACCGATTTTGAATATTCAAGAAACTCTGCGGTCATGATTGCGCAGACGGTGTGCACGCCACTGTCGTCACCGCTTGTTTCGCAACACCCGGTGCGAAAGAAACCAGTTACAGGGTCAAAATTGCAGGGCTCAATTGGCTCACCATAGACATTTGTTTGTGCACCGACAGACATATCAGTTGATTGTTGTTCCGACGAGTCGGCCGATCAGATATGTAATGCCAACGGCGAGCAACATGATCGAAACTTGGCGAACAGCGCTAGTGATTTTTGAGCGCTCTGCTTGCTGACCAATTGCAGCACCAGCAGTAGCAGCAGCAACAATTGCTATAGCTACAGATCCAAAACGAGCATTGTTGCCGCCAGTAAACAACCACGGAATTACTGGAAGCATCGCTCCACTAAGAAATGCAAGAAGTGAAATCAAACCAATCTGAACTGGGTTAGGCAAGTGATCAGGGTCAAGACCAAATTCTTCGCGTGCATGAACCATCACGGCGCGCTCTGGGTTTTGCATTACTTCTTTTGCCGAGATCGCGGCTTGTTCTTTCGACATGCCGTGCTGGCGATACATCGCTGCCAACTCAGAAGTCTCTGCTTCAGGGTGAAGTTTTAATTCACGAAGTTCAAGTGCTATCTCGCGCACGACGAGTTCGTTTTGCGCACTGATCGAGATCCACTCACCGGCGGCCATGCTTGCAGCACCCGCAACAGCGGCTGCGATACCTGCGAGTCGTACGACACTTGAGTCGACACCTCCCGCAGCAAAACCAATTATCAACGAAACATTTGAAACCAAGCCATCACTAAAACCAAAGACTCCGGCTCGCGCTGAACCACCAGCAAGTGCGCGATGATCAGGATGGCCTTCGTGTTCTGCAGTTTTTTTTGCCACGGCGTCAACGATAGTTCTGTCTCGGTCAACAACACACACTGAGATAGCCTGAAGACAAATGGCACAGTCACCGCGCTACCGATTTGCGCCGTCACCAACGGGCTATTTTCACGTGGGTGGGGCACGGACTGCGTTGTATAACTGGATTCTTGCGCTGCAGACCAACGGTGTGTTCGTTTTGCGCGTTGAAGACACAGACGATTCGCGAAATAATCCGCAATGGACACAAGGAATCATTGATGCGCTCGCATGGCTTGGCATCGACTCTTCAGATTCACATTTTGAAGGACCGTATTTTCAGTCTGCTAACGCGGCCTTGCATGTTGCAGCAGCCGAAAAACTTTTTGCACAAGGTAAGGCCTACTACTGCGATTTATCAACCGAAGATATTCAAAAACGGGC
>JAEMRY010000106.1 GCA_016463105.1 Ilumatobacteraceae bacterium | reverse complement strand
ACGAGCGCGATGATTGCGAGCATCGCACTAGCGACAATCAAATAGTCAATCGGTCGGGTGTTGCGTTTGCGAGTCGGGTTGAATCCCATATGGCAAGTATCGTCTATGCAATGGAAACTCTTGGGGTTACACGCAAAGATTCTGTCGTTACAGTCACGATAAATCAGCCGAACAAGAAAAATGCCATAGATAGTTCAATGTGGAGTGGGCTGACCGAAATATTTCGTGAGATTGCCGGCAATTCTTCTGACCGCGTTGTGGTAATCACTGGTGCTGGTGGTGAGTTTTGTTCGGGTGCCGACTTAAGCAGTCGCGGTGATTCAAATGCTCGAAGCGAGATTCACCAACTTGCTGCGATGCGACGAGTTAATGACGCTTGCATTGCATTGCAAAGAATGCCCCAGCCGACGATCGCCAAAGTGCGTGGTGTTGCAGTTGGTGCTGGTTGTAACTTGGCTTTGGGATGTGACTTGGTTGTTGCTTCGCAGACTGCACGCTTTTCAGAAATTTTTGCGCGACGTGGCCTCTCGCTAGATTTTGGTGGCTCATGGGTTTTGCCACGCCGAGTCGGTTTGCATCGCGCCAAAGAGCTTGCGTTTTTCGGAGAGATTATCGGCGCGAGCGATGCTTATGAGATGGGTTTGGTAAATCGAGTTCTGGCTGACGGCGAAATAGATCAGTTCGTTGACGAGTGGGCGCGCAAACTTGCGGCTGGACCACCCATCGCGTTGGCACAAACCAAACGGTTACTTAACAACTCTTCTAATGTCACGCTCGAAGAAGCCTTAGACGATGAAGCGGCAGCACAGACGATCAATTTTTCAACGAGCGACACGGCAGAAGCGATGCGTGCATTTATCGAAAAGCGAGAGCCGAAATTTACCGGAAGATAATTTCCGCACTCGCATTAATTGCGACATTGACAGTTTGTTCGGGCACATTTGCTAATGCTGCGTCTGCTCCACCAGTTGACGACACAATCCCTGACGAACAAGGAGTAGACGGTGGTTCATTAGATGAAACGATTCCGTTAATTGACCCTGCGACTCAGACGACTCTTCCGGCAGGGTGCACGGCACCTCGCTCTGCAATGGCGACTTTTCTTGGCGAACTTATTTCTTCAGATGATTTGATTGCGACATTTCGGGTTTTGCAGGTGCGGGGTGGTTCGCTTGGCGCCTATGTCAATTCTGGCTTGATAACTGTGCGCTATTCAACACGTGAAACCAAATTTCTGCGGGCTGGAGAAACATATTTAGTAGGCGCTGGTGCCAGCGAATTATTTTCGACACTTGAATCAAAAGTTAGCTATAAAAAAGAACTCTTTGGTGGCGATGCCGTAGTTGGGGCCGATGAATCAGATACACCTTGCCCGACGATTGAAGATCCGGTAATAACTCTGAAGCCAAACGGTCAATTAATCGACACAGGCGTGTTCTCGCTATTGCTCAACGAACGAAATTTATTATTTGGAGCGGTTGCATTGGCGATAGTGGTTGTTTTAATTTTTCTGATCGGGATTGTAGTTACGAAACTATTATTTGTGGGTGCAGCTCGCGGCGCATTTAGATCAAAACGATCGCGAAAATAATTTCAGCGCGAGTTGAATGCGCTAGTTGCAGTCTCGCGAATTTGTTGCACAGCGTGAGTCAACCCTTTCGGGTCACGAAATAACGCACTACCGGCAATCAAGATATTTGCGCCAGATTTCGCTGCGCCAGAAACAGTTTCAGCGCTGATGCCGCCGTCAACTTCGACGTTCACTTTGTCGTCAAGGTTGGCCGATGAAATCATTTGGCGAACCTCAGCGATTTTTGGCTCCATTGTTTGAATATATTTTTGACCACCAAAGCCAGGTCGAACGGTCATCACTAAAATCAAATCAACAAGATCAAGTACGTCACAAACAGCGCTTGCGGGTGTCTCTGGGTTAAGCGCAACGGCCGATGCTGCGCCGAGATCATTTATGACTTCAAGTGTGTGACGCAAATTTGCACACGCTTCAGCATGCACGATCAAACGACTACAACCTGCTTCGACGTATCGGCTCGCCATCGCTTCTGGTGTCAAGACCATTAGGTGTGCTTCGAACTGCAGTTTTGTGAGCGAGCGTGTTGATGCGATGATGTCGGGGCCAAACGTCAAGTTGGGCACGAACTGGCCATCCATTACATCCCATTGGATAAGGTCAACACCTGCTTGGTCGAGTTCGCAGATTGCCTCGCCAAGTCGCGAAAAATCAACTGGCAAAACCGACGGTGCAATTTGAATCGGTTTCATCTTGCTTTACAGCCTAGGGTGCGAGTGCATGAGTAACGAAGATGTAACCATTGAACGCATTGTTGCGGGTGGTGACGGCATGGCGCGGCTGGCCGATGGGCGAATTATTTTTGTGGGCGGCACAATCACTGGTGAGCGAGTTCGCGTTGAGATCACAACAAATAAAAAAGATTTTGCCCGTGGCAATGCACTTGAAATTTTAGACGCTTCTCCACATCGAGTTGAGGCACCTTGTAAGTTCGTTAGCGCTGGGTGTGGTGGTTGTAGTTGGCAACACATTGCAGTCTCCGAACATCTGTCAACCAAAGTCGCCATTGTGCATGAAGCTTTGCGTCGCACGGCAAAAATCAGCGAGGCTGATGTTTCAGCGCTTGTGAAAACTGGTGGTGCTGTGAGTTCGCAAGCATCGCGTACAACTTTACGGATGGCTGTATTACAGAACGGCAAACTCGGGTTTCGTCGGGGGTTGAGCAATGAATTGATCCAGACCAGCCCGTGTTTGGTTGCTCATGATTCTCTAAACCAGATGATTGCCTCAGCAAAAGTAAAAAATGCAACAGAAGTGACACTGCGTTGCGGTGCATCCACTGGTGAGCGCGGCGTGTGGTTGCACGACGAACATGGCCGCGGTCAGATCACCGGTTTGGCTAGCGATGTTGGTGTCGGTATCGAATCGTTGGTCCACGAGATCGTGAGCGGCGTGAAGTTGCGCGTGATGATGACTTCGTTTTTTCAGTCTTCGCTTGAAGCAGCTGAGCTATTGGTTGCAGCCGTGCGCAGTGCAGCAGGCGAGCGTGCGCTGTCTGGTGTCGACGGTCGAGTAATTGACGCCTATGGCGGCGTTGGTTTGTTTGCGGCCACTTTGCTCAGTCCTGATGTGCCAGTGACCTTGGTTGAAGCAAATGAATCTTCGTGTCGTGATGCAGTTTCGAATCTTGCAAAACATTTATCCGATCGTCTTGATAGCTCAGAACCAAGTGAAGTTGTGCAGAGCAACATCGAACAATGGACACCGGTGCCTGCAGGGCTAATTATCGCCGACCCAGCGCGCACTGGTCTTGGGCCTTTAGCCGTGTCGCGTCTTGTAGCGACCAACGCAAAACGAATTGTTTTAGTAAGTTGCGATGCAGTTGCTGGCGCACGCGATCTGCGGTTATTGATTGACGCTGGCTACGACCTTGAACGCACGACGGTGCTTGACTTGTTTCCACATACGCCGCATATTGAAACTGTCAGC
>JAEMRY010000105.1 GCA_016463105.1 Ilumatobacteraceae bacterium | reverse complement strand
ATGCAACAACTCAGACCTAGTTGTGAGCACAACGCTCAACACCAGGCTCACGAATTGACTTGATAAAAGGAGTGTGCGAAATGATCGTTTGTTGGTCGGTAAAAGGTGGCAGTGGCACAACAGTTGTTGCTTCAACTCTCGCTCTAATTCGCGCCGCCGAATCGCAGCGCGGTGCACTACTAGTTGATCTTGCTGGCGATGTGCCAGCAGTTCTCGGACTCGCCGAACCATCTGGGCCTGGAGTCAGCGAATGGTTTTCGCAATCAGAAAATACTTCGCGCATGACATTGCAATCAATCGCAATTCAAGCAACTGCAAATTTGCAAATTATCGCCAGGGGTTCGAATTTATTGAATTCAGATGCAAACTTCGGTGAACTTTGTAGCGCACTAAAAACTTTTGATCTGCCGATTATTATTGACGCAGGTTGTGGCATACCATCGCCTGATTTGTTGGCTCACGCCACTTCGTCATTGCTAGTTACTCGCCCGTGTTATCTATCTCTACGTCGTGCCGCTCAACTCTCAGCAAAACCAACAGGCATTGTGCTGATAAATGAGACTGGCCGTGCACTCGGCAAGCGCGACGTCGAGGCGGTTGTTGGTGCACCTGTGACCGCCGAAATAACTTTTGACGCTGCGATCGCTCGAGCGGTTGATGCAGGTTTGCTCGCCAGTCGACTACCAGCAATCATGTCTAAGCAACTTGCAGCCGTCGCATGAACCGCGCAGTTTTAAGTCGAACGCAAGCACACAGTCGTCTCGACGAATTTTTTCGCGATCAAGACATACGAGAAGTAATGGTTAATGCTGGTTCGCAAGTATGGATAGAGCGCAACGGAGAACTCTCTCAAGTTGGCACAATTCATCCAGATGACACACGGGCTTTCATCGAGCGAACTCTGCTTCCGCTTGGCCGACGAATAGACATAACCTCACCAGTCGTTGACGCTCGGCTAAGCGATGGTTCACGCTTGTGCGCCGTGATTCCGCCAATTGCAATTGATGGACCATGCGTCGCAATCCGCAGATTCAGCGCAAAACAAATACAACTTGAAGACTTCGCTTCTCCAAGAGTTGTCGAATTGCTGCAGCAATTAATTTATGATCGTCGAAATATTCTTGTCAGCGGTGCGGCATCGGCAGGCAAGACAACACTGCTCAACGCTTTATGCGATTATCTGCAACCCAACGAGCGCATTGTGACGATCGAAGATATCGCCGAACTTCGACTTAATCATCCACATGTGCTGCGCCTTGAAGCCCGACCTGCGTCACCTGATGGCAACCAAGAAATCTCGACTCGGTCACTAGTGCGAACCGCGCTTCGGCTTCGACCAGATCGGCTGATAATTGGCGAGGTGCGCGGGGCCGAAACACTCGACATGTTGGCGGCTATGAATACCGGTCACAACGGCTCAATGTCGACGATTCATGCCAATAGCGCGCATGATGCGCTTCGACGCATTGAATCTCTTGTATTACAACACGCAGCCAACTGGTCTCGAGAAGTCGTACAAGATCATGTCGCTTCGTCGATCAACGCGATTGTGCATGTTTCGAGACATATCAATGGTTCAAGATCTGTCGAAGAAATTTTACTCCTCGATCAAAATCAAATCTTCAATGCAGTTCAAGACGGGCAAGTCACATCTGAGGCAGCCTTATGAAATATCTAGTTGCAATTTTCGGGGCAGTTACTTTTGGTTGTTTAGTCGCTGTATTGGGTTTTTGGTTTGCACGAACATGGTTAACTCGCCAATGGATTGTTACGCGATTTTTGCAAATCACTCCACTCGGCTCAAAAAAGCTCACGGCGTTAAATATGAAACTTGCGCAATCTTCGACGCTACAACTTGAACAACTCGCTGAAGTCTTAGATACGACGGCGCGTCACTTACGACTTGGTGAATCACTCGCCAGTGCGTTGCAGGCGGCGGTGTCAACAAATCATTGTGATATTCAAGTGCTCCAAAACTTCGCACGTGCATGTACACAGGGCGAAGCAATCAGCGATATTTCTCAGCGGCTCGCAAAATCTGCAACTTCTAATGATCAACTATTCGTGTTAAGAACAATTGAATTAGCGGCGACCGGTGGCGTTGGCGGGGTGATGGCACTTGAGCGTGCAGCAATCGTGTTGCGTGAACGAGCGACACATATTCACGATCGATATTCACAAGCAGCGCAAGCACTGCTGTCAACTCGTGTCTTGTCATGGACACCACTTGTGGTTGCAGGTTGGCTGATAATCACCAGTGGTCCGGTGCGTAACTATCTAGTTCTTAGTTTTTCTGGTTGGGTCTGTTTGCTACTGGGTATTGGTCTCAATCTTGCAGGACGCAAGTGGATGGAAACAATTATCTCACCGCAGGTCAGATCATGATCTCAATCAGCATTCTCGCCGTCATCCTTGGCATCATTTTTTACAACAGACAACAAAAACCGGCATCAGCGCCGAACTTCGCGGCTCATGTTCCTGAATTACTTGATATTTTGCTTGTACTTATTCGTGCAGGTCACGGACCAGCAGCCGCCGTGTCACAACTTCATCATTGGGCTCCAGATGATTTATACAAACCATTGATGCAGGCGCACACTCAGTTAGTAGCCGGTACTCGTTTTGCCGAAGTAATGAAAACACTTCGAAACCAACTCGGGCCATGTGTCTACCCACTCTGTGACATTTTGGTCAGTGCTGACCGTGATGGTCTGCCGATGACTTCGGTGCTCGACCAACTCGCCTATCACTCACATCTTGAGCGACGACGATTGCAAGATGTTACAGCGAGACAGTTGCCCGTGCGATTGTTGTTTCCACTTACGTGTTGCATTCTTCCTTCGTTCGTTTTATTGGCAATGGTGCCGCTGTTAGTTAATTCTCTAACAGTCGTTTCTGGTCAACTATTTTAAGAAAGTGCTTTTTATGTTGAAACACAAAAATGATTCTGGTCAAGCCACAACTGAATACGCGCTGGTGCTTCTCGGCGCGGCAGTGATCGCACTATTAGTTATTGCCTGGGCAACAGATGGGGGTGGCGCAGGACGCATCGGTGAACTCTTCGACACTGTCTTATCTGAAATCTTCAACCGCACTGACTCTGTCGGTTAACGATTTCTGATTGAACTAAAAATTGAAACTTAATGCAGCCGAGACTGGCCAAGCTACGGTCGAGTTTGCACTGGTGCTGCCGTTTCTGTTTTTATTTTCGCTGTCAGTCGTTCAAGTTGGCAGTATTGCCAACGATCAGCTTGCTCTTGGCCACGCGGCCCGATCTGCTGCACGCGCAATATCACTTGGCGATGTAACTGATCAAAGTGCTAATCAAATTGCAACCAACGCCGTGAACAACACGATCACGCTTAACAATGTTCGTATCGATATTGAACTTGGTGACAAGTTTGCTCAAGTCGCACTGAGTTACACGCGAAAGATCAATATCCCGATTATTGGCCGGCTAATCAACGAGGTGACTTTGCATTCAAGTGCAACAATGCCTCGCGAATCACAAGTAACTAGTTGAGTTTGCGCATGCCTTTGCGGTTTGAGAGTCTGA
>JAEMRY010000037.1 GCA_016463105.1 Ilumatobacteraceae bacterium | reverse complement strand
ATCAGCAATATCTTGCAAAAAATCCGAGCGGCTATTGCGGTATCGGCGGCACTGGCGTGACTTGCCCAGTTGGCGCGGCTATTTAAATTGCTTGGGCGAGTTGGTCGGTAGTTGGTCGACGAAAAAGGGTCAGCATCGCCACACCCGAGAGCATAATTACGCCGCTCATTAGTGTCCATGCCGTATGAAAGCCACGCGTTGGGTCATCAGTTTTTGACGCAGAAACAAGCATTGAACTAACTAACGCAACACCAAGTGCGGAACCGATTTGTCGTGAAGTGTTGTTAAGCGCGGAGCCCATTGCAAATCTCGGTTGAGGTAAAAATGCAGTTGCCGAACTAGAAATTGTCGAGATGCAAAGACCCACACCGATGCCGATGAAGACCATCGTCGGAAAGTAAAAATCCCAATAATGAATTTCAGGTGAGATGAAATAGTTCATCCAACCGATGCCAACCGACATGATTAAAGCCCCGGCCGCGACAACTTTGCCGTGCCCGATGCGATTGGCGAGTTTGCCTGCTGGTGCAGCAACGAATGCTGCCGCGAACGGTCCGGGCGAACCTGCAAGACCCGACAACGAAGGGCTATAACCCCACACAACTTGTAACCATTGAGTGTTGATGAAAATCATTGCAAAGAAGCCCATCGAGAATGCAAAACCACCAATCGCTGCGGCGGTAACGAAAGGCAATTTAAACAAGCGCAAATCAAGCACCGGATGTGTAACTTTGTTGCAACGCGAGACGAATGCGCCGAGCAGTAAAAAAGAAAGTGCGAAAATCACCAACGAGCGATTTGAGACCCATCCCCATTCGTCACTTTGCACGATCATCAAAGTGAGCAACCCAACGCCGAGCACGACGAGTAGCGCTCCGAAGTAATCGACACTGCGTGGCGCGGTCTCATCGCGCGATTCGTGCAACAATTTCGTGCCGATTGCAAGTGCCAACAAACAAAACGGCACATTTACTAAAAACACCGAGTGCCAACCGAAGTTGTCGACCAGAACTCCACCGATCATCGGACCACTGGCTGCCGATACTCCGCCAACTGCACCCCAGATTCCGATTGCTGCCGAGCGTTTTTCAACCGCAAACTCGGGCAACACAAGTGCCAGCGATGCCGGTGTGAGAATTGCGCCGCCGACTGCCTGAATGACTCTCGCGATGACCATAAAAAGTGCAGTCGGCGAAACGGCACAAAGAATCGACCCAAACATGAAAATCATCAGCCCAGTTAAAAATGCACGTTTGCGCCCGAATGCATCGGCGAGTCGACCAGCAGTTAACAAACCTGCGGCGTAGGCAATGTTGTACGCAGAAAAAATCCAAGTCAGAGTTCGGCGACTCTCGGGCCACTCGGCTACAAACGAACCGAACGCAACATTGACGATGCTGATGTCAAGTGAAACAAGCATGATTCCGACAGATGTGAGCGCAAGAACTTTGGAACCCCTCGACCATTTTTTCACAACAAATCTACTTTCCGTTATTTGTTCCACAGATTTTTACGAATCTCTATGCCATCGGCGTCCAGCGCGCGACCTTCCCACCGTAGTTCGCCAGGTGTGCCCGATAACGCGGCGAGCAAACCTTGCATCGGTGTTGCGCCGACAATGCTGATTGCTTGGCGCGCCACAAAATGTGGATCAACTGCGATATCGGCCATCGACATCACGGGACCAATTGCGGCTTGCGCGTCGGTAAAAATCTTCAATACATTTGCGCTGTCGCGCTTTGAACAAAAATCGACCATTAATTCGTGTAACTCGGCACGGTTAGCAACACGCCCGGCAAAAGTTGTAAACCGTTGATCACTAGCAAAACCCAAAACTTCCATTACTCGGGCTGCAATCGTGTCTGAAGATGCCGAAACCCCGACCCATTTGCCGTCACTGCACTGATACACACCGCGCGGCACCGTATAGGGCAACTGCGATCCAAGTCTCGGTTGTTGTTCGCCTGTCAACATGAACACCGAAATCAGCGGTCCCATTATTTGAAACATTGTTTCTAGCAAATTGACATCAACAACTTGACCAACTTTGCTGTGCAGAGCGACCATCGTTGCAAATGCAGCAACAATCCCAGTTACTTCGTCGGTAAGTGCAATCGGCGGCAACATCGGTGGGCCGTCCGGCTCACCGCTTATAGATGCCAGACCTGACATTGACTCGGCGATTGACGCGAATCCGGGTCGATCTTTGTATGGGCCTGTTTGCCCGAAGCCAGACACACGAGTTATAACTAGGTTTTTATTGCGCTGTAATAAAACTTCTGGACCAAGATTTAATCGCTCGAGTGTTCCTGGGCGAAAATTTTCGACCAGAACATTGGCATCATCAATTAATTTAAGAAATATTTCGCGATCAGCATCAAGTTTTAAATCAAGTGCAATATTTCGCTTGTTGCGATTGACGAGTTTCCACCATAAACCAGTTCCGTCTCGTGGATCACGCCATGCCATGCCACGCAAACTGTCGCCGTCACCAGGTTTTTCTATTTTGATTACATCGGCACCAAAATCGGCAAAGTATCTTGCGCAATTTGGTCCAGCTAAAACTGTCGAGAGATCAATTACCCGCAGATCTTGTAGCGGTGCAGGCATTTTAGATTTTGATTAGTTTGGTCGGCTGCGACGTGCAATTACCGAATTAGACCACGAGCGACCACTGAATCTCCAAGATGTTTGCACTGCCGGTGTCGTAACCGATTGATTTTTTGGCCAAAGCAATTCAAGCGCCGTACTAATTGCAACTGCTTCATCAGCAGTAGGTGATGGTGAAACTGAGTTTTGCATTTCTAAAGTGGCATGTTGCCGTGTTTGCGCTTCGGCAATTCTTCACGTTTAGATTGCAACATTTTTAAGCCAGCGATTAATTTGCTACGAGTTTCTGCTGGATCAATCACGTCGTCGATATATCCGCGTTCTGCGGCAGCGTAAGGGTTCGCATATTTTGCGCTGTATTCAGCCACAAGTTCTTTACGACGCTCAGCAGGGTTGGCTGCTTGTTGCAACTCTCGACGGTAAACAATTTCAACGGCACCCTGTGGCCCCATCACGGCAAGTTCAGCAGTGGGCCATGCGTATGCAAGGTCTGCACCAATTGATTTTGAATTCATAACCACATATGCACCGCCGTAAGCCTTGCGCGTGATCACTTGAATTCGTGGCACAGTCGCTTCACAGTAGGCATAAAGAAGTTTTGCGCCGTGACGAATTATGCCACCGTATTCTTGATCGACGCCCGGCAAGAACCCTGGCACATCAACGAATGTAATTAATGGAATATTAAAAGCATCACAAGTGCGCACAAACCGTGCCGCTTTTTCACTGGACTCAATATCGAGTACACCTGCCAGAATCATCGGCTGATTGCCGACGATTCCAACCGTTTTACCACCGAGGCGAGAGAAACCACAGACAATACTTTTTGCCCAATGTGGAAAGTATTCAAAAAATTCACCATCATCAACAACTTCTTCAATAACTTTCTTCATGTCATATGGCTGGTTTGCCGATGCAGGCAGAATCGTGCGCAATGATTCGCACTGACGCATCGGGTCATCACTCGAGACGATTTCTGGTGCATCGGCCATATTGTTTTGCGGTAAGAAACTAAGCAAGTAGCGAACATCTTCAAGACAAGATTTTTCGTCAGCCGAAACGAAAGTTGCAACACCACTCTTTGATGCGTGACTCATTGCGCCACCGAGTTCTTCGAGTGTTACATCTTCGCCAGTAACAGTTTTCACAACATCTGGGCCAGTAATAAACATGTGGCTGGTTTCGCGAACCATAAAAATAAAGTCAGTCATCGCCGGAGAATAAACTGCACCACCAGCGCATGGCCCGAGCACGACGCTGATCTGTGGGATAACCCCAGAAGCCTGCACATTGCGATGAAAAATTCCGCCATAGCTTGCGAGCGAGACGACACCTTCTTGAATTCGCGCACCGGCACCATCATTGAGACCGATTAGTGGCGCGCCAACTTTGAGTGCGAGGTCCATTAATTTGTGAATTTTTTCAGCGAACACCTCGCCAAGTGCGCCACCAAAAACTGTGAAGTCTTGGCTGAAAACAAATATCTTGCGACCATCGATTGTTCCCCAACCGGTTATCACTCCGTCTGTATAAGGATGTTCTTCGAGACCGGCAGCATGGGCGCGGTGACGAGCAAGCAGGTCAAGTTCGTGAAAGCTTCCTTCGTCGAGCAACAGGTTGATTCGTTCACGCGCGAGCAACTTGCCCTTTTCGTGCTGGCGCTCAATTGCACGCTCTGATCCGGCACTGAATGCTGCTTGCTTACGAGCCGTGAGGTCGGCAAGTTTGTCGCCCATTGAGGTACCGCTCATTAGATAAACGATACTGCCCGATGAGATAACGACTCACCTTGGTCGCTTTGTACGTCAGCCGCCAGTAGTTGTGGTGATTGGCAGAGTTGTCGGTGTTGTCGGTGCTTGCTCTGGGGCTTGTGTTACCGCCAATGTTGTGGCAAGTGGTGTCAGGTCGCCGGTTGTAGTTGTGCCAGTGATTTCGATATTCCAGATTCCCGGGGCGTTAAGAATAAATGTTCCGTCACCAGCAATGATCGCCGCGCCTGGACGAGAGATTGGCACATTAATTTGAATTCCGCTGTAACCAATTGCTTGTGGAATTAGTTTGATGGTGAAATTATTTATCCGTCGCGGTTCTATAAGTTCGATTCGCATCGCATTGACGCCTGTAACACCAGGAGTCAATGAAATCACAACATGAAATTTCTCGTTGTGAAGATCTTCTCGGAAAGCATAATTTGCCGTGGGTGCGCTTATTGCAGCCACTGCCTTTGGTGGTTGAGTTGAGACCATCCAAGATGTCAGAGCTAATGCAATAACTGCAAAAGCAAGTTCAACCGAAACGGCACGACGAAGTCGCCATGCCATGTTTCCGCCGAGTTTGTTAATTTCAGCGAGTCGTTGTTGTACGAAAGTTTTAAAAACAAGACTGATAAAAATCATTATTGCGACGATGATTACTTTTAATACCCCAAGTCGACCGTGACCGCTTGTAAAAATTGACGCACTATCTAACAAATAAATTTGCAACACGCCGGTAAATATCGTGACACCAAATGCAATCGTTGAATGTTTAGCAAACGCGTATACGGCGCTAACAAGATCTTCTCCGCCAGGGCCAACGAGAATTACTCGTGCGAGCAACATCAACCCGCCGATCCAATAAGCCATCGCTACTGCGTGGATCGCTCCGAGTACATAACTAAAAACTGCGACGTCTTGACCAAGTCGAGTAAATCCGAGAGTTCCAATCATCGCCAACAACAAACCCAACGCCGAAAACTGTGTCGCTGGGTCATTCACGCGATCAGGAACTAATGCAACCCAACCGCATGCTGCGATTAAAACAAAACGGAGTATCAATACGCCTCCGCCGGCGTAGTTGAGTGCACCAAACCACTCAAATGGATTTAGTGAGACTATAAAACCTTGTGATGATTCGCGCATTGTGCTGAGAGTAAGAATTAAATACATCGTGAGCATGCAAGAAATCCATGCAAGGCGCATGTAACGAATCATTATTCCGTATGTCGGGCCTTCGGGCCACGCGGTAACAACGAGTGCTAACCCACCAAACAATGATGCCATCAATAAATATTCAAAAATTCGTAGCAACCCAAGTATGCCACCGACTCGCGGCGCAGATTTTTGTTGGCTGATTACTTCGCCGATGATCACCGGAGTATTTGGATCAGTTGTCGCGCCATCAGTTGTTGCCCCGACAATCGTGGATTGAATAGCAACAGCCGAAGTAAAATTAAATGAACCGATACTGCGATCAGGCAATGACCAACTCACAACACAAAGACCTGCTGGCGGAATTTGTGTCAATGCCGCCGAAACAGTTTTGAAATCTGTGCCGAGTTGTGCCTGACCTAAACCAACAAGAGTTCCGTTGCAGGCAAGTGATAATCCCATCTGCGCAGCAATGTCAACCGAGGCGAGTGGGTCTCTAAATACAAGTTGCAATTGTGTTGGAGGAACTGAAACGACCTGATTTGCCGAAGGGTTCGAAGAAGTCAATGTGTTTGTTCCAGTTGCTCCCAAAGTTGTGGATGGCAAATTAGTCGCGTCAGCCTGGGTAGCGCCCAAGCCAGCAACTGCGCATAGAACCCCAAAAATAAGGGGGCTCAGCCGTTTGCGACGTGAATAATTGAGCGTTTGTCTAGCCATGTCTATTTATATAGATTACTTAATTCGGTCCCTGTCCGAGTGTGAACCACCCCATAGATAGGCTCGCTACGAAATGGCAACGCAGTCCCTTTATCGCCGATATCGCCCTCGTCGCTTTGACGAACTAAAGGGCCAAGACCATGTGGTGCGCGCATTGCGCAATTCAGTAATAAATAATCGCGAAGGCCAGGCTTATTTATTTTCTGGTCCGCGCGGAACCGGCAAAACTTCGACCGCAAGAATTTTGGCGAAGGTCTTGAACTGCGAAAAATTAAAAGATGGCGAACCATGCGGAAAATGTGCCTCGTGTGCTTCGATCGATGTTGGTTCAAGTTATGACGTGCTTGAACTTGATGCGGCAAGCAACAGCGGTGTCGACAATATGCGTGATCTCATCGAACGAGCTGCGCTTGGTAACCCGGGGCGGCACAGAGTTTTCATTCTCGACGAAGTGCACATGCTTTCAAAATCTGCTGAAGCCGCATTGTTAAAGACTCTTGAAGAACCACCTGAGCACGTAGTTTTTGTATTAGCAACTACTGATCCGCAAAAAGTAAGCGAGACAATTCGTAGTCGTACGCAACATTTGCAGTTTCATCTTTTGCCAACGCAAGAGTTGAAAGACCATGTGAATTGGGTTGTGGCTGATGCAAAACTTGTAATTAGTGCTGAAGCGATTGATCGAGTCGTGCAACTCGGTGCCGGTTCTGTTCGCGACACACTTTCGGCTCTTGAACTTGTCGTAGCTTCTGGCGGCGAAGTTGACGAGCAGATTTCACTAGACGAATTTATTGAATCGTTTATTGATCATGATCCTGGTCGTGCGCTCGCAGCAGTCGGTGCTGCAGTGCAATTTGGTGCCGACCCGCGTGCGCTAACCGAAGACATCGTGCGCCACTTGCGTGATGTGTTTCTATCTTTGATGGCGCCAGAACTTGTACAACTGCCAAAAGAGCGAGCCGAGATCGTCAGTGATCAAGCACGCCGAATTGGTGCTGGCAGTGTTGTGCGAGCGATTGAAGTTCTTGGCGAAGTATTAATCGAAATTCGACACGCACCTGATGCGCGGTTGCTGCTTGAAGTTTCGCTTGTCAAACTCACGCGTCAAAGTGCAAGTACCGATGTTGCAGCGTTGATGTCGAGAATCGAACGTCTAGAAGCCGCAGCATCCGCTAATCGCGACCCAACTGGGCCGATCACACGACCAGTAATAGTTGATCCAAATACGGGTCGTGCAAAATTAGGCGGTCGAGCAACACCACTTGTCGTAGTCCAGAATCAACCGTCGCCGGTTCAGAGCGTGGCAAAGGTTGTGCCGATCACAACTGGCAGCACGACCGGCGGCACTGCGTCTAGCGCACCTAGTCAAAATGTTTCAGGCGCAGTTTTAAGTGACGACGAAATTAAGCGCCGTTGGCCAGATGTTGTGGCTTCACAAAAACCGATGGTTCGTGCGTTGTACAGTGCCGTCAACATTGTTGATTGCAAAGATGGCCTGATAACACTTAGCGCACCAAGCGACGTGCACATTACGAAGTCAAGCGAACATACAGAAGCGTTGCTCGCATCGCTTAAGACGATTGCTGGTAGACAAGTCAAATTAAATTTTGTTGTTGCTGAATCGAAGAGCAATCGAAAGTTAAAACCAAATTCAATTGAATTCGCCAACGAAGATATTGAAGACCGAGTTGATTTGGCAGAAACGACTAAAGCACCAAAAGGAACGCGCTCTACGGCGATCGACGATCTAGCCAAGGCGTTTCCTGGTTCACAAATAATTGACGATAAGAAGTAGCCAAATATGGCCTCTGCGTATACCCAGCCAATGCAGGCGCTTATCGATGCACTGTCACGACTTCCAGGCATTGGCCCGAAATCGGCGCAGCGAATTGCTTTTCATTTAATCAAGAGTGATGATCGAGATGTCGAGGTTCTTTCTTCTTCGATTACTAAAGCCAAGGCCACAGTTCGGTTCTGTGAACGGTGTTCAAATTTTGCTGAAACTACGCTTTGTCATTTCTGCAGTGACGATCGACGTGATTCGACAACAATTTGTGTTGTCGAAGAGTCACGCGATGTAATCGCTATCGAAAAAACCGGCGAGTTTCGTGGGCGTTACCACGTTTTGCTTGGGGCTATTAATCCACTTGATGGCATTGGTCCTGAACAACTTAAAATTCGTGAGTTACTTGTGCGAATC
Organism: Ilumatobacteraceae bacterium; assembly: GCA_016463105.1. GTDB lineage: Bacteria > Actinomycetota > Acidimicrobiia > Acidimicrobiales > Ilumatobacteraceae > BACL27. The sequence goes on along the minus strand of JAEMRY010000037.1, from coordinate 4,784 downwards.
GAACCAGAAAATGTCAAAGAAGTTATTTTGTGCATGAACCCCAATACTGAAGGTGATGTGACTTCGATGTATTTAGCACGAATTTTAAAACCGCTTGGCGTAAAAGTTACGCGAATTGCAAGCGGACTTCCTGTTGGTGGCGATTTAGAGTACGCCGATGAACTTACTCTTGGTCGAGCACTCGAAGGTCGTCGCGAAGTAACTGGCTAACTAATTACTTAGTGACTTGCACGATCAAGGCATCGCCTTGGCCGCCACCACCGCATAAGGCTGCTGCGCCGAGGCCGCCACCACGACGACGCAATTCGTAAAGCAGTGTTAAAGCCAAACGATTTCCACTCATTCCAATTGGGTGTCCGAGTGCAATCGCGCCGCCGTTGACATTGACAATCTCATCGGAGATTCCGAGTTCACGCATTGATGCAATGCCAACCGCCGCGAATGCTTCATTGATTTCAAACAAGTCGATATCAGAAACTTTTTTTCCGATACGTTCGAGAGCTTTTTTAATGCTGCGACTTGGTTGGTGCAACAACGATGCGTTGTCTGGTCCTGCGACCATTCCATAACTTATAAATTCACCGAGTGGTTTAACGCCGTGTTTTTCGGCTGCACGCTTTGACATCATCACAATTGCCGAACCCGCGTCACTAATCTGACTTGCATTGCCTGCAGTCACGGTTCCGTTTTTATCAAAGGCTGGCTTCAGAGTTGCAAGTGAATCCATTGTGGTTGATGCTCGAACACCTTCGTCGGTGTCAATAATTAGTGGATCACCCTTGCGTTGTGAAATTGAAATCGGAACAATTTCTTCGGCAAGTCGTCCAGCAGCAATTGCGGCAGCTGCGCGTATGTTGCTCTTCATTGCGAGTTCATCTTGCGCGTCACGACTAATGTCTCCGGCTGCATAGCGTTCTGTGCCGAGTCCCATCAGACACGCATCAAATGCACACCACAAACCGTCGCGTTGAATTGCGTCGAGCAGTTGCACATCACCAAATCGAAATCCACTGCGTGCACCCATTGCAAGATACGGAGCATTAGTCATACTCTCCATGCCACCCGCGATCACTATGTCGGCGTCACCATTCGAAATCATTTGGTCAGCGAGATAAATTGAGTTGAGACCGGATAAACAGACTTTGTTGATATTGATGCTCGGCACATTCATCGGAATACCAGCTTTAACGGCTGCTTGTCGTGAAGGAACTTGACCTTGGCCCGCAGATAAAACTTGCCCCATGATTACATGGTCGACTTCGCTCGGGTTGACACCTGCGCGACGCAAAGCCTCGGCAATTGCGAACCCTCCGAGATCTGCAGCGCTAAACGAAGCCAGTGCGCCGCTCATCTTTCCGATTGGCGTTCTTGCTCCTGCAATTATGTATGAACCAGGCATGGCTACTCCCTTTTAGTGTTAGTTAAGAATAGAGCCCAGGGCACCGTTTATTCCAAATGAATTGGCACTTGGTTTATTCAATTACCTACCTGACTTAGTAATCTCAAAGCATGCAAGAAATCCTCAAAGCGATCATGGCCGACGCCGATGCCGAGACTTTCGCCAAACTAAAAATTCCTGCGACATATCGTGCGGCACATATTTTGAAATCAGAAGAGGCGATGTTTGCTGGCGTCGCATCAAAAGATAAAGACCCAAGAAAATCTATTCACGTTGGTCAAGTGCCGACACCCGAACTTGCGCCCGACGAATGTTTGGTCGCAGTCATGGCTAGCAGTATCAATTTCAACACAGTGTGGAGCAGCATCTTCGAACCCGTCAGCACATTCGGATCACTTGCTCGACTCGCACGAGAAAGTGATTGGGCTAAACGGCATGATTTGGATTATCACGTTCTTGGCAGCGATGCCGCAGGTGTCGTGCTTCGTATTGGCACTGCTGTGCGTAATTGGAAGCCGGGCGACAAAGTCACAGCGCATTGCAATCACCTAGACGACCAAGATCCATCGGCGCACGACGATTCGATGATGGCAACTAATCAACGCATCTGGGGATACGAAACAAACTTTGGCGGACTCGCCGAACTTGCTGTTCTTAAAGCCAATCAACTGATGCCAAAACCCAAACATTTGTCGTGGGAAGAATCTGCGGTCAATGCTCTGTGCGCCAGCACGAGTTATCGCATGCTGGTTTCTAAAAATGGCGCAGCAATGAAGCAAGGCGATGTTGTTTTAATTTGGGGTGCGACTGGAGGCATTGGTGCATATGCCGTGCAGTATGTGCTCAACGGCGGAGGTATCCCAGTTGGTGTTGTGAGTTCGCCAGAAAAAGCGAAAATTCTTCGCGAACTTGGGTGCAACGCAATTATTGATCGCAAAACTGCAAACTATAAATTCTGGAATGACGACAATACTCACAACGAAAGCGAGTGGCGTCGATTAGGAAAAGATATTCGCGCACTAGTCGGCGAAGATCCAGATATTGTTTTCGAACATCCGGGTCGGTCAACTTTTGGTGCATCAATGTATGTTGTTAAACGTGGTGGCACAGTTGTCACTTGCGCTGCCACGAGTGGCTTCATGTTGGAGTTTGATAATCGCCATTTTTGGATGCGCCTCAAACGACTTGTGGGTTCGCACTTTGCCAATTATCGCGAAGCATGGGAAGCAAATCGGTTAATCAGTAAGGGAATGATTCACCCGGTTATGTCACAGGTGTTGACGCTTGAAGAAACCGGCACAGCGGCTTATCAAGTGCACCATAATTTACACGAGGGCAAACTCGGGGTTTTATGTCTTTCGCCTGAAGAAGGCCTAGGCGTCACTGATCGTGCTCTGCGTGAGAAAATCGGCGAAGACAAACTTACAATTTTCAGGCGTGCGAAATAATTTGTGATGGGTGACTCTTCAGAAATGTTGTTAACCGAAATTGACCACGTGGCGATCGCTGTAAATGATTTAGAAGCAGCAATTGACTACTACAAGCGCGCGTTCGGCGCGACTGTTGCTCACCGCGAAATCGTTGAACAAGACGGAGTAGAAGAAGTGTTGCTAAAAGTTGCGCAGAGTTATATTCAATTACTCACGCCAACTCGACCTGATTCGCCAGTCGCAAAGTCGCTGGCAAAGCGCGGCGAAGGATTGCATCACGTTGGTTATCGCGTTGCAAATTGTGCTCAAGCATTGCAGTCAATGATTGACGCTGGGGCCACGCCGATCGACAAAGCGCCGCGTAAGGGTTCGCGTGGCACAACTGTGGCGTTTGTGCACCCAAAGGGCAGTTTTGGCACTCTCATTGAGTTAGTGCAGGAATAAAACTCGGATTGTGATTTATCTGCTGACGATTTTCGTCGGTGCTGTTGTCGGTGGGTTGATTAGTTTTGTGGCGAACAAGTTTGTTACTGAAATTGATGAGCAAGTTTTAGTCTCGCAAATTAAACTCGTGAGTTTAGGTTGTGTATCTGGTGCGTGTCTTAGCGTATTTTTATTTTCACGATTCTCAAGTTGGGATTTGCTGATTGCATATTCAATTTTGTGCTCTGGATTAGTAATGCAAACGATTATTGATCTACTGACTCATCGTCTGGTTCGAAGTATTACTCACTTAATGGCTGTAGTTGGGTTGACACTTTTAATTATTCATGCAATTCGCACAGACAAAAGCAGTTCTCTGATCTCGGCTTTGATCTGTGCTGTTGGTGGTTGGGTCTTATTTTTTGTCGTTAACAAAGTTTCGCCAGGTGGTATTGGTTTAGGAGATGTGCGCCTAGTGCCAGTGTTGGGTTGGTACTTAGGTTTTCTTGGCTACAACGAAGCGATTTGGGCAATTTTTATTGCATGTGCAACCGCCAGTGTGATTGGACTGGGTTTGATCACTGCCGGTCGCGGATCGTTGCAACGCAAACTGGCATTTGGTCCGTATCTTGCTTTCGGATCGATAGTTTGCATATTTGCAAGCCAAGCACTGCCAAGTGTTTTTCTCGTTTAGTCGCCTAAGTTAGTTAGATGCAAGTTCACCTAATTGATGGCACTTATGAGATGTATCGCCAACACTACGGTTCTGCAATTCGCGACAAAGAGCCGCCACCGTTTGCTGCCACGATCGGAATCTTGTCGTCAACACTTCAGTTACTCACTGAAGGAGCAACACATATTGCAGTAGCGACAGATCACGTGATCGAAAGTTTTCGCAACGAACTTTACGACGGTTACAAAACTAGCGAAGGCATGGAGCCAGTTTTGCTAGAGCAGATTCCAATTGTTGAAGATGCTTTACGTGCGATGGGTGTAACTGTGTGGGCGATGGAGAAATATGAAGCAGATGATGCGCTTGCTTCTGGTGTGGCTGTGGCGTGCGAAGATCGTCGAGTTCATCAAGTGCGAATATTGACACCAGATAAAGATTTAGGTCAATGCGTCAGTGGTCGGCGAGTGGTGCAAGTTGATCGTCGCAACAATCTTGTGCTTGACGAAACTGCGATACGTGAGAAGTTTGGGATTGGTCCAGAATCAATCGCCGATTATTTGGCGCTCGTGGGTGACACCGCCGACGGGTTTCCTGGGTTGCCAGGTTGGGGCGCAAAAAGTGCGTCGACCGTGCTTGCTCGTTATATCTCGTTAGACGCAATTCCTGACACGCATGAGCAATGGCGAACTGATGGTTTGACTACGTTGCGCGGCGCCGAAAAACTTGCAACGACACTTCGCACTCAACGAAAAGATGCCGAACTATTTCGCACTCTGGCAACTCTGGTGCAAGATGTGCCAGTGGGATCAGTTGATAGTTGGAAGTGGTCTGGAGTAAAACCAGAGTTCGCCCCGATGCT
>JAEMRY010000104.1 GCA_016463105.1 Ilumatobacteraceae bacterium | reverse complement strand
TCAAAACTTTCACCGGCGCGAACTTGTGATGCGTATATCGAATTAGCAGTCATTAGTTGATCGTGGGTGCCTTGCTCGGCGATGTTGCCGTTGCTCAGCACGATTATGCGATCGGCATCACGGATCGTAGAAAGTCTGTGGGCGATAACTATCGCTGTTCGATTTTTCATTGCTGCCTCGAGGGCAAGTTGTACAAGTGCTTCGCCTTCGTTGTCGAGGTGGCTTGTTGCTTCATCAAGAATCATTACTGCCGGATTCTTGAGCAACAATCGCGCAATCGCCAGGCGTTGTTTCTCGCCGCCTGAGAGGCGATAGCCGCGCTCACCAACAATTGTTTCGTAGCCGTCTGGTAGTGCCGAAATCACGTCGTGAATTTTCGCCGCCCGACAGGCATCCACAATTTGTTCGTGTGATGCATTTGGCTGGGCGTAAAGTAAATTAGATTTAACTGATTCGTGAAACATATGTGAGTCTTGCGAGACAACACCGATTGCAGCGCGAAGTGAAGTGCCCGTTAGATCACGAACATCGTGACCGTCAAGTCGTACCGAACCACTAGTGACGTCATATAAACGAGCGAGCAACATCGCCAAAGTTGTTTTGCCCGTGCCACTCGCACCGACCAAGGCAACAGTTTCGCCAGCATTAATATTTAGTGAGATATCCCGCAGCACATCAACATCTGGATCCGCACCCTGCATTACTCCAGCAAGTTCGAGTGATGCAATTGAAACACTTGCACCGGGCGGATATCTAAACCAAACATGATCAAATTCGACAGCACCGCGTGGATTAATGGCATCAACGGCGCCCATCCGATCGGCGATTGATACCGGTGCGTCGAGAACTTCAAACACTCGCTCGAAACTTACAAGTGCAGTCAAAATTTCGAGACGCGCATTAGTTAAACCTGTTAGCGGTTGATAAATGCGTTGCACAAACGCCGCCATTGCCACGAGTGTGCCGATTGTGATGCCACCAGAAACGACCATGAACGCGCCAACTCCATAAATTGCTACGGCGCCGAGTGCACCAACAAGACCGAGTGCGACGAAAAATACTCGTCCGTACATTGCGGTCGTGATACCAATGTCGCGCACGCGAACTGCACGCGAACCAAATGCACCGACTTCTTCTTTGTGACGGCCAAATAACTTAACTAGTAACGCACCAGAGACATTGAATCGCTCAGTCATCTGTGTGTTCATCGCTGCGTTTAATCCCATTTGCTCGCGTGAAATTTCTTGCAGGCGAGCACCGACGCGTTTGGCTGGCACGATAAACACTGGCAAGACAACTAGTGAAAGCAATGTGAGTCGCCATTCAAGTGCCAACATTGCGCCAAGAGTGGTCGCAAGTATCACAACATTCGAAACGACGCTGCCGAGTGTGCCAGTGACGGCAGACTGCGCACCAATCACGTCATTATTTAGTCGGCTGATCAGTGCACCAGTTTGCGTGCGAGTGAAAAATGCAATCGGCATGTTTTGTACTTTGTCAAACAAGGCGACGCGCAGGTCATAAATTAAACCTTCACCGATTCGTGCCGAATACCAGCGCTGAACAATCTGCAATACGGCATCACCAAGTGCAATAACTACAAGCACAACAGTAAGTGTGACGATTCTGCGTTTATCTCCATCAGGGATCGCATGATCAACAATCATTCGAAACATAAATGGTGGGATCAGCGCAATCACGGCCGTCACAAGAATTGTGATCAAGAAGCCAGATATTGATCTGCGATAGGGGCGAGCAAATCGCCAGACCCGTCGCAATGCCGTTTTGCCAATTTTTGCACCTGTCACGGCTGCTTTGTCACGCGGAATTAATTGATGCGGATGCACGCAGTCAGGCTAAGGCTTAGGCGTGAGTTTTTTTGTGCACCTTGCCATCTGGCATCGTTGCGCCAGATAAATCGGCGCCAGTCATATTTGCTCCAGTAATGTCTGCGCCAGTTAAATTAGCGCCAGACATATGTGCATTAGTTAAGTTCGCTTGGTGCAAATGTGCTTTAGACAAATTCGCCCCAGTTAGTTGTGCCTTTGAGAGTTTTGCTTTCGCCAAATTTGCATTTGAGAGATTTGCATTAGTTAAATTTGCGTGAGTTAGGTTAGTTTTGCGCAAATTTGCGTGCATTAAATCTGCGCCACTCAAATTGGCATTAGATAAATCTGCGCCACTCAAATCTGCGTTTGGCAAATGCGCACCAGGCCCAATTTCTAAGCCGTTTACCTGCATAGCCACAACATACTGCTAACCCGTATACGACTGTTAATGCGTGACCAATTAGTCGGTAATTGTTCGGCGCGGAGTCCAGACGATGTAGTTCCAGACCCAATCAGCGAAGATACTTGTTCGGTTGCGACCGCCTGACAGGTATGCGAGATGCAGAGCAAGCCAAGTTAGCCAGGCGAGCGACCCTTGAAACCGCAACCATGAACGCATTTCAACGACGGCTTTTCGTCGCCCGATTGTCGCCATCTGGCCCTTGTCGCGATATTTGAAAACTTCGAGAGGTTTACTTGACTCACGTCGCCTGATCTGACGAGCGACATGTTTTCCTTGTTGAATGGCAACTGGTGCAATCATTGGAAGAGGACACCCATTTTTATCGGGGTAACTGGCGGCATCACCAACAACCCAAATCGCGTCGTTTAATTGCAAATTTGAGTTGACTTTGATTCGATTTCCACGATCTGTTTCGCCGAGAAACTTCCAATGCGGCGGTGCGACAACTCCTGCCGCCCAAATTCGAGTGCCAGCGATAATTTCCCTACCGTCTTTGAGTCGCAGAGACCGAGAAGTTGCCTCAACGACGGCGGCATCAACCTCGACTTGCACTCCCATTTTGGTGAGAGTTTTGAGAGTGTATTTACTTGAGCGTGGATGAAAGCTTGGCAATAATCGCGGGCCCGCTTCAAGAAGCGTCACGGATGCTTTTGGCGCGATGTGCTCAAACTCGCGTTGAATTTCTTGCTGTAGTTCTCTTACTGCACCAGCAAGTTCGACACCAGTTGGCCCACCGCCGACAATTACGACATTGAGATTTTCAAGGGGCAATAACCCATCTTCGACACTTTCGTATGTACGCAGCAACGAGCGACGAATCTCGCGAGCATCACTTACCGACTTCATTTGAAAAGCATGTTCTGCAACACCCGGGATTCCAAATGTCGTGCCTTCTGAACCAACTGCAAAAATCAAATCATCGTAGGAAATTATTTTGCCGTTTGCCAGCGTGAGTTTTTTTGCAGTTGCATCAACATTTGTAACCTCACCGCGCACAAATTGCACTTCGCGATATGCCGTGCGAACCGGAAACGCAATGTCATCTTCAGGCAGTGATGCTGTCGCCACTTGATAGAGAAGAGGCGAGAATAATTGATATGGATTCCTGTCAATCAGCGTCACCGAGTAGGCATCTGATCGACGCAACTTTTTAGCGCAGGCCAAGCCACCAAAACCAGCGCCAATAACAACTGCATGTTTTTTAGTTGTTCGCTCGCCGAACTCAATAAGCATGAGATTAATCTAGGACTTTTGGCATACCTAAGGTGAGTTGAAC
>JAEMRY010000036.1 GCA_016463105.1 Ilumatobacteraceae bacterium | reverse complement strand
GACACGTTAAGAGCATGGCGCGTGCCAACAACATGGAGTACGACATGCTCACTCCGGCAGATCTCGTTGATCGCTATCCACTTATCAAAACGCACGACTTGCTGGGTGCACTTTGGGATCCACTAGATGGCGACATTGATCCTTCACAAGTCACACAAGCGATGGCTCGTGCTGCTCGTGCGCTTGGTGCTCGAGTTCGTCGAAACGAACGCGTCACCGGCTTGCGCCAACATAAAAACCACGAGTGGACAGTCACGACGAATGCGGCTGGTGTTGAAACCGAAATCGACTGCGAAATAGTTATCAATGCTGCTGGCTATCGTGCCGGAGAGTTGATGCAATTAATAGGCAGGCATTTACCGATCATGACTATGGCGCATCAATATTTAATAACTGAAGAAATCGACGAACTCGCCGCGCGAAGTGAACCGTTGCCGTTGCTGCGTGACCCAGACACTTCTTATTATTTGCGCCAAGAGCGAAACGGTTTCATTCTTGGACCATATGAGTGGCAAGCAACACCAATGTGGCTTGACGGAATCCCAGATCAATTTGCAAACATGTTATGGCCAGATGAACTTGAGCGACTCGAAAAACAAATTTTGGATGCAGGTGAACGAGTTCCGGTTTTAGCCGACGCCGGAATCGCTCGAGTTGTCAACGGACCAATCCCGTACGCGCCAGATGGCAATCCATATCTGGGTCCAGAACGCGGAATGCGAAATTTCTTTCACTGCAACACATTTAGTTTTGGTATTGCGCAAGGTGGCGGCGCTGGCAAAGCAATCGCTGAATGGATTCTTGACGGTCGTCCAGAGTTTGATCTTTGGGCGATTGATCGACGCCGTTATAAGGCTTATGCGACTACGCAATACACAGTTGATAAAGCAGTTGAGGTATATCAAAACGAATACGCAATGGGGTTTCCATTTGAAGAGCGTCCTGCTGGGCGACCTGCATATATGTCTCCGCTTTATGAACAGTTGAAAAAGAAAGGTGCGGCCTACGGTGCGCGCGGTGGTTGGGAGCGACCAACATATTTTGATCCAAAGAACGAAGTCACAGATCACTCGCTGTCGTTTTTCAGACGTAATGGTTGGCGCACGGTTGTCGCCAAAGAAGTTCACGCGGCGCGCAACGGTGTCGCGGTTCTTGACTTGCCTGGTTTCACAAAAATTGAAGTCGAGGGGCCTGGGGCATTGGCGTATCTTGACAATTTGTTGTGCACTAAGTTGCCAAAAGTCGGTCGCATCAGTTTGGTTTATGCTTTATTGCCAGACGGCAAAGTGTTGAGCGAGTTCACAGTTGTTCGAGTAGCCGAAGATCGTTTCTATTTGGTCGGCGCGGCGGGCTCTGAATGGCACGACCTTGACGTACTTGAAATGGCATTGCCGACAGACGGTTCTGTGACATTGAAAAACGTCACTGCAGATTACGGCTCAATTATTTTGGTTGGTCCGCGATCGCGCGACGTACTTTCGCAAGTCACAACAACGCCAGTTGATAATGCTTCGTTCAAATGGTTATCAATGCAAATGATTGATACGGCTGTTGGTCCGGTTCGTGCGTTGCGCGTCAACTATGTTGGCGAACTGGGTTGGGAGTTGCACGCATCAAACGAACAAATGGTGGCGCTCTACAACGCAATTTGGAAAGCGGGCGAGCAATATCAAATCGCTGACATGGGCATTTATGCAGTTGATAGTTTGCGCCTTGACAAGTGCTATCGCGGATGGAAAGCCGATCTCGAAATTGGCTTCTCGCCATTTGATGCATCGTTAGATCGTTTCGTTGATCTCAATAAACCATCTTTCGTTGGTCGAGATGCGTTGATTGCCGAAAAGGCTCGCGGCTCGGCATATCGATTTGTGCCGATGATTCTCGACCAAGACGGTGACGCTGATGCACCGTTTTGTGCATCGGTTTTCAGTGGCGAAAAACGAATCGGAATCATCACCTCTGGGGGCTGGAGTTTCACTTTAAATAAGAGTGTGGCTTTGGCATATGTCCGACCTGAGTTTGAGGCGGCTGGGACAAAAGTTGAAATTGAGATTTTCGGCACGCGAAAATCTGCGACTATTGGTCTTGAACCACTGTTCGACCCAAAAAACGACCGACTGAGATCCTAAAACTTAAATCAAAAGGCATTAAACGCGTGCGCATGACCTAATATGACTGGTCTGACTTTAGAAGGGTTGTGCAGTGAAATTTAAGCCGAAGAAGGGTGACACAGTCATCTATCCGCAACATGGTGCGTGCATAGTTCTGAATATGAAGCGCATGAAAGCCTTTGGCAAAACTCAGGATTATTTGATCTTGCGCACTGTGATCAACGAGATGACTTTGTCAATCCCGGTTGAGCAAATCTCGACTGTTGGCGTGCGACCACCCGTTTCGTCAAGCGAACTTCAAGACTTGGTGGCAGTGCTTGCAAAAGCAGATCCGCGTGTGCCGGCAAACTGGTCGCGTCGCTTCAAAAACCATCAAGAAAAACTAAAAAGCGGCGATGTCTATCAAGTTGCTGAAGTTGTGCGCAACTTGGCTGCTCGTGATCGAGATTCTGCGTTGTCGGCTGCAGAAAAAACAATGTATGACCGTGCGCGTGTCAACTTAATTTCAGAGATTCAACCAGCGCTGCGAGTGAGCACCGAAGAAGCCGAGTTGTATCTCGACAAGGCTCTTGAAAAGGGTGTACTAAGACCAGCCAGGCCGGTGGCTAAGGCCGTTGCCAAAAAAGTAGCGAAGCCTGTCGCCAAAGCAGCGCCTAAATCGCCAGCGGCAAAAGTCGTGAAGGTAGTTGCAAAAAAGAAATAGTTGGGTTTTAGAAAGCGTGGGATAGATATGCGAATCGGATTCTGCGGACTCGGTGTCATGGGTTCACCAATGGCACGACATCTTGCTTCGGCTGGTCATAATTTAACTGTTTACAATCGCAACGCCGAAAAATCAAAACTGTGGGTCGAAAATAATGGTGGTTCGCTAGCTGTAACACCACGTGAAGTTGCTGAGGCAAGTGAAATCGTGATGGTATGTGTTGGTAACGACAATGACGTTCGCAGTGTCGTGCTCGGAGCCGACGGTGTAGTTGCTGGTCTTAACCCAGGCACGGTGCTTGTTGATCACACGACTGCGTCGGCGACACTCGCGCGCGAACTTTCTGCGGCATGTGCTGATAAAAAAGTTTCATTTATTGATGCACCAGTTTCTGGTGGGCAAGCAGGCGCCGAAAATGGTGCGCTAACAGTTATGTGTGGCTGTGATGATCAGCAAGCATTTGATCGTGTGCGTCCAGTTTTTGACGCTTATGCCAAAGCATGTCAACGCATGGGTGATGCTGGTGCAGGACAATTAACTAAAATGGTCAACCAGATTTGCATCGCTGGCGCAGTTTCGGGTTTGGCAGAGGCACTTAACTTTGCAGTTCGTGCAGGCCTAAACGCAGATCAAGTAGTTGAGGTTATTTCTAAAGGCGCCGCACAGTCATGGCAAATGGAAAACCGATCGAAGACCATGGTGCGCAACGAATTCGAGTTTGGTTTTGCAGTCGAATGGATGCGCAAAGATCTCGGCATTTGTTTTGACGAGGCATCAACCAATGGCGCAGATTTAACGATGACAAAACTCATTGATCAGCTTTATTCAAATGTCGTAGCAATGGGCGGTGCACGGTGGGATACCAGCAGCCTGATGAAACTCTTAACCCACCCGCAAAAATAATTTAGTTAAGTTATTTGCCAGAGGCGGCTGTGGCGAATGCGTCGAGCAGTTTGTCGAGTTGTGGGTCAGTTATGACTAGCGGCGGGCAGAAAGTGTTTGTGTCTGCATTAATTGCGCGAGTGATCGCGCCCAACTCAAGCATTCGGTCACGTATTTTGATGTTGCTTTGTGTCGAATGCAGACCTGCCGCCCAAACAGCGCCGTCCCCACGTGCGTGATCGATCACTCCGTCTCGAGCTAATGCTGTTAATGCTTCTCCGATTCGTTTGCCGATATGAACTGCGCGTTGGTGCAAGCCTTCTCGTTCGATGATCTCAAGATTGACAAGCGCGGCGACGCACGCAGAAGCATGACCCGAATATGTGTAGCCATGACGCAAGAAAAAATCAGGATCGGCTTCTAATGGTTTACGCACTGCACTGCCAACGAATACACCACCAAGAGGCTGATAACCAGAAGTGACTGCTTTTGCAAAACACAACAAATCAGGATTGACTTGATAAAAATTTGCACCGAACCAAGTGCCGAGTCGAGCAAAGCCAGTTATGACTTCATCAAAAATCAAAAACGCTCCATGTTGGTCGCAGAGTTTTCGTAAGCCTTTTAAGTAACCCGGTGTCGGTGGGTATACGCCACCTGCGCCTTGCAATGGTTCTGCCAGAACAGCAGCAACAGTGTTGCCGCGTTGTGACATCAAAATTGACATCGCTTCAAGATCGTCACTTGCAACTTGCTCGACATCTGGCACCAGAGGTCCGTATCCAATTTTGTTGAGCGGCAAACCCTGTGCGCTCGTGCCGCCATAGTTGGTGCCGTGATATCCGCGCATCCGTGAAATTATTAATGTGCGCTCTGGGTGACCTGCCTGCACATGAGCCAACCGCGCCAACTTCATCGCCGTATCAATCGCTTCTGATCCACTTCCGCAAAAGAAAACTCGCGCATCTGGCATCGGACATATCGAAACTAATTTCTCGGCCAATAATTCGACGGGCTCACTAGTAAATGGATCAAATGTCGAATATGCCTCAAGCGTTGAGATTTGTTTTGCAACTGCATCGCCGATTTCTTTTCGGCCGTGTCCAACTGCGCAATACCAAAGACTGGCCATGCCGTCGATCAATTCGTTGCCTTTGTTATCCCACACAAGAGCACCTTGCCCGCGCACGAGTTTGATGAAGTTGTCTTTTGTTGGTTTGGCAAACGGATGTAGAAAAGCGTTATTCATGCTCGTTCACGCTAGTTCGTGGCACCGCTCTAGGCTTAAGGGCTGATGAAAGGCTTAATTCTCTCTGGTGGCGCTGGCACTCGTTTGCGACCAATTACGCACACCAGCGCGAAACAACTTGTGCCAATCGCCAATAAACCGATTTTGTTTTATGGAATAGAAGCCATGGCGCGTGCTGGCATTCGTGAGATCGGCATCATTGTTGGATCGACCCGCGAAGAAATTAAATCAGCGGTGGGGGATGGCAGCCAGTTCGGTGTGAAAGTGACTTACATTCCACAAGATGAACCACTTGGTTTGGCACACTGCGTCTTAATTGCCGACAAGTTTCTCGGCGAGGATGATTTTATTATGTATCTCGGCGACAACATGCTTGAACAAGGTCTTGAAGAATTCGTCACTGAATTTGAAACTGCCCGAGCAAGTAGCTCTTCAGATAAACCTGCTGCACAAATTTTGTTATGCCATGTCGAAGACCCACGACAGTTTGGTGTAGCCGAAGTTGATAAACACGGTCATGTTGTGCGACTTGTTGAAAAACCAAAAGACCCGCCATCAGATCTTGCGTTGGTCGGCGTTTATTTGTTTGATAAGACGATCAACAAAGCAGTTCGTTCGATTGCCCCATCTCCGCGCGGTGAACTTGAAATCACCGACGCGATTCAGTGGCTAGTTGACAACAAGTTTCCGGTGCGACATAAAGTTCTAAAAGGCTGGTGGATCGACACCGGCAAAAAAGATCCACTACTTGAATGCAATCGACTCGTCTTAGATGCGATGGCAACAAGAATGGACGGAACCGTTGATGCAGCATCACAGATTCAAGGTCGCGTAACAATTGAGAAGGGTGCAAAAATTTTAAACTCGCGTATTCGTGGACCAGTTGTGATTGGCGCTGACGCAGTTATCGAAGACTCTTATATTGGGCCGTATACATCGCTTGGTCGAAATTGTCGCGTAATTAAGTCAGAGATGGACCATTCGGTGGTGCTTGATGGCAGTTCGATAATTGGGGTATCAAAGTTGACTGACTCATTGATCGGTAAAGATGTTGAGGTAATTCGAAGTATCCAACAACCACGAGCACTTCGGTTGATGCTCGGCGATGACTCGAAAGTAGAGCTTGAATAATGGCAACGATCACAGAATCATCACTGATTAAGGGTGTGCAAATAGTTGAGCCACAGATGCACGGAGACTCACGGGGAATTTTCATCGAGACATATCGGCGTGAGTGGTTTGGGCTTGGGCGCGAAATGTTGCAGGGCAATCGCGGTGATCGCCAAGCGGGTTGCATCGTTGGTTTGCACTATCACTTGCATCAAGCCGACTATTGGTATGTGCCAATCGGTACTTGCAGAGTTGTTTTGCACGATTTGCGCGTCGGCTCACCGACTGATGGTGCGACACAAGTAATTGATATTGGCGCACGCGCTGACGGTACGCATGACCACCGTGGCGTCTTTATTCCGCCTGGTGTTGCTCACGGTTTTGCATCGCTAACCGATATGGCGATCACATATTTGGTAGATAGTTACTACAACCCGAAAGATGAACTAGGTCTTGCGTATAACGACAAGGCGGTTAAAGCCGACTGGGGTATCGCCAAGCCGATCTTGTCTGACCGTGATGCAGCCAACCCAACTCGCGATGCGATTGATGCACAGGTTCGCCCATTTTGGCCGATGCGGACATAAATTAATTTATGAAAATTTTTGTTACGGGCGGTGCAGGTTTTATTGGTTCAAACTATGTCCGTTGGGTATTTGCAAACACCGACCACGAAGTAACTGTTTATGACTCGTTAACTTATGCCGGCAATTTGTCGACGCTTAAAGATGTTGATGACAGCCCAAGATTCAAATTTGTTAAAGGCGACATCTGCCAACCTGGCGATGTTGAGGCGGCAATGGCTGGTCACGATGCAGTCGTGCACTTTGCCGCCGAGAGCCACGTCGATCGCTCGATTGCGGGCAGTGAAGATTTTATTTTGACGAATTGTTTTGGCACGAATGTGGTTATCGATGCAGCGCGAAGGTTGAACATTGCGCGAGTTCTGCACATCGGCACTGACGAGGTTTACGGTTCAGTTGAAACTGGTTCGTCACGCGAGAGCGACCCACTTGAACCACGCAGCCCTTATTCGGCATCTAAAGCTGGCTCTGACTTGATCGCTTTGTCGTATTTCTCGACGCACGGCACACCAGTGGTTGTAACTCGTTGCACAAATAATTTTGGCCCATTTCAATATCCAGAAAAAGCGATTCCGTTGTTTACGACGAACCTGCTCGACGGCAAAAAGATACCTCTATATGGTGATGGTCTGAATGAACGCGACTGGATATATGTCGACGATCATTGTGCGGGCGTTCACTTGGCTCTTGAACACGGCACTGCTGGCGAGATCTACAACATCGGCGCTGGCAACGAGACTGCTAACCGTGTTCTTGTAAACAAACTTTTGGCGCAACTTGGCAAAGATGAATCGAGTGTTCAGTATGTTGCTGACAGACTCGGCCATGATCGTCGCTACTCAGTTGATATTGCCAAGATCACAAAACTGGGATGGAAGCGAACTCGTTCACTTGATGAGGCACTCGAAGCCACAGTTAATTGGTACCGCGATAACCGCTGGTGGTGGGAGCCACTGAAAGTAATTAAATAGTGAAACTGCTAATCACCGGTGCGGCTGGACAACTGGGCACAGATTTAGTTTTATCGGCACAAAAATCTGGTCATCAAGTTATTGCAACAATTCATGCTGACTTAGATATCACTGACAAATCGCAAGTCGATCGGGTTGTCGGCGAAGCAAAAGCCGATGCGATCATTCATGCGGCTGCGTGGACAGCAGTAGATGCTTGCGAATCAGACCCGCGAAAAGCAATGAGCGTGAATCGTGACGGCACTGCGAACATTGTTTCGGCTGCCCGCAAATCTGGCTCACGAGTCATATATATATCTACTGATTATGTTTTTGACGGCACCAAACCCACACCTTATATAGAGAGTGATTTGCCGAATCCGCAATCGGTTTATGGGGCGAGCAAACTCGCCGGCGAACAGCAATTAGATCTAACGACTGACCAAATAGTTCGAATCTCGTGGGTCTGCGGCGAGCACGGTGCGAACATGGTCAAAACGATTCTTCGACTGGCTGCAACTAATCCAACGCTGACATTTGTTGATGACCAAATCGGCTCGCCGACTTTTACAAGTGATGCTGCGCCGATGATTATTGAAATAGCAACCGCTGGTCTCGCTGGTATTTGGCACGTCACGAATCAAGGTTCAACGAGTTGGTTCGGTTTTGCGCGCGATGTTTTAACTTGTGCTGGTCTTGATGCAGATCGTGTGATTGCTACGACAACAAAGTTGCTTCAACCTGCAAGGCCAGCCAAACGACCGACTAATTCGGTGCTTGAGAATGCGCAAATGCGTAAGGCAAACCTTGCGCTACTTGACGACTATCACATACCTTTACAGCGACTTGTAGATGTTCTGACGAGTTAGGGTTTAAGCATGGACGAACGCGGACTCTTGCGAGAAATCGAGCCAGTTGCTGGCGAGTTATTAAATCGTCATCTCGGTGTTGCTAAAGAATGGTTTCCACATGAGATGGTTCCGTATAGTCGCGGTAAAGATTTCGTGTCTGGCGAACAATGGAAAGATAGCGATACAGATTTTGGTGCTATCAGCAACGAAATGTCAGATGCCGTGCGCGCATCACTTTATGTAAATTTGCTGACTGAAGATAATTTGCCGTATTACTTTCGCGACATAGATCAGTTGTTCGGCAACGACGGCGCTTATGGCGAGTGGGGTCGCAACTGGACTGCCGAGGAGGGCCGTCACTCAATTGTGATTCGCGATTATCTCACAGTGACGCGAGCGATCGACCCTGTGGCATTAGAGCGTGCACGGATGCAACAAGTGCGCAGTGGGCAAGTGCCAGCACCTCTTGATCTTTATGAAGCACTCGCATATTTGAGTATGCAAGAACTCGCAACCCGAATCGCACACCGCAACACTGGCAAAGCAATGGCCGACGAAGTTGGTCAGGCGATAATGTCTCGCGTCGGCAACGACGAGAACTTGCACTATTTGTTTTATCGCGATCTTGCAACTGCTGCGATTGCGGTAGATCCTTCAAACATGGTTATCGGCATCGAGCGTGCGGTGCGAACATTTGCGATGCCTGGCACTGGCATTACCGATTTTGATCGTCTGTCTCGAGAGATCGCGCGCGTCGGTATTTATGATTTGGCGATTCACCACGAGCAGATTTTGGTGCCAGTCGTACTGCGCCACTGGAAGCTGGCTGATTTGACTGGTCTCAATAGCGAGGCCGAAAAAGCACGCGAGGCGTTAATCACGCGAATTGACCGAATCGGCAAGGTTGCGTCAAAACTGGCTGGAGATCGAATAACCGTCAAATAACGGCTTTAGTGCTTTAGTGCAACAAGTTGATGAAATCGCCTTGTTGGTCTTGCTAATGCTGTGGCATTTGGCATATAGTTACGGGTCGGCGTGGTGGGCCGAGCAATAACTATTTACGCCATTCAAATATCCAACATTAACGAGGGGTCATAATGTCAACAATTGAACAAACAACAACTGAAGTTTCGACAAGTGGTTTGTCGCGACGTCATTTTATTCAAGCAGCAGCAGCAACTGGTATAGCAATCCCATTTGCTCAAATGATCGGTGGATCATCTGTTGGCGCTGCGGGCAAAGTTTTTAGATACGCGTCGCAAGCGCAAGAAGGTCCAGCAGCCCCATGGATGACCAAGGGTGGTTCGCTCGGTATTCTCAATGCAGTTGGCTCATGGCTTATCGATGTTTCACCATCGGGTGAACTTAAGCCAAGCGTGGCGACAGCTTGGAAGGGTACAAACGGCGGTACGACTTGGACATTCACAATTCGCACAGATGTGAAGTTCCATGATGGTTCGGCACTTACATCAGACGATGTTGTTTACACAGTCAATTCACACCTTGATTCAAAAAACAAATCGCAATCAGCGGCAAAACTTGGCGGAGGCGTAACCTGCGTCAAGGTTGATGCGAAGACAGTTCGCTTTGACCTGCAAAAACCGAACGCCAACTTCCCATATAACGTGTCGAGCTCGAACTATGGACTTTTGATAATGAAGAACGGTGCGAAGGGTGACGAATCATGGATTGCCACGATGAATGGCACCGGAAAATGGATCATGGTTTCGCACAAGGTCAACGAAAAGACCGTGTTCAAGCGCAACATGAACTATTTCGATAAGGCTCAGATTCCGTCATTCGAAACAATGGAGCAGATCCAATACGTCTCTCAGAGCGCGGCAATCCCAGCTCTTAAGACGGGCAAGATTGACTCGATCCACTTGCTTTACGGCACTGAGGCAGACACACTTCCGAAGGCAAAGTTCTACAAGACTTTGGTTCCAACCTGCGGTGGTCTCCACATGCACATGCGCGCCGACATCGGTCAATTGACTGACAAGCGTGTTCGTGAAGCAATCGCTTTGACACTTGATCGCACCGCCTACATCAAGGGTGTTTTGGGTGGATACGCATTGCTTGCAAACGACTCGGTGATGGACTCGTTCCCAACTGCAGACAAGTCGGTGCCACAACGCAAAAAAGACATCGCTCGTGCGAAGGCTCTGCTTGCAGAGGCTGGTGTGAAAAACGGCTTTAAGTTGACTCTTCAAAGTTGGAAGCGAGATGACATTGACAAGTTCACAGCATTTGTCAAGTCGTCATGCAAAGAGATCGGCATCGACGTAACAGTTGATCTCGACGGTTCAGACGGCGGTGGCGCAAGATGGTATGCCTATTCGGTATACCCGTCGGTCAAGGGTTCAAAGGTTGCAAACAAGGGTGAATGGCTTGCTAGCGAATTCGGTATCGCTGAATGGGCTGGTCGTCCAACACCTGACGAGTACCTCAATCGCGAATGGAAGTCAACTGGAGACTGGAACCCTCATTACCTTGACGCTCCAGATCTGGACGCTGCAGTTGATGCTTGGTTAACGGCTCTTACACCAGCCAAGAAGAAGGCTGCAAGTTCGGCAATTCAAAAGGCATCACTCAAGTACACACCGATCATCGTTGTCTACAACGAAACCCGCGTTACGGTAACTTCGAACAAGGTGAAGGGTGTTGAATTCAACCAGCAAGGTGCGAACTGGACTTCTGGCACAAACGCTTAATAGCGAATCTGATATCCAGAATTAATTTAAAAAGAGACCGGCCTAGAAAACTAGGTCGGTCTCTTTTTGTTTGCCCAAGCTTTAAGGGTATTGAGACTGAGTTGCTAAACTTGAAACTTCTATGTTGAGATTTATCGTTAAGCGAATTGGGCTTTCGATTTTGACTCTCACCATAGTTTCATTGATTGTATTTTTGATGACTTCGATTATGCCGGGTGACATCGCCAAACAGATTCTTGGCAGAGATGCAACACCTGAAGCATTCGAGATTTGGAACAAAGAAAAAGGTTTTGATAAACCTCTCGTGGTGCAATACGGCCGATGGATGGGCGGAGTTTTGACGGGAGACCTCGGTACCTCTTTGCAGTATGAAATGCCGGTTGGCGAAATTCTGGGGCCGGCAGCCAGCAAATCTGCGCAGTTGGCGATTGTTGCATTGATTTTGATTGCCCCGATCAGTATTTTGGGTGGCATCGTAGCGGCGATGAATAGGGGTAAAAAAGTAGACCGCGCTCTGACAGTTGGTGGATTGTCAGCGGCGGTAATTCCAGAATTCGTGTGGGCGGTCGTTTTGATTCTTGTATTCGGTGTAGCGATTCGGGCGTTTCCTGTGTCAGCGTTTCCGGATGAAGAAAACCCCAATATTTTTAGCAGTGTTTACCACTTGATTTTGCCGTCGATTGCATTGTTGTTTGTGTTGTTCGGCTACATCTCGCGAATCACTCGAGCAGGTGTAATTGAAGCTCTTGATTCTGACTACATGCGTACGGCAGTGTTAAAGGGTCTCTCAAGAAAAACTGCTGTGTTTCGCCACGTGTTGCGCAACGCTTTGTTGCCAACCATCGCAGTTATCGCCACTCAGGTGCCGTATCTTGCGGGTGGATTAATCGCTATTGAACGAGTCTTCAATTACCCAGGTTTCGGCAATATTTTATTGGACGCTGTTATCGCAAGAGACTTTCCGTTGCTGCAGACCGCAGTGTTTCTAACTGGTGTCGTGATTATTGTGTTCCAGTTGTTTGCCGACATATTGTTTGCAGTTCTAAACCCACGCATTAGACAAAAGGTGACAGAGTGACAGACGAAACTGCAAAACAAACCAAACAGACCGAACTAAGTGAACGTCTCGCAGTTCTCAAAAGGAATAAGGCGTTTATTGTTGGCGCAGCGATTTTATGTTTCTGGGCGCTTAGTGCGATATTCGGCAAATTGATCGCTCGATATGACCAAGATTTCATGGACTATGAATACATCAACTCTGCACCTTCGGGTAAATACTGGTTTGGCACAGACAGTAATGGGCGGGATGTTTACTCACGAGTAATCATCGGTTCACGAATTATTCTCGTGATTTCATTTCTCGCGACACTCTTGGGTGCGTTTCTCGGTGCCTCGCTCGGCTTGGCTGCGGGCTATCTGAAGGGCAAGTTCGACATGATTTTGATGCGAATTCTCGAAGCGATTTCGGCTATTCCAGTGATCATTATCGCGCTGTTGGCGGTTGCTGCGATCGGCAGATCATCTTCGATTATTACAGTTTTAATTATTGGTTTCATTTTTACGCCGAATGTGGCGCGAACTGTGCGTGCAGCAGTGTTGGGTGAATCAGAACTTGAGTATGTCGCAGCCGCAAAGTTGCGCACCGAAAAAACTGCGCATATTTTGTTCAGAGAAATCTTGCCGAATGTCTTACCGACCTTGATTGTTGAATTTACAGTGCGACTTGGATACGCAATTTTCGCAGTTGCGACGCTTTCTTTCTTGGGTGCAGGTCTTGAAGCCGGTTCGCCCGACTGGGGAACCCAAGTTGCCGACACATGGTCATTGATTTTTACAGACGTATGGTGGCCGACTCTGTTTCCGTCGTTGGCAATTGCTTCGGTTGCAGTCAGCATTAACCTGATCTCAGATGCGCTGCTCGAGGTGTTTGAATTATGAACACCACGCCAACGCTTGAACTGCGCAACCTTGAAGTTGCATATACGGTGCGCGGTATCGACCGTCAGGTATTGCGCGATGTTTCGTTTTCAATTGCTCCTGGTGAGGCATATGGCCTTGTAGGTGAGTCTGGCTGCGGAAAGTCGACGGCAGCGTTCGCCGCGATGCGCTATTTGCCACGCAACGGCAAGATCACCAAGGGCTCGATTCTGTTTGAAGGCAAAGACATCGTCGACATCAATGAAAATGAGGTGGCGGCGCTTCGCCGATCAGCGATTTCGATGGTTTATCAGAACCCAGCCACCGCTCTAAACCCGACGATTCGAATTGGCAAGC
>JAEMRY010000103.1 GCA_016463105.1 Ilumatobacteraceae bacterium | reverse complement strand
CACCGGTGATCATGTTCTTGATGTAGTCAGCGTGACCTGGCATGTCAACGTGTGCGTAGTGACGCTTCTCGGTGTTGTACTCAATGTGAGCGATCGAGATCGTGATACCACGAGCCTTTTCTTCTGGCGCCTTGTCAATTTGATCGAAAGGTGTGTACTCGGCGAGGCCTTTGCCTGCGAGTGTCTTTGAGATCGCTGCAGTAAGTGTGGTTTTGCCGTGGTCAATGTGGCCCATCGTTCCGATGTTTACGTGGGGCTTGACGCGCTCGAATTTCGCTTTGCTCATTGTTCTTGTCTCCTGTTATCGCTGGTTACTGTTGAAAATTTGGCTTGCTTGACTATTCGCCACGCACGCGCTTGATGATTTCTATTGATATTGCTTCGGGCACTTGCTGATACGAATGAAACTGCATCGTGTAAGTCGCACGCCCTTGAGTACGCGAACGCAGGTCTGTACTGTATCCGAACATTTCGGAAAGCGGAACCTGTGACCTGACGATTTGTGCGTTTCCATTGGCTTCCATGCCTTCAATACGACCTCGACGGCTTGAAAGATCGCCAATTACGTCACCCATGTAGTCCTCAGGAGTTACAACTTCGACGGCCATAATCGGCTCAAGAAGTACTGGTTTGGCAAGTTGTGCTGCCTTGCGGAAGACCATCTGACCAGCAATTTTGAAAGCCATTTCGCTTGAGTCAACGTCGTGGTACTGACCATCCATAAGTGAAACTTTTACGTCAACAGTTGGATAACCAGCGAGCACACCATTGTCGAGTGCCGACTGAATACCTTGGTTTACAGGCTGAATGTATTCACGTGGAATTCGACCACCAGTGATTTCGTCTTCGAACTGATAGCCGCCGCCTGGGCCACTTGGCTCGATCGTCACTTTTACAACTGCGAACTGACCAGAACCACCAGTTTGTTTGATGTGTCGGTATTCGATGTTTTCAATTTTCTTTGTGATTGTTTCGCGATATGCAACTTGTGGTTTGCCAACAGTTGCGTCAACAGCGAACTCTCGTTGCATGCGGTCAACAAGAATTTCAAGGTGCAACTCGCCCATTCCTGAAATTACGGTCTGACCAGTTTCAATATCTGTGCGAACTCTGAAGGTTGGGTCTTCGTCAGACAACGACTTAAGTGCTTTGCCAAGTTTGTCTTGATCGTTTTTGGTTTTTGGCTCAATTGCCACGTGAATAACTGGCTCCGGAAAAATCATGCGCTCCAAAATAATTGGATCGTTGCGATCGCAAAGTGTGTCACCAGTTGTTACATCTTTGAAACCAAGACCAGCAACGATGTCTCCAGCCATTGCAAATTCGATGTCTTCGCGTTGGTTGGCATGCATCAACAACAAACGACCGACGCGCTCACGCTTTTCTTTTACTGAGTTGTAAACCTCATCACCCTTAGTGATCGTTCCTGAATAAACGCGGAAGTATGTCAAGCGACCAAATGGATCGGCAACAATCTTGAACGCGAGCGCAGCAAACGGACCTTTTTCATCGGAAATGCGTGAAATATGTTCGTCACCCTTGATATTGGTGCCTGCGGCTGGCGGAATATCTAATGGGCACGGCATGTAGTCAACAATTGCGTCCAACATTTGTTGTACACCTTTGTTTTTGAAAGCTGAACCACAAAGAATCGGCACGAAACTAAACGACAAAGTTCCCATGCGTAGACCTCGGCGCAAATCATCTTCGCTAAGGTCATCATTGGCGATGAACTTCTCCATTAATTGTTCGTCTTCTGAAGCAACAAGATCTAACAACTCAGCACGATATTGCTTGGCCTTGTCGAGATAATCGGCAGGAATATCTTCTTCGTGATACTCAGAATCTTTTTCGTCGCCGTCCCAGACGATTGACTTCATTTTTACTAAATCGATAATTCCTTTAAAGCCTGCCTCGGCACCGTATGGCAATTGCAAAACTGCAGGCACTGCGGCGAGACGATCTTTGATCATGTCAAGCGTGCGATAAAAATTGGCACCTGTGCGGTCCATCTTGTTAATAAAGCACATTCGCGGAACTTTGTATTTGTTGGCTTGGCGCCAAACAGTTTCTGTTTGTGGCTCAACGCCAGCAACCGAGTCGAAAACAGCAACTGCACCGTCAAGCACACGCAACGAGCGCTCTACTTCGATTGTGAAGTCAACGTGACCTGGAGTGTCGATGATGTTGATGCGATGCTCGCGCCAAACTGCGGTTGTCGCAGCCGATGTAATTGTGATGCCACGCTCTTGCTCTTGAATCATGAAGTCCATGACGGCTGCACCTTCGTGCACTTCACCAATCTTGTACGTCTTGCCCGTGTAATAAAGAACGCGCTCAGTCGTGGTTGTTTTTCCGGCGTCAATGTGCGCCATGATTCCGATGTTGCGGTATTTTTCTAGTGGAAACTCGCGTGATGGCATGGGGGTGTACCTAAGAAATCTTGCTCAGTATTACCAGCGGTAGTGAGCGAACGCTTTGTTCGACTCCGCCATCTTTTGCATATCTTCGCGCTTCTTCATTGAAGCACCTAGTCCATTGGATGCATCCATCAATTCACTAGCGAGACATTCAGCCATTGTCTTCTCACGACGACCGCGTGCGTTTTCTACAATCCAACGAATCGCCAATGTTGTTGCACGACGTGGTCGCACTTCAACTGGCACTTGATAAGTTGCACCACCAACACGGCGACTGCGAACTTCTAGTGGCGGCTTGACATTGTCAACTGCACGCTTGACAGCGGTGAGTGGCTCTGCGCCCATTTTTGTCTCCATGACTTTCATTGCGTCATAGACGATTGATTCGGCGATGCTCTTTTTGCCGTGCAACATAACTTTGTTGACGATCTGAGTTACAAGTGAAGAGCGATAAACAGGATCTGCTGCGAACTCGCGGCGGGCTACTGGACCTTTACGTGGCATATATAAACCTTTACTTGCTCTTCTTCGCGCCGTAACGGCTACGAGATTGCTTGCGGTCTTTTACTCCGGCGGCATCAAGTGCGCCACGAATAACTTTGTAACGAACACCAGGAAGATCTCGAACACGACCACCACGTACAAGCACGATTGAGTGCTCTTGCAAGTTGTGTCCTTCGCCAGGAATATAAGCAGTAATTTCTACACCGCTAGTCAGACGTACACGAGCAACTTTGCGCAACGCAGAGTTTGGCTTTTTTGGTGTAGTTGTAAAAACACGCGTGCATACTCCGCGACGCTGAGGAGAACCCTTGAGTGCCGGAGTCTTAGTCTTTGAAGACTTCGAGCTTCGACCCTGACGGATCAACTGTTGAATTGTGGGCACGCAAACGACCTTTTTTAATATTGCTGTTACGGAAACTATCTATTCAAAATCACCCGCAAACGGGACAGTGAATACTACGGTTCATCGGCTCGTCTCGGCAACCTGCCAAGACGAGTCAAC
The DNA here is from genome assembly GCA_016463105.1 of Ilumatobacteraceae bacterium. GTDB lineage: Bacteria > Actinomycetota > Acidimicrobiia > Acidimicrobiales > Ilumatobacteraceae > BACL27. The sequence goes on along the minus strand of JAEMRY010000103.1, from coordinate 205 downwards.
AAAACGAATTATTGAGCTATCTCGCTATCTGGACCAGCATCAAAGCCATTATCAAGTTCAGTGCTAAGACCAGAACCAAGATCAGTCTCAACTATTGAACTTTCGCTGGTTTCGCTAGCAACTGGCTCAATCTCTTGGACCGAGTCTTGAGCTGAATCTTGCGCTTGATCGTCGGCAACGTATGTGCCTTTCAATCCTGCCAAGT
>JAEMRY010000035.1 GCA_016463105.1 Ilumatobacteraceae bacterium | reverse complement strand
CACTTTCCGCAAGGCAAAGACCCTGGTGATTTAGCAAACAGCGACCCAAGCGCATTGGCAAAAGCAGTCGAAACTGCTCAACCTTTTTTGGGGTTTCGTTTGCAGCGTGTACTTGATGCTGGTTCTATCGCTTCGCCAGAGGCTCGATCACGTACAGCAGAACAAGCAATGGCTGTGATCAACGAACATCCTGACACGAATGTGCGAAAACTTTATGCTGGACAAGTTGCTACTCACGTTGGCATTCCTGTTGCCGATTTGGTTCGTCTCGCCGAACGAGGAACAAGAAAACCAACTGTAAATATTTCTGCGCCAGCGAATTCTCGTCGTGGAGAATCCGCAGAATTTGTCGTTCTCGCTCTGATGTTTTCGCAATGGAAAGTAATCGCAAACTGGCTGTCAGAAGCATTATTTGTAGATGAAGTTCATCGTCGCGCATTTTTGGCAGTTGCTCAAGCCGAAGGAAATGTTTCTCAGGCTCTAGAACTAGCCGACCCAGAAGCGCGAGAAGTGTTAGAGCGTGCCGCTGTTGCCGACATCGAATCTCAAGCGATTAGAGAGGCATGGAACCTACTTGCTGCCGCTGTGCGTCGCGAACTCGCACATCGTGTGACATTGACTGATCCAGAACAGATTCGCGTTGACAGGTCGGCACGATTGTTGCTTGAAAACCTAGAGGTTCCAGGTATGGCAGAATCTTCAGCAGAGCAATTATTGGGTTGGTTGAATCTTCGGGTGGGGGAACACGAATGACGACATCGTCGGCTAGAGACACGCTTGGGTCTGACTCTGTTCGTCTTTATTTAAATGAAATCGGTCATGTCGACCTCTTGGATGCGGACAAAGAGCGCGAACTAGGTAAAGAAATTAAAGCAGGTTTGGTTGCACAAGAAAAATTAAACGCCACTAATTCAAACTTAGATACATCAGAGCGTCGCAGTTTGATTCGAATTAAAAATGACGGCCAAAAAGCGAAAGATCACATGGTGCGAGCAAACTTGCGACTGGTGGTGTCGATTGCCCGTCGATACGACCGCAAAGAATTGCAACTCGCTGATTTGATCCAAGAAGGAAATATCGGTTTAATGCATGCCGCCGATAAATATGACTACGAAAAAGGGTTTAAGTTTTCGACATATGCCACTTGGTGGATTCGCCAATCAATGACTCGAGCATTGGCTGACCAAGGACGCAACATTCGCATTCCGGGTCACATGATGGAGATCGTGAACCGTGTGCAACGCTCAGAGCGCGATTTAACCAGTGAACTTCGGCGAAACCCAACGCCAGAAGAAGTTGCGGCTCGTTGCAGTCTGACCGTCGAGAAATTGCTAGAGATCATGCAATTGGCGATTCCGACGACAAGTTTGGATGCACCGGTTGGACATAACACTGATGACTTAACTGTGGGCGACACAATCGCCGACAACGACGACAACGATCCACTTGGTTCAACAGAGAGAAGTCAGTTGCACGATGCAGTCGAGCGAACTTTAAAAGACTTGCCGTCACGAGAGCAAGAAATAGTTGCGATGCGTTTTGGCATCGGAGAGCACAAGAGAATTTATACGCTTGAAGAAGTTGCCGAAAAAATGGATGTGACTAGAGAGCGTGTGCGACAAATTGAGCAGAAAACACTGGCTCGTCTGCGCCACCCACATAACAGCGCGAACCTTCGCGCTTTCTTTGACGAAGAATAATTAAGTAACTATTTCGTCAGGTCGACGACTGGCTCCCATTTACGCGAAGTCCATGAGTTGATGAGTGCCTGTTGCACGCTGACAACGTCGACGGCCTCTTTGAATCCAGGCGTGTATGTCTTGCCGGTTGCCAAGCAGTTCATAAAGTTCAAGTCTTCAATAGCGACAAGATCTTCAAAGCCGATTGCATTGGCCATGCCTGGTGCGAAAGCACCATGAAAAGGAAATCGCTCTCCACCAAAAATTGTTTTGTAGCCGGTATTGACTCCGTCTTCGCGCTTATAAAACTGCAACTCGTTTAGTTTTTCAAGATTCCATGACAGCGAGCCTTCAGTGCCGTAGACCTCAAAAGCATTTTGGCTTTCTGGTCCGACCATTGATCGACTTGTTTCGAAAGTTCCGGTCGCACCATTTTCGAAATTGCACAACATTGATGCGAAGTCTTCGTTTTCGACTTCACCTTTCGGGTCAGTTGGCAGTCCGCGTCCATAATGGCTGGCCGCACCGGTTGGCAATGGTCGATGAGTGATCGTATTCGACTTCATGCCGGTGACTTCAGCTATGCCGCCGACTAAGAAGTGGGCGAGCGAAACAGAGTGACTCAAAATATCGCTGGTCACTCCGTAGCCTGCCTGAGCAAATTTGAATCGCCAAGTTAGTAATCCGAGTTCGTCACTGCCGTACATCGACAAGAATCGACCTCGATAGTGCGTAACTCGACCGATCGCGCCACTGGCAATTAGCTCTCGCGCATGAATTACTAATGGTGACCACAGGTAGTTGTAGCCAACACCAGTGTGTGTTTTATATTTTTTAGCGAGGTTGTAGGCCTCGACTGTTTGTGCAGGCGTGCCGCCAATTGGCTTCTCGCTGAAGATTGCTTTGCCAGCAGCCGCTGCTGCTGCAATCATCGGCACATGCAACATGTTTGGCGCAGTCACCCAAACAGCGTCCACATCTTTTGCTGATACTGCTTCTTCAAAACCAGGCACTGCGCGAGCAAATCCAAAGTCATTAACAGCACGGTCGCGACGTCCTTGTTCGACATCGGCGCAGACTACGAGTTCTGGTTTGAACTCAGCATCAGGAAACAGCGATGAGATGCGTAATGCAGCACGACTATGAGCCTGTCCCATCCATCCAAGGCCTAAAACTGCAATTCCGATTCGCTTCTTCATTTGATTCTCCATTTGTTTTCTGTGATTCGTGATTAATTGAATTAAATGTTAACTCGCCCGTTAGCCGAAGTCATTGGCACTCTCGGATCTAATTTTTGTGTTTGCCATGCTTCACGAATCCAGTGATGACTCGGATCATCGCAAAATGCCATCGTGCGATCTTGTGCCGGGCCAGCAAGAACATTTAGAAAATACATCGGATATTCAGGTGCAGCAATTGAAGGTCCGTGATATCCCGCAGGAAGAATATAAACGTCACCATCGCTGAGTGTGACGGTGTCATCAACTGTTTTGTCAACCGTGTACGCGTGAAAGTAGCCATGTCCTTCAGGGTCGCCGTGATCTGAAAGTTGCTTGCCAATTCTGAAATAATAAATTTCTTCGTTCATGTTCGGGCAACCAGCGATTCCGTCGTGTCGGTGTGGGGGCCATGACGACCAGTTGCCGCCAGGTGTCAGAACTTCGCAAATAATTATTCGATCAGCACCTTGAAACGAATCTGGTGTTGCGATGTTGTTGACTTGACGAGTTGCAAAACCTGCTCCGCGCGGCTCAACTGGCACGGTGTTTGCCAAACCATGATGAGCAGGAAATTGTTTGTTCGCCACAGCAGTGCATACGGCAACTTCGCCAGTGTCTGCTGAAAGAGAAAACTTTGCACCAACTGGTGCATAAAACCAGTCCGCAACTCCGGCGAAAACGCCTGATCGACCAGCGAGCAAATATTTCTTATTGTTTATTTGCAGAGTCACCGATAGTGCCGAGAGCGGCACGACAACTGCTTCACGGTTATCAAGATCAATGTCAAATATTTTATTTGTACCTGAGAAATCGTAAACATCGATACCGCAATAAGTCCAGCCAGCAGTTTTTGCATTCAAAGAAACTGGCTGATTGCGCTGAGCGAGTGAGCCTTGTGGGTAGTACCAACTAGAAGTTTTGCTCATGAATTTCTTGCTGCTGCCTTAGCTTTATTTGGCCGTGCCGTGAACAAGTTCGGCTGCTCGTCCGATTGCTTTTTCGACGTCGTTGTCATACGGAAATAGTAACGGTCGGCCCGCAACTAATCCGATTACGTTTGGTATCTGCAGTGCGCCAGCCCACTCATTGAAAGTTGCGTCCAAATTTTCTCCGGGGTCACCACCGAGCAACAAAATTGGCATTGTTGTTGAATCGCCTAGAGATTTGTGGCTTGTCCATGCTGGAAGTTTCAACCATGTCAAACCTGAGTAAGAACCAAGACCAGCGGCGATCGAGATAATTTTGTCAAGTCGGTCAGTTGATCGATCAAGCATTGGCAAACCATTCGCGTCTTTCGTATATGGCAGCGGCTCAATAATGCAAACTATGTTGCGTTCGGTTAGTAAACGCATGGCTTCGACAACGTATTCGATTGTTTTGCCCACACCCGCATCTGTGTGTTCAATTCGCAATAAAACTTTGCCAGCATCAAGACCCATCGAAGCAATGTGGTCTGCATCGTATGCCGTCATCGGGTCGTCAAGTCCCCACATCGAGCCAAGATAGCCACCGCGATTCATCGTGCCGAACACGAGTTTCGATTCAAGCGCACCGAGCCATGCCAATTCTTCGATGATGTCAGCGCTGGCAAGTACGCCGTCAACTAATGGATTGCTAAGGCTGCGAACTAATCGATCAAGCAGTGAGTAACGATCGGCGATTGCAAATTCGTCTTTGCCTGCGGCAAGTATTCCTCTGGCAGTGTGGTCAGCAGCAACAATCAGTAATTTTCGATCTTCGCCAACAAGTTTTCGTCTTTGGCGATTGATGAGAGCCTTCGGAAATGATTCTGGCTGCTTAACTCGGGCGTCAAGAAGTTTTAAATATTGTGCTTGGCTCAGTGAAGTCACGACTAGTTGATGGTTTGTGATTGATCTGAAATAAATGAGCGCAATATTTCTTCGGTCGGCATTGCGTCTGCGCAAGTTAACTTTGTTGCAACAAATGCACCTGCGGCGTTGGCGAACTCTCCGATCTCACGGATAGACCAGTTATTAATCAGTCCGTGGGCGAGTGCTCCACCGAACGCATCGCCCGAGCCAAGACCGCAGACAAGTTTTATTTTCAGTGGGGCAATACGGATTCTTTCTTCACGAGTCGCCAACATCACGCCTTGCGCGCCTAATTTAACAATCGCCAGTGAAACACCATCGGCTAAAAACTTGTCGGCAATTTGGTCGGGGTCGGTTAAACCAATCGCCATCTCACATTCTGTTCTATTGCCAACAACGACAGAACAGTGAGCGATCGCTGCACGCGCAGCAACTCCAGCATCATCTATAGATGGCCAAAAACTTGGTCGATAATCAAGGTCAATCACTGTGTGTTGCTTGCGACTGCGTTGCTGTAGCCATTGCATTGAAGACTTTGCGGTTTCGCCATGCGATAACGCGCAACCGCTCATCCAAAACACTGCGCAGTCGTCAATAAGCGCAGTTGGCACCGAGTTGGCGACAATGGTTGTATCTGGCGCATTTGGCTGACGATGGAATATGAGTTTCGGATCTTCTGGTGGGTCAAGAGCGGCAAGCACGACTGGGGTTAAGCCGTTTGGCTCGCTCGTGACATATTTAGTATCGACATTCCAAGAATTGAGTTTGTTGACGATGTACTGGCCTAAAGCATCTGAGCCAACTTTTGTTAATAGCACTGCATGGTTGCCCAGTTTTGCTGCCGCTACGGCAACATTGCTCGGACTTCCGCCAACACTTTTTGAAAAAGTTTGCTCGCTACCAAACGAAGCACCAGCTTCGAGCCCGTACAAGTCGATGCTGACTCGGCCAACGGTTACAACAGTATTTTTCATCAAGGCAAGTTTACGCACCAAGTTTCTGGTTTTCTCATTTGAGAGACAACCGACTAGTTTTCGTGCATGCGTATTGCTGTATTTGGTGCTGGACGAATGGCCGAAATTCGTATTGAAGACATGGTTAAAGATTCTCGGATCAAAAACATTTCGGTGATCAACCGTTCGCCACAAAAGGCACAGGCACTCAGGTCGCGTTTTGGCGTTGAGATAGTCGAAGAAAGTGATTTCAAGGCCGAAAATTTTGATTCGTATGTGATCACAACAGGTACTTCACATCATGCGCAAGCACTTGACATGGTGGTTGGGCCGAAGCGCAAAATTCTATGTGAAAAACCAATCGCTCTTGAACTTAAAGACACAGATGCGGTTTTGGATCGCGCAAAAAAAGCTGGGGCAGAAATACAAGTCGGCTTTCAGCGTCGGTTTGACCCACCGATTGCGCAGGCAAAAAAACTCATCGATAGTGGTTCAGTTGGCACGATGTATCACATCCGATTTTTGTCGAACGATATCGCGCCTTCTTCGCGTGAATTTCTTGCCGGTAGTGGTGGTATTTATCGAGATCTCCATGTTCATGATTTTGATTTGGCTGAATGGTTATGCAACGAGCCGATCGCTGAAGTGTTCGCAACTCGTCGTGTTCGCGAATTTCAGCAATATGCCGAGTTCTCTGACGGCGATGTTTCGCTTATTCATGCGGTAACAAAATCTGGGGTGCAGATAAGTATTTCAGGCACTCGTCACGACCCGCGCGGTCACGATGTTCGTTTTGAAGTTTTTGGTTCAAAAGATTCGTTAAGCGCTGGTCTTTCACCGCGCACGCCTTTGAACTTGCTTGATGCCGGTATCGAACTCAGCACATCGCCTTATGCAGGTTTCGTAGATCGCTTTAGGGAAGCGTTCAGGCAAGAAACTCAGGCTTACATTGAGTGGATATCTGGCAACAGAGACAATCCCTGCAATCCAGATTCGGCTCGCAGCAGTATCTGTGTAGCGATCGCGTGTGAAATTTCGGCGAAAGAAAACCGAGTAGTGAAGGTTGCCGAAGTTAGAGGATCGTAACCTGAATTAATTTGTTTGAGAAACGTGTGTTGAAACACCAAAATTATTTGTGATTAATTTTGTTGCGATCAAGACGATTGTCGCAGTGCAGGCTAAGAAAATCGGAAACGTCTCAACGCCAACCCGTTCTAAAAACTGACCTGCAAGCCAAGGCAGAGTTGTCGAACTTAGACCTGCGGTACCCACAATTCTCGCGGTGAGTTTTCCTGAGAGCGAAGTTCGACTACCGATGAAAGCGAACATCAACGGAAACTGTGGCGCGGCAGCCAAGCCATAAGCCAGAGCACACGGCAACAAAATCGAATCAAATCTAAAGTAAAGCGCTATACAGACTGCGACATTTAATAGAGCACCGAGTTGGATCGCCAAAATTCCGTGGCTTTTGCGAGCCAGAAAAACAGTTGCAAATCGGCCGATCATAAAGCCGATCCAAAATGTTGATGTGAGAATTGCAGCTTCAGTTTTAGAGAGACCAATTTTGACACCATATGTATAAACCCAGGTGACGAAAACGACTTCGAGTGCCACGTATGCGAGGAAGAACATCACGATCAATGCAATTTGTTTTTTAGAGATATCTGTCTGGTCTGCTCTTGTCTCTAGATGTGGATCAGTGGGTGGTCGATGCAAGAGCACAATGATTGCGATTGTTGCAATTGCCGCCCCAGCAAACCAAAAAGCAAGTGCCGAGTCACCGCGTATTGCGTCTGATCCGCGAACTATAAGTGGACTCAAAATTGCTCCGACGCCAAACATCGTGTGCATTAATGCGAGTCGTGGCCCAACTCGCTCTTTGAGCTCCCAGACAATGAGGGTGTTACACCCGACATCGGATGTAGAAACTGCTGCTCCGAAACATAAGAACATTAAAGCTAGGACAATTCTTGTTGAGACAAACGGAATAATCGCCAAACAAGATGCCGCAATCAGTAGTGATGTTCCGATTAAGCGATTTCCGAAACCACGGTCGTATCCGCGGGCAAATATCTGCGTACCGATTATGTAACCAAATCCGTAGGCCACAAGTACGATGCCGACCGATGCAAGGTTGACACCAACTTGCTCAGCAAGCAACGAAATTGATGGCCCAACTAATCCGAACGCGACGCCGACAACTAAAAAGACTCCAAAATATGCCCGATGCGAACTCGTTTGCTGCGCGTTTACTGCGTCGTTCACCTAAAGCACGCTACGACTTCAGGGGTTGTCGATTCGGGATTACTCATAGAAAGTAGATTCAGCATGTCATTGGCTGCTTCGACTCGAGTTGCCCAAGAACGATTTTGAATTGACCTACTTGTTGCCCAGACGATGCCTACGATTTCGTTTTTGTCGTTGATGATTGGACCGCCTGAATTGCCAACCACCACATTGGCGTCAATTTCTAGGCCTGGGCGGGAAACCTTTTCTTTGAGATAAATATCTTGAGTGTTAATCCTTAGTCTTCGAATGACTTTGGCTGTTTGGGTGACCTGTTCGTCATCTGTAAAAGAAATGAACTTGGCTTTGCTATTTGCTTTTGCGCTACCGAGCACGATCGGCACAAGACTCACCCCACCCTTGTCGGCGCCTATATATAGGAGAGCTAAATCAAGCTCAGTATCAATAGCCACAATTTTGGCTTGAATCACCGACCCATCAATTGTTGTGATCGAATTCGCTACTTGCCCGGCGACGCCATGAGCAACAGTAAGAACGATATTTTTTGCAACTACCGTTCCGACGGTTTGGGTGGGCGCACTTTTGCAGCCGATTGAATTGATTAAAACGACTGATTCGAATTTTTCGGGTTGGCGACTGCCTAGTGCATAAATGAAAATGCCGATCATCATGACGCTCGTAAGCAGCGCAATCAAAAATATTTTGGGTCTGATTTAGAAAAACAATACTTGACGGAGGTATCTTCTACTAGTTTGGCAGGGAAGACTTATAACTCAAAGGAGAAATAGTGAATAGCAAGACCAAAGTTTCAGTTGTTGATCGACTCGTTGGCAATCCGATTTCGTGGGGTGTTTGCGAAGTTCCTGATTGGGGTTTTCAACTTGACGCACGAACTGTGCTTGGCGAGATGAAGGCCGTGGGTTTAAAAGCAACTGAGCAGGGCCCAGTCGGTTATCTCGGCAGCACTCCGCAAGAAGTTTCAAGTGTTGCGAACGAATTCGGACTGCCAATCGTTGGCGCTTTCGTTCCTTTAGTTATGCACGACCTGGCTCAGCGAGATGTGATGCGCAAAGCAGCACACTTCTCGGCAAATCTGTTGAGCGAAACCGGAAAAGGTTTTTTCATTACAGCAGTAGTTGTTGACGAAGGTTGGGGAAAGCGATTCAAACTTTCAGATGCACAGTGGCAGGCGATGTTTGATGGTTTTGCAGAAGTTGATGAGATTTGCGCAAGTTATGGCATCCGCCAAGTATTGCATCCACATTTGAACACACTCGTTGAAACTCAAGATGATGTAAATCGAGTTCTTGCTGGTTCAAGTGTTCGTTGGTTACTCGACACTGGGCATATGTTGATCGGTGGCACCGACCCTGTGAAGTTCGCACGCGAAAACTTTTCACGAATCGATCATTTTCATGTCAAGGATGTCAAGATGAATATTGCGAAGCGTTTCTTGGCTGGCGAAATAACGTTGATGGAAGCAACTCGTGATGGAGTTTTTTGCGCTGCCGGTGATGGTGATGTAAAACTGGCTGAGGCGATCGGCGTAATGGAGTCAAATGGCTACGAGGGCTGGTACGTGCTTGAGCAAGATATGGCTATCGTCGGCGATCAGCCCCGAGACTCTAAAATATCTACGGCTGGGGTGCGCCGCAGCATTGGCTTTCTCGCCACACTTAAATAGGTCGGTTTAGACGAGATTCAAGGCCGAATTCGCGAAACCTTGTTATTAAAGGCTGGTTTGTCTTGCCGTCACCCAGTATCTCGGCTATGTTTGCTTGGTCAGGAAAACTCCTGTTCGAATAACTACGCATAAAGGGGAATATAAATGAAGATTCGCAAAACATGGGGAGTCGTCATCGGTGCAGTAGCACTTTTGGCACTCGCCGCTTGTGGTGGCTCGTCAGATTCAGCATCTGATACAGCAACAGAAGACGAAGCAACAGTCACAGCTGGTGAAGACATCACCATCGCAGTTATCACCCACGGTGATGACGGCGTGTTCTGGTCTGTAGCTCAAAAAGGTGCAGAAGCTGCTGCTGCCGCTCTCGGCATCACACTTAGGTACCAAGGTGCAAACAACAACGCACAAGATCAAGCACAAATGATTGAGCAAGCAGTGACAGACGGCGTGCAAGGTATCGCTGTTTCACTTGCTGACCCAACAGCTCTTGATGGTGCACTTAAAAAAGTTGTTGCCGCAGGAATTCCTTTGGTCACACTCAACTCGGGTTCAGACCTCTTCAAGGCACTCGGTGCAATTACGCACGTTGGCCAAGACGAGACAATTGCTGGCCGTGGTGCTGGTGAGCGTTTGAAGGCCGCTGGTGGAACTGTAATGCTTTGCGCAAAGCAAGAGCAGAGCAACGTTGCACTCGAAACTCGTTGTAACGCAGCAGCCGAGACATTCGGTGGAAAAGTTATTCAGATCACAACTTCAGGTGACGCAGACCGCGTTGCTCAGCAAGCTGAGATCAAGGCAGCGATGGATGCAGATGCATCAATCAACGCATTCCTTGGAACTGGCCCAGTTATCGCAGTTGACGGCGCAAATGCAGCCGCTGAACTCGGTCGCGTAATGCCAACCGGTGGATTTGACCTTTCAACAGAAATTCTTGAATACATCAATTCAGACAAAATGACATTCACGATTGACCAACAGCAATTCCTTCAGGGATACCTTGCTGTTGTGTTCCTCTACCTCAACATCACCAACAAGAACACTGTTGGTGGCGGATTGCCAGTTATGACAGGCCCAGGATTTGTTGACAAGTCAAACGTTGTCGCAGTTCAGGAACTTGTAGGCAAGGGAACTCGTTAATTAATTCGTTAATTACGAAATAATTAAATAGTAAGTATTTATCGAAGTTGGTTCGCTCGCTCAGAATTTTGAGTGAGCGAACCAACTAGATTAAAATTTGAAGAAATGTAACGGGGGATTTAGCGTGAGTGAATTCGACGAGATTGCTCGTCCTAAAGATGGTGATGAAAGAATCGCTTATCGAGGTCCGCTAAAGCGGCTTTTAATTTCTCCAGAAATCGGTGCACTAATTGGTGCAGTCGTAGTGTGGGCATTTTTCTGGGGTAATGGTGACAAGTTCGGCACAGCCGGAAGCACCGCAAACTTTTTAGACGTCGCAGCTCCACTCGGAATCATGGCAGTCGCTGTGGCGCTTTTGATGATCGGCGGAGAGTTCGATCTTTCTGCTGGTGTAATGACTGGAGCAAGCGGCGTCACGATCGCATTGATGGCAAAGCATTTCACCGATGGCGGAGTTTCATTGTGGGTCTGCATTCCTGCTGCATTTTTGTTGGCTGGTTGCGTAGGTTGGTGGAACGGTTTTCTCGTAAACAAAACTGGTCTGCCTAGTTTCATCGTCACTCTCGGTTCATTTTTTGTGATCAAGGGAGCAAACCTTGTTTTTTCTAAGCGAATTAACTCGCTCGTAAACGTCTCAGGCGTTGATAAAGCCGATGGATATAAATTTTTCAAGGCGTTCTTAGGTGGCGAAAACCAATTTGGCGATGCAAAATACCGCGATGTCATATTTATCGTCGGCGGAATATTGTTTGGTGTGTTGCTGATCGTTGGATTTATTGAGCAGTCACTTTTGCATGCAGAGAAAACTTCGAGTTCAGCGATGTTGGTTGCTGCGATTGGTGCGGCTGGGGCAATTGCTGGGGTGCTGGTGTTGCATCGCACCGACTCAATTAAAGGAAATGTTGTTGCTGGTGTTGTTGGTTTATCTGGATCTGCCTTGGCGATTGTTGCATATTGTCGGGCAAGATTTAAAACTACTCAGCCGATTGTTGGCGCGTTTCCTATTGAAGCACGGACATATGTCGGTCTTGGATTGCTCGGCACTGCAATTGCATCGCTGGCGGGTCAGCTCTTTGATCGTGGCGAAGAAAATGTTGTGTTGCAGTGGATGCCAAGTTGGCTACGACTTGTTGTCGCGGTCGCTGCTGGTGCATTCCCGCTTGTGTTTTTCGTGCGCGGTCTGATGCGAGGTGATGCCGATCGCAGGGCCCAGACTTGGGTTTTGCTGGTTTTGCGTCTGCCAATAATTTGTCTTGTATCTCTCATTGGAATCGTGTCGCTGTTTCAATTAACAACAGTTCAAGCAGTGCGTGCTGTTTTGATCACTGTTGCCGGAACCGGTGCGGCAACTTGCTTTTATCGTGCTCGAAGCATCGCCAGCACGAAGTCGACCAAGTGGTTCATAAATCTTGGTGTCTTAATGTCGGCAGCGTTTGTCGTTGTGGCGTTCGCTGTTCGAGCCGACTCAAGTGCTCCGCGCTTTCGTGGCGGAATATTCACTGCTCTATTAATTGGCGCGACACTGGTGTTTGCAACAACTTTGATTGAGGCTTCACAACAAAAAAGAACTATGGCAGATTTGAATGCCGATCGTCTTGGTAAGCGTTTTGTTGCAATCGGTATCGTGCTTGGTTTTATCGCACTCGCTACACGATTGCTATTTTCTGACGGAGTGTTTCGCATGTCAGTGTTCTGGTGGCTGTTCTTCACAGCAGTTGGTTCGTTCGTATTAACTAAAACAAAATACGGCAACTGGATCTTTGCAGTCGGTGGCAATAAAGATGCTGCACGGGCAACTGGTGTGCCTGCTGACAAGGTTAAGACTGCTTTGTTTATAGCTACTTCATTAATGGGCGCTTTCGTCGGTGCAATGATTTTGATGCGACTGAACTCAGTTCAAGCGCAACAAGGTGACGGTCAAGAATTTGAATACATCATTGCGGCAGTCGTGGGTGGCAACTTGATGACTGGTGGATATGGATCAGTCATTGGTGCATCACTCGGCGCATTAATTATGGCAGTTTCAAAAAATGGCATCCCTGCTGCTCAATGGAATCAAGATGGACGATTTATCTTTCTTGGGGCAGTGTTGTTAGTTGCAGTGCTCGTAAACAACTTCATTAGAAAGAAAGCGAACGAACAACGATGAGTGCTTCTGTGCCGCTTTTAGAGCTTCAAAATATTGGTAAATATTTCGGAAACGTCAAGGCGCTTGAGAATGTTTCAACGACAGTCAATGCCGGAGAAGTGACATGCGTTCTCGGCGACAACGGTGCGGGCAAGTCGACGTTCATTAAAATCATCAGCGGACTTCATAAGCCAAGCACAGGCAAGTATCTATTTGAAGGCCACGAAGTTTCATTTGAGTCACCACGAGAAGCTCGATCGCTCGGAATCGCCACTGTTTATCAAGACTTGGCAATGGCGCCTTTGATGTCGGTATGGAGAAACTTCTTTTTAGGTTCTGAGCCACTTAAGCGATTTGGGCCATTCAATTTGCTAGATGCGAAATTCGCTCGAGCAACAGCCAAAGAAGAGATGTCAAAGTTGGGTATTGATGTTCGTGACATCGATCAGCCGGTCGGCACTTTGTCTGGCGGTGAGCGCCAAAGTGTGGCGATTGCTCGCGCCGTTTATTTTGGTGCGCGAGTTTTGATTCTTGATGAGCCAACGTCTGCTCTTGGTGTGCGTCAGTCAGATTTGGTACTTGGTTATGTGCGAGCCGCCGCCGCAAGAAACCTCGGTGTGATTTTGATTACCCATAACCCGCAACATGCGTTGCCCGTCGGTGATCGCTTCT
>JAEMRY010000034.1 GCA_016463105.1 Ilumatobacteraceae bacterium | reverse complement strand
AACTCGGCCAAGGTCGCAAGGGCACCGAAGCCAACAACGTCCGCGCTATCTGAGCACCGCGCTTTAGCGCTCTTCGTAATCGCCGAATTTTTCGGCGTGTGCGTTTCGTCTCAATAGTTAGGTTCACCACCAATTAATGGTGCGTGTATTCGTTCGTCCCCGCTAGAGTGCGGGGCGTGTCAACATCAAAAGAACAGATCCTTATCGACCGTCGCTACGCGGCAGTCTTGTCAACAATTTCAGACGACTCACTCGCCGCACTGGCTAGTGAACTTCCAGATAAGTTGCGGGATCCATTTGCTAAAGTCGCTGGCCTACCGGCCGGCGCACTTAGTACTAAGGCTGGCCTCGGCGCCAAAATTCGTGCGGGCTTCATCTCGCGCAAGTCATATATCGATGTCGGTGTATTGCTCAGCGAACCTTGCACCGAACACTGCATCGAAGCACTCGGCAGTGCTGCTGACGATCCAAACATCGAACATTTGCGCTCAACTTTGCCTGAGGCGATTGAAAAATTCGGCCTCGATGCAACTCGTTTGATGGCGATTCAATACTCGGCAAGTTTGAATGGTTTCAAGCAACTGATTATGCAAGATGAACGATTCATGATTCCTAAAATTGGATCACCACTTGTCGCACAAACACTTATCGCCGCAAAACCAGACAATGCTGAGAATCAAGAAAAGCGTCGCGTTCGCCGAGAACGACAAGAAAAAGAACGTGAGATTAAACGCGTCGCCGATCTTCAGCGACGAATAGCCCGTAACCGCGTTTAGATCACGATGGTTTCGATCCGCTTTGGTTCTATTGGCGGTCGTGCGGTTTTTATAACTAATTCGCTGACAAAATTTCTAGATGTTGAACGCGCCAGCGGCGGAAGTTTGCCGAGCGATCCGATGCAGTGTTTATCGCGATGGGCTGAAGTTTGCAAAGTTGCCAGCAAGTTAACCGAGCATGACGAAAGCTCAGGTGTCGCTCTAGACATGAGCAAACTTGACTGCCCAGTGCCACGACCGCGTCAGATATTTGCAATCGGTATCAATTACAAAGCGCATGCTGCCGAAATGAAAAACGCATTGCCAAAAGAACCACTCGTGTTTACGAAGTTTCAAAGTTCATTGAACAGCCCAAACGGGGCAATCAAACTCGTCGGCGAAAAATGCGATTACGAGGCAGAACTTGTGGCAGTAATGGCTAAAGGTGGCCGAGACATCGCAATTGCCGATGCCTGGAGCCACGTTGCTGGCTTGTGTGTTGGCCAAGATGTTTCAGATCGTGCGCTGCAATATGCAAATACTCCTCCACAATTTAGTTTGGGCAAGAGTCGAGCGGGTTTCACGCCAATTGGTCCATGGATAACCGATGCGGCATCACTTGCATCTCGCGGCAATCTTGAAATGACCTGTCGTGTCTCTGGCGAAATAATGCAGCACACACAAACTGACGACATGATTTTCGAAATTCCTGACATCATTTCTTATCTGTCGAGTATCTGCGAACTATTTGCTGGAGATGTTATTTATACAGGAACTCCCTCGGGTGTCGGCGCAGGCCGAACACCCCCGAGGTTTTTGCGTGCCGGTGACGTGATCGAAACAACGATCCAAGACCTCGGCACGCTCGTTAACACTTGTATTTAATTTTTATTTAACTAGTTCAAATTCGGGATAGGCAGTGACGCCCATCTCAACATCTAGACCAGCAATTTCGTCTGCTGCCGAAGAACGAATGCCACCCTTGGTCATACTGTTCTGAATTTTGAAGAATCCAAAAGCCAGAGCAAAGTTGACAACGAAAATTGTTAATCCACCAAGTGCCTGCGCGCCGAGTTGACCCCAATCACCTTTGATAATTCCGGCGATACCAGTCGAATCAGAACCGTTCCAGCCTGCGCCATATGATCCGTTAGAAAAAATTCCAACAGCCAAAACACCAAAGAGGCCACAAACACCGTGCACACTGATCGCACCCACTGGATCATCAATTCGCAGTTTTCTCTCAACAAAAAATGACGACTCGATTACGAGTACTGCAGCGATGATGCCGATAACTGCTGCTGCCCATGGCGCGACAAACGCACACGCAGCAGTAATCGCCACGAGCCCAGCGAGCATTCCGTTGATCATCATTGATGGGTCTGGTTTGCCGGTGCGACGCGTGATCCAAAACATTGACGCAACAGCACCAAAAGCACCAGCAATCGCCGTGTTAGCCGCGACGGTTGCGAACTGCACATCTGTTGCCGAAAGTGTTGACGCAGCATTAAAACCGAACCACCCGAACAGCAAAATAAAAGTACCGAGCATCGCCATCGGAATATCATGGCCGGCGATCGTGATTGATTTTCCTTCTTTGGTGTACTTGCCGATTCGTGGCCCAAGAACTATCGCGCCTGCGAGTGCCGCAACACCACCGACCATGTGCACAACCCCAGAACCAGCAAAGTCAACATAGCCAGCACCTAGCGACATCGTTGCCCAAGTTTTAGCAAGCCATCCGCCGCCCCATGTCCATGCAGCGATTACTGGATAATAAATTCCACCACAAAATAATCCCCAGATAACAAAACTTCCCCACTTCCAACGCTCGGCCATCGAGCCAGTTGGAATAGTCGCCGTTGTGTCCATGAATGCAGCCATGTACAAAAAGAATCCAAGCAAAGCAGGTGTGATGTTGCCACCAGAAAGTGCCCAACCACCGCCCCATGCGAAAACCCAATTGCCCGAACCGATTAACGCTTCGCCGACGGGTGCATCTAAGCCAAACGCCGAATAGCTAAATCCGCCGAACGCAAGCGGAAAACCAACAAGAAAAAATCCGACGAAGCCCAAGCCGAAAATTGCAAAGTTTGTGCTTACAACATGAGCAGCATGCTTCGCGCGACATAGGCCGGTTTCAACTAATGCGAAACCTGCCTGCATAAATACGACTAAGGCGGCTGCGATCACTATCAACAGCAGCGATATTTGTGCCCCTAGAACTGTTACATCCGAATTCATTATTCCTCATTTCTATTGTTTTGATCTGTTTCAGATCTGATTTTTATTGAAGGGTTAATTAATTAGCTAGTTAACTAGTGCACGACGCTGTGACTGGCTGACAACCTAGAACATCAATGTTTCGTAACTGTCTGAGAAATGTTTCAGGAGTGTGGCTTTTCTCGTATCTGGTTAACTTTTTGTATAACCCCACGAATTAGGCTGTGGATATGACAATTGAAGCAACAAAGACCCAGGCTTATCTAGATGATCGTGCCCACGTGTTTCATTCGTGGTCAGCACAAGGAACACTCAACCCAACAGAAATCATTGGTGGCGAAGGTTCATATTTTTGGGATTCAACTGGCAAAAAATATCTTGACTTTACAAGTCAGTTAGTCAACCTAAACATTGGTCACCAACATCCAAAGTTGGTTGCGGCAATTCAAGAACAAGCAGGCAAACTTTGCACAGTTGCACCACCGTTTGCCAACGCTTCTCGAAGTGAGGCGGCAAGATTAATTACAGAACTTGCACCTGGAGATTTAAACATGGTGTTTTTCACAAATGGTGGTGCTGAGGCTGCCGAATATGCAACGCGCATGGCAAAACTTCACACTGGTCGTCACAAAATTCTCACGACATATCGCTCGTATCACGGTTCAACAGCAGGTGCGATTGCTCTAACTGGCGACCCACGCAGATGGGCAAACGAAACTGGCGCATCGGGTGCTGTGAAGTTTTGGGGACCATACCCATACCGCTCGGCGTTTCACTCAACGAGTGACAAACAAGAATGCGAACGAGCGCTTGAACACCTTGAAAGTGTGTTGATGGTTGAAGGTCCACAAACGGTCGCAATGATTGCACTCGAAACGGTGGTCGGCACCAATGGCATTTTGGTTCCACCTGATGGCTATCTGCAGGGCGTCCGAGATCTGTGTACAAAGCACGGCATTGTGATGATGTGTGATGAAGTGATGGCAGGTTTTGGTCGCTGTGGCGAATGGTTCGCAGTCAACAAATGGAATGTAACACCAGATCTGATCTGCTTCGCTAAAGGTGTCAACTCTGGTTATCTTCCACTTGGTGGCGTAGTCATTAGCCAAAAGATTGCCGACACCTTTAAAGACCGTGTGTTTCCTGGTGGACTGACATATAGCGGTCATCCACTTGCATGTGCGGCTGCGGTTGCGTCAATCAATATTTTCAAAGAAGAAAAAATTGTTGAGCATGCACGAATGCTGGGCAAAGACATCATCGGGCCGGCGCTTGAAAAAATTAAGGCAAAACATCCAAGCGTGGGCGACGTGCGTGGACTTGGCGTATTTTGGGCAATTGAACTTGTCAAGAATCGCGAGACTCGTGAGCCGCTTGTTCCATTTAACGCAGCAGGTGCAGATGCCAAACCAATGCTTGAACTCGTTGCAGCATGCAAAGAGCGCAATCTTTGGCCGTTTACACATTTCAATCGCATGCATGTTGTGCCGCCTTGCAATACGCCAGTTGAAGATGTCAAAGCTGGTCTCGCAATTATCGACGAAGTTCTTGACCTCGCTGACAAGCACTGCAAAAACTAACAAGCACCAAACGACTGTAAAGAAAGCAAAGTTCCGTTGCGTATTGTCTCGTTATTGCCAAGTGCTACCGAAATGATTGGCGATCTGGGATTGATTGATCAACTAGTTGGTCGCTCATGTGAATGCAATTGGCCAACGTCTTCTTTGAATCTGCCAATAGTTTCGCTTAGTCGAGTTGATTCGCTTGCTTTGTCTGGGCCAGCGATTGACGCTCAAGTGCGAGCTGCAATGAACAACGGTGAACAGCTTTATGCAATTGATGAACAGTTGCTTCGAGAGTTAGCCCCAGATGTAATTGTCACGCAAGATCTTTGTCGTGTTTGTGCAGTGTCAAGTGAAGATGTTTGTGATGTTGGCGCTCGCGTAATTTCACTTGACCCCCACACAATCAGCGAAGTTGCTGAGTCAGTCATCACGCTTGCTACGGCTCTTGGCGTCACGTCACGGGGTCAGCAAGTTGCTAAGCGAATGCTTGATCGTGTTGACAACGTGCGCAAGTCGGTTGCTGGCAAAACTCGTCCACGAGTTTTTATCGCCGAGTGGCTTGATCCTCCATTTGCTAGTGGACATTGGATTCCTGAAATGGTTGAAGCAGCTGGTGGCATCGAAGTGCTGGGCAAACCAGGCGTGCCATCTGTGGCGACAACTTGGCAGGCAGTTCGCCAAGCACAGCCAGACATTGTCGTATTTGCGCCATGCGGGTTTGATGAACAGCGCGCCGCAAAAGAAGCGTCTGTACTCGCACACGAGTTCGATCCAAAATGGCAAACTGCATGCGTCAACGCTGATCGATTTTTTGCTCGCCCTGCACCATCAATTGCCGACGGTGTCGAACAACTTGCACAAATCTTTCACAACACGAGAACTAACTAATCAAATTATGTCTAACGAAAACAAAATCACCAAACTCGCAGGTCGTCCGCTGAATGAGCCAAATGAGTCGCGTCTTTCACCAGATAGTCCGGGCTACCAAATGATTATCTTGGCCCATGAAGAAGCAATGGCCCGCGGTGCCGATGGATATAAAGATCCGATCACATCACTTTTTGTAATCACTGCAACAGTCCATAAGGCCCGTGGGTTTTGCTGCCTTAACAACTGTCGCCACTGTCCATATATCTAGTTATTAAAAGTGTCGGCAAATAAAAAAGGCGGGCCGCCGAAGCGACCCGCCAATTTTAATTAAATTAATTAGTTAACTCAGTTACCAGCCTCAGCAAGTACAACAGTTTCTGGCATGTATGCCGAACCTGTTGTGTCTACACCGATGCCGCTTAGCAACGCGAGCGCTGCAGTAACGATGTCATTGGTGTATGCACCTGCATCTGGAGCCTTAGTCAACACGGTTCCACCTTCGAGGTTCTTCGCTGATTGCGAAAGAGCCACTGTGCGATCCCATGCTGCTGCATCGATCATGCCTGCGCCGCCTGCGGCTGGCCAGATCAATTTGTTAACTTCATTCATCTGCCACAACTGGTGACTTGCACCAAGTTTGGATCCCTTTGACACGACAATGTCACGGCAAGCCGATGTGTTGTCGCGGCAGAAAGACCAACCTTGAATTGAAGCAGCAACGAACTTTGTTGCTGTGTCAACGTATGCAGGGTCTTCGAGGCGTGAACCGTCTGCCCAAATTGCGTCTTGCAACATACCAACACCTTCAGCCTCGTACGAAACGACATTGAAGTCATCTGCTGTGTAGAGAGCTTTTGTTGCTGGATTGATTGCTTCGAGAACTTGTGCGTACTCGTTGTAAGTCATTGCTTCTGCAGCATCAATATCGCCAGAGAGCAAGCCCGCCATGTCGAATTGTTGCTGAACAAGAGTTACATCTTTTGCTGGATCAAGACCGGCCTTGGTGAGTGCAGCGAAAATTTCAAACTCGTTGCCGTATCCCCAGTTGCCAATGTTCTTGCCTTTGAAGTCGGCTGAAGTTGTGATGTTCTTATCTTTGAACGAAACCTGCAATGTGCCTGAACGTTGGAAGACTTGCGCGATGTTGACGATGTTTGCTCCACCTTCACGACTCGCAAGCGCCTTGGAAACCCAAGAGATTGCGAAGTCAGCCTCGCCGTTGGCGAGAACTGTTTGTGGTGAAATATCAACTGCACCTTCCAAGATGGTCACATCAAGACACTGATCGGCGTAGAAGCCCTGATCTTGTGCTGCGTAATAACCAGCAAATTGTGCTTGAGTGAACCACTGAAGTTGCAACTTCACTGGTGTTGGCGTAACACACTCTGCGGCAGGAGCCGTAGTCTCTTCGGTCACTGCTGCTGTTGTATCAATAGGTGCTGCATCGTCACTACCGCCACAGGCGCCAGCGAACAATGACATCACAGCGATGCCTGCAAAGGCCATCTTTAATGATCGTTTCTTCATTTATTTCTCCCCCGGGTTTTATCCCGCATTTGTTTTTATTTAGTCTCACCCTTGCGAGTGACACTCTCCAAAATTATGGAGACTGTGTAGAACGCTAGCCCAAGTAGGCATGCGCCCAAAACGTAAGCCCATGCTGCCGCATTCTTAGAATTTGCAATATTGCTCGTTATCCGACTGCCTAGACCGTTCTGTAGCCCACCAAAGTATTCGCTCACAAAAGCCGTGATTACTGAAGCAGGTGCAGCCACTTTTAACGCTGTAAACAGATACGGCACAGCATTCGGCACGCGAACTTTACGCAAGATCTCAATGTCGCTCGCGGCATAACTGCGCATTAATTCGACATGTGTAGAGCGCACTTGTGTTAAGCCTTTTGCGACATTCACAAGAACGATGAAATAAACAACAAGTGTGACCATAAATCGACGCGGAATTTCGCTCGTGATTGAGTACATATTGTTCAGGACTGCTACGAGGACAAAAATTGGAATTGCATTCAATGAAATCGCAAGTGGCGTGATTAATTGATTCAAGAAACTAAACCGACTCAAAACAAAACTCATTGCGATGCCAAGAATCGTGCCAATAATTAAACCAACGAGTGCATTCGTGCCAGAAACAGAAGTTGCATCCCAAATTCGGCTCGTATTTTTTGTGAACTGTTCAAATATCTTTGACGGTGCTGCCAAGAAATACGGCTTCAAGTCAAAAACCTTTACTGCGCTCTCCCAGAGCAATAAGAACACCACGCCAAATGACAGCGGCACCATTATGTTTTTGATGCGAGCGAGCATCTTCATCGATCCTCTAACCCTCGAATTGCATTCGCCGACGCATGCTCGGCTTGCGTGCCACGCAACGCCTCGCGCACTGCAGTGATGTTGCGAAAGAACCCATCAGCCGCACGAGTGTCTTCATTGCGCTTAGCGCCAAGATCTACATCAATGACTGAAGTGATTCTTCCTGGTCGCGGCGACATCACCACAACACGATTAGACAAATAGACGGCCTCAGGTATCGAGTGAGTCACAAACACGACTGTGGTTGCAGTTTCACCACAGATGCGCAACAACTCGCCTTGCATATATTCGCGAGTCATTTCGTCGAGCGCTCCGAAGGGCTCATCCATCAACAACAAAGGCGGATGTGCCGCGAGCGCCCGAGCAATTGCGATTCGCTGCTGCATTCCGCCAGAGAGTTGCCACGGATATAAATTGGCAAACTCAGGAAGTTTCACTAGTTCTAACATTTCAGCGGCGCGTGCCGCACGCTTTTCTTTGTCCCAACCTTTTAATTCGAGTGGCAGTTCGATATTTTTACTAACTGTGCGCCAATCAAATAGTCCGGCTTGCTGAAACGCCATTCCATAATCTTGATCAAGGCGTGCCTGTGACACAGTTTTGTTATTGACCATCAGCGAACCGCTAGTTGGTTCAAGCAAGTTTGCTATCAATCGCAATAAAGTTGACTTGCCACAGCCCGACGGCCCGATCAATGAAACAAATTCGCCCTGATTGACAGTCAGATTGACATCAACAAGTGCATCAACTTGTTGTGCCTTACCTTGATTGAAAATTTTGCTTGCACCGATAACTTCAACAGCGCTCATATTGAAGACTCCTTTGGTCGATTACGCATCAAAAACACATCCGAAATTGCGACAAAACCAGCCATAACTAAACCGAGTGCGGCTGCACCAAAGACCGCCGTAAATACTTTCGCGGGGTCTCCGGTTGCTTCGCGTGCATATTCGATTATTAATCTTCCGATACCGCCCTTGAGGCCCGTGCTGATTTCGGCAACAACGACGCCAACTACTGCACCAGATGCACCAAGTTTGAAAGCCGGCACCATAAACGGAACCGCCGCAGGAAATCGCAATTTGAATAACGTTTGCTTCCAGGAGGCCGCGTAACTTTCCATTAATTCGACGGCAGCAGCAGGTGCACTTGACAAACCACGAAGCGTGCCCACAGCAATCGGAAAGAACGCAAGAAATGTGCCGAGTATCGATGCAGATAGCCAACGCGGCCAAACAAAAGAACCGATTTCGAGTTTTCCACCCCAACTAACAACCAACGGGGCAAGCGCGATCAGCGGCACAGTTTGTGACATCACAAGATATGGCAGAAGCCCGCGCTTTACGATATTGAATCTAGCCATAAGCACGGCAAGACCAACGCCGATTGTTGTGCCCAGAAAAAAACCGACTAGCGAAAGTCGCAGTGAAAACCATGCACCAGAAAGAACCACGGCCCAAATCTTTTTATCAGATCCGCGAACTTCGGGACGACTATAGCGACTGAGCATTGTTGAGACATGCGGCATCGCGGTGTTATTGGCGCGCGGCAAAACACTGACACCGAAGAATTTTCCTCCGTCTTGTGGACCGATTATTTTATAAAGCTCCCAGATCGCAACAACCGAAAAAATAGAAACAATAAACATCGCTGTGCGATAAGCAACACGACGTGCAAAGTTCATTTTGGCTTTACTTTTTGGCTCTTGAAAGTTCTGCTAATTCTGGCAAAATATATTTGCCATAGGCTTCAAGGGTTTGCTCTTTGCCATCATGCTGCAAATAAATTGAGAATTGATCGACACCAAGGTCTTTTAGAGCCTTCAATCTGTTTAAGTGTTCGTCAACTTTGCCCAGAATGCAGAAGCGGTCGACAATTGAATCTGGCACAAATGTCGTGTGCGTATTGCCGGCTTGACCATGTTGTTTGTAGTCATAGCCTTGACGGTCTTTGATGTAATCAGTGAGCGCCTTTGGCACTGCGCTTGTGTCGCCATATCGCGACACAATGTCAGCCACGTGATTGCCGACCATGCCCCCGAACCAACGACACTGCTCACGCATGTGCGATAAGTCGTCGCCCACGTATGCCGGCGCGGCGACACAAATTTTTACGCTTTTCGGATCACGACCTGCATCGCGAGCAGCTTTGCGCACTGCATCAATTGTCCATGCTGCGATATCAATGTCGGCGAGTTGCAAAATAAAACCGTCACCGACTTCGCCTGTCAATTGCAACGCTTTTGGTCCGTATGCCGCCACCCAAACTTCACACTTACTTTGTGATGCCCACTCGAATTTAATTTTTGATCCGTTGTATTCGATTTCGCGACCATTTGAAAGTTCACGAATTACATGAATACTCTCGCGCAATGTTGCGAGTGTTGTCGGTTTGCCGTTTGTGACACGTACGGCCGAATCGCCACGACCAATGCCACACACAGTGCGATTGCCGTACATCTCATTTAATGTTGCGAACAAACTTGCCGTGACTGTCCAGTCACGAGTTGCCGGATTCGTAACCATTGGACCGACAATTACATTGCGTGTCTGCGCCAAAATTTGACTATATATAACGAATGGTTCTTCCCACAGGATGTGACTATCAAACGTCCATACGTGTGAAAAGCCATGCGCATCGGCTTTGCGCGCAAGATCAATTACCTGACTTGCAGGTGGCGTTGTCTGCAGAACAATGCCGATATCCATAATTGATTACCTGCTGTGTGGAAAGCCGAGATCAACTACTGATGTGCGTGGGTCTGGCCATCGTGATGTCACGACCTTTCCACGCGTATAGAAGTTGATTCCTTCTGGTCCGTACATGTGCTGATCGCCGAACAAACTTGCCTTCCAACCACCAAATGAGTAGTAAGAAACTGGCACAGGAATTGGAACGTTGATTCCAACCATGCCGACGTTCACTTCGTATTGAAACTGACGCGCTACTCCACCATCGCGGGTGAAGATAGCAGTGCCGTTACCGAATTGGTTGTCATTAATTGTTTGTAGACCTTCGTCATAGCTTTTAACACGCATGACAGTCAGAACTGGGCCGAAAATTTCTTCGTCATAACACTTCATGCCCGGCTTGACGTGGTCAATCAAACTTGGATTAAGAAAGAAACCTTCGTCTTTTGCTTTGTCGGTGCCATCAATAATTACTTTGGCTCCTTCTTTGGCTGCACCAGTTACATAACTAGCAACTTTGTCACGATGCTCTCGTGTAATGAGCGGACCCATCTCGCTTGCTGGGTCTGTGCCCGCGCCAACTTTAATATTTGGTACGCGAGTTTTAATTCGGTCAACTAACGCATCGGCAACAGTGTCGACTGCGAGCACAACAGAAACAGCCATGCAACGCTCTCCTGCTGAACCGTATGCAGCACTGATCGCCGCATCGGCTGCCATATCAAGGTCGGCATCAGGCAGAACCAACATATGATTCTTTGCGCCACCAAGTGCTTGCACACGCTTGCCGTTTTTTGTTCCGGTTTCGTAAACATATTTTGCAATCGGTGTTGAACCGACGAAACTTATAGCGGAGATATCTGGGTGATCGAGCAAACGATCTACTGCAACTTTGTCGCCGTGCACCACGTTGTAGACACCATCTGGAAGACCTGCTTGACGAAGCAAGTCAGCAATGAACATTGATGCTGATGGATCTTTCTCGCTTGGCTTCAAAATAAATGTATTGCCGCACATGATCGCATTGGCGAACATCCACATTGGCACCATGGCTGGAAAGTTGAACGGTGTGATTCCTGCGACAATGCCAAGCGGCTGGCGAATTGAATAAACATCAACACCAGTTGATGCTTGCTCTGAATATCCGCCTTTAAGCATTGCTGGCACACCGCACGCGAATTCAATATTTTCAAGACCACGCGCAACTTCACCAAGCGCATCACTTGGAACTTTGCCGTGCTCAAGAGTTAAAAGATTTGCAATCTCTTTTCGATTTGCATCAACTAATTCGCGCATTCGAAACATGATTTCGGCGCGACGCGACAAGTTAGTTGCGCGCCATGCCGGAAACGCGGCTTTGGCCGCAGCAACTACTGCGTCAACTTCGGCGATGCTTGCCAAGTCAACTTCTGATTCTTGCTTGCCAGTAGCAGGATTAAATACTTTGCCACTCTTTCCAGATGTTCCGACAACAACTTTGTTATTGACCCAATGACTAATGCGATTCATTATTTCTCCTGTATTTGTTGTTTATTTAGTTTAGATACTGACATAGTCCACGTTTGATGAATTTGCCGTGACCCTTGCGTCCAGTGTATTTATCATTTTCAATTACAACCATGCCACGCGACAAAACAGTGTCGACTTTGCCATCAATCACAGTTCCTTCCCATGAGGAGTGATCCATATTCATGTGATGCTTGTCATTGATGCCAATTTTTGTCTTTTTATTTGGATCCCAAACCAAAATATCGGCATCAGAACCCGGCGCAATAACACCTTTTTGCGGATACATGCCGAACATTCGAGCAGGAGTAGTGCTGCAAGTTTCGACCCAACGCTCAAGCGAAAGTTCGCCTTGTACGACACCCTGATAAATAAGCTCCATGCGGTGCTCTACTCCACCCATGCCATTTGGAATCTTCGAGAAATTGCCTAGACCGAGTTCTTTTTGATCCTTGAAACAGAACGGGCAATGATCGGTTGAAACGATTGCGAGTTCGTTCATTCGCAACCCCTTCCACAAATCGCCGTGATGATCATGCTTGTCGTGCTTGCTACGAATTGGCGGTGAGCAAACAAACTTTGCGCCTTCAAAACCTGGTCGCGCCAGATGATCTTCAAGCGTCATATATAGGTATTGCGGACAAGTCTCACCGAAAACGTTGAGACCCTCATGGCGCGCCTCAGCCAAAGCATTGAGTGCTTCAGATGCTGACATGTGCACGATATATAACGGCACGTTTCCTGCAACTTTCGATAACACGATTGCGCGATTTGTTGCTTCACCTTCAAGCAAACTCGGGCGCGAATACGAGTGATACTTCGGATCGGTATCACCTCGTGCAATATGTTGTTGCACGAGCACGTCAATTGCGATGCCATTTTCGGCGTGCATCATGATTGTCGCACCGCTTTCGCTGGCGGTTTGCATTGCTCGCAAAATTTGTCCGTCGTCACTATAAAAAACGCCAGGATAAGCCATGAACAGTTTGAAACTTGAAACACCTTCGTGATCAACCAAATATGTCATATCTTTTAATGACTGCTCGTCGATTCCACCAATAATTTGATGAAATGCATAGTCAACTGCACAGTTGCCACCAGCTTTGCGATGCCACTCTGCCAAGCCCTCGTGAACATTTTCGCCATAGCGCTGCAACGCCATATCAACGATTGTTGTAACGCCACCCCACGCGGCTGCGATCGTGCCGGTTTCGAACGTATCTACCGCTGCAGTGCCACCAAATGGAAGCTCCATGTGTGTGTGCACATCAATGCCACCAGGGATTACATATTTTCCGGTTGCATCAATGATCTTGTCTGCGGTGATGCTCAGTGAATCAGATTTTCCACGTTCAAGAAGTGCCAAAATTGTTTCGCCTTCAATCAACACATCAACAGCGTGTTTTCCGGTCGGGCTGACAACTGTTCCGTTTTTTATGAGTGTGCGTGCCATGATTCCTCCCGTGTTTTTGAATGTGATTTAGCGCTGGCGATTACCGTTCAACTAGTTCGTCGTAAGCGTCTGGTCGGCGATCGCGATAAAACGCCCAGCGATCACGCACAGTTTTAATTTTGTCCATATCTAGATCGCGAACAATCAACTCTGGCTTGTGTGGGTCGCCTTGATTGCCAACAAATTTGCCTTCTGGGTCAACAAAATAACTCTGACCATAGAAGTCGTCGTCGCCGAGTGGCTCGATGCCTACTCTGTTAATTGCTCCGACGTAATACATGTTGGCGACTGCTGCCGCAGGTTGCTCAATTTTCCAGATGTATTCGCTCAGACCGCGACTCGTGGCCGACGGGTTGAAAACAATTTCAGCACCATTGAGCCCGAGCGCACGCCAACCCTCTGGAAAGTGTCGGTCATAGCAAATGTAGATTCCGACTTTGCCAACTGCCGTGTCAAAAACTGGGTATCCACCTGTGCCTGGAGTGAAGTAATACTTCTCCCAGAAACCTTT
>JAEMRY010000102.1 GCA_016463105.1 Ilumatobacteraceae bacterium | reverse complement strand
ATGCAACAGCGACCCGGAATGACAGTGCCTCTACCCGGGCATTTGCATACGCAACGCGATAATTATAAAAAACTTGCGGATCTCGGTTACACCGACATTTGGTCGGCAGAAGCAGATGGCGCCGACGCATTCACACCTCTGGCGATGGCCGCCGCGTGGGAGCCGCGGTTGCGACTCGGTACAGCGATCGTGCCGGCTTACACCCGTTCTCCGGCATTGATGGCACAAAGTGTTGCAACTCTTGCTGATGCTGCGCCAGGAAGATTTGCAATCGGCATTGGTTCGTCGAGCAACGTGATTGTTGAACGCTGGAATGCGATTCCATTTGTTGAACCATACAAAAAAGTGCGTGACATCGTGAGATTTTTGCAAGATGCACTGACTGGCGAAAAAATCACAAAGCAATACGACACTTTCAACATTGATGGTTTTCGTCTCGGCATTCGCCCAGAAGTCAAGCCACAAATTTTGGTCGCGGCGTTGCGAGAAGGCATGTTAAAACTTGCTGGTCGTGAAGCCGACGGTGCAATCATCAACTGGTTGTCGGCTGACGATGTTACAAAAGTTGTTGGCGTCGTAAATGATGCGGCAAAAAAATCGCAGAACCCGGGCGAGCGCGAGATCGTTGCACGAATTTTTGTTTGCCCAAGTGAGAACACCGATCTTGTTCGCGAGTCAGCAAAGCGCCTGATCGCTGCTTATCTGACCGTGCCGGTCTATGCCGAGTTTCATCGTTGGTTGGGTCGCGCAGAAATGCTTCAGCCAATGTGGGATCTCTGGAAGGCTGGCGACCGCAAAGGTGCAGTTGCGGCCATACCGAACGAAGTCGTAGATCAATTATTTGTGCACGGCAGCGCCACAAAATGTCGTGAAACAATCAAACGATATTTTGACAACGGTGTCACTACTTCGTCGCTTGCAATCGTGGCTTTTGATCCAGAAGTTAATTTTTGGGATTGTGCCGCAGCGCTTGCGCCAAGCGCAAGTTAATTCATGTCTGTAAGCGAAACTGACTCAGAGGTCTCTGCACGGCTCGAATTTGAGCAAGCACAACGTAGCGAAGGTTGGAAACTTCTTCGTGGGTTATTGCGTGATCAGCGACGCAATCTTGTAATTGGTGGAGTAATTGGCATTACTTGGGCGGCATTCAAAGTAGCGATTCCTCAAATTACAAAATTTGCAATCAACGATGGCATTGAAAAAAACGGACCGTTATTAAAATGGGCATTGATCATCGCGGGGCTCGGCGTGCTTACGGGCATTCTTTCAGGGTTCCGTCGCTATGTCGCATTTCGTGAAAGCCGATGGGCAGAAACGCTGTTGCGTGAACGACTGTTTTCACATGTTCTCGGACTGAATATCGGTTATCACGACAAAGCACAAACTGGTCAGTTGATGAGTCGTGCTTCAAGTGACTTGATGCAGATTCAAGCGTTCATTGTGATGATCCCAATCACTTTGTCGAATGTCATTCAATTATTTGCCGTAGCGACAATTTTATTTATCACTGATCCAGTATTGGCAATTGTCGCAATGCTTCCGCTGCCATTTGTCAATCTTTCTGCACGACGGTTTAGCAATCGAATTCACCCGATTTCGATTGCAGTGCAGGCTGAGCAGGCGCAACTAGCCAATGTCGTCGAAGAATCAGTCTCAGGAGTGCGAGTCGTGAAGGGGTTTGGCGCCGAGCAAGTTCAGTTCGACAAACTCGAGAAAGAAGCCGACGATATTTTCGGTGAAGCGATGAAAGCCGCCAAGATTCGCAGCAACTTCTTGCCTGCAATTGATGTTCTGCCAGCACTCGGTGCCGTCGGTGTACTTGGGGTCGGCGGTCATCGGGTTCTCTCTG
This sequence comes from Ilumatobacteraceae bacterium, assembly GCA_016463105.1. Classification (GTDB taxonomy): domain Bacteria; phylum Actinomycetota; class Acidimicrobiia; order Acidimicrobiales; family Ilumatobacteraceae; genus BACL27. Next base: position 1,894 of record JAEMRY010000102.1, on the reverse strand, counting down.
GTCAACTTTCGATTGGTGACTTGGTTGCATTCAACGTTTATCTCACTCTTTTGGTATGGCCGCTAAGAAATATCGGCATGATTGTGGCACTTGGTCAGCGAGCAGCAGCGGCCCTAGTGCGAATTCACGAAGTGCTTTCAACAACATCAGAAATCACCGACCCAGAAGTTGCCAAGACTTTGCCACACTCAGTGACGTCAAGACTTGGCGCGATCAAGTTCGATCATGTTGAGTTTGGTTATGATTCGGCGCTACCCGTATTGCGAAACTTCAATTTAGAAGTTGCTGCTGGCGAATCTATTGCGATTGTTGGCGCTACTGGTTCTGGCAAATCAACGGTTGCCAGGTTGTTGTTGCGTTTCTATGACACAAATAGTGGCCATGTTTTTCTAGATGGGATAGATATTCGCAAACTTAAATTGCGTGACTTGCGCCAGCAGATCGGGGTCGTTTTTGAAGAAACAGTTTTATTTAATGACACCGTGTCAAGTAATATTTCTTTTGCTAAACCAAATGCTGCTCATGCAGATCTTGAACGTGCCGCAAAACTCGCCGGGGCACACGACTTTATTATGCAACTGCCAAGCGGCTACGAGACGATTATCGGTGAGCGTGGGTTCTCGCTTTCAGGCGGACAACGTCAGCGCATTGCGATTGCACGGGCGATTATTTCTGATCCGCGAGTTCTTGTGCTTGACGATGCGACAAGCGCAGTCGATCCAAGCAAAGAAGGCGAAATTCGCGATGCGATGCGAACCGTGATGAGCGGTCGCACAACCATTGTCATTGCGCACAGACCAGGCACAATCGCTCTCGCCGAGCGTGTTGTATTTATCGACAACTCGACAATCGCAGCAATCGGAAAGCACGAAGAATTAGTTGCAAATAATGCTCGCTACCGCGAAGTTTTGGCGAGCATGGAGTTAGCCAAAACAGCGCAATCCCAGATGGTATTGAAATAACATGTGGCACGCTGGCGGAGTAAGCGACGAAGATCGTCTTAGTCGTGCGCAGGCCCGCACAATCATGGGCCGTGTTTTCAAAATGGCAGCCCCGTTTAGAAAGACGATCTATTTCGCATTTGCCTGTGTCATGGTTACAACTGCATCAACTTTGTCTGCACCAGTAATTGTGCGCCACGGCATTGACGCGGGTATTCGTGCGAGAAATGTAGACGAACTGAACAAATCGGTTGTTTTTTATCTGATCGCAGTTTCGTTCACTTATGCATTCGGCCGACTGCTGTTTCTGCTCGTCAACCGAACTGGTGAGTCATTTTTGCGAGTCTTGCGTCTGGCTGTATTTCGGCAAATGCAACGACAATCCATGGCTTTCTTTGATCGCAATAAAGCAGGTGTTTTAGTGGCTCGAATGACTGCAGACATTGAGTCAATGTCAGAACTTGTGCAATTCGGTTTGTTGCAGTTTTTGTCGGCTGCGTTGATGCTGATTTTTGCCATCGTCGTGTTGCTCGTGCTGAGTTGGCAACTCACAATTGTTGCGTTAATCGTTATGCCGATTTTGGTTTTAGCCTCGTTCAAGTTTCAGCGTGATTCAAATAAGGCTTATTTGGTAGTTCGTGAGCGTGTTGGTGCCAATCTCTCGGCATTACAAGAAGGCATCACCACGGTTCGAGTTATCCAGGCTTACGCGCAAGAAGAAGAGGCAACCCGTAAATTCAAAATTTCAAACCGATTGCTTTTTGCAGGTCATGAAAAAAGTGTTCGCATTTCGACTTGGTATTTTGCACTCGTTGAATTTTCTGGAGTATTTGCCAGCGCGTTAATGATCGGAATCGGCGGTTGGTTCGTTCATCGTGGCACAGTCACACTCGGCACTGTTGTTGCATTCGTGTTGTTGCTTTCAAGTTTGTTCGACCCAGTTCAGCAACTTT
>JAEMRY010000101.1 GCA_016463105.1 Ilumatobacteraceae bacterium | reverse complement strand
CAAATTGTCGGTTCCCAGTTGGAAACCTCGCGAAGACTTCTTTCATCCGCGAAATACTCAACTGACAACCAACTACAAATAGTCCGATCGTTTATGTTGTTATTATTTTTCTTTTACTAGCGACCGTTTAACGACGCAAACCAAGCTCGTCAAGAAGTTTTCGATACTTCTCGATGTTGTTGGCTCGCACGTAATCAAGCATTCGTCGACGACGACCAACCATCATCAACAATCCACGACGGGAGTGATGGTCCTTTACGTGACTCTGAAGATGCACGGTGAGACTATTGATGCGCTCAGTTAGAAGTGCAATCTGTACTTCTGGTGAGCCCGAGTCTGTCGCGTGCTGGCCGTGTTTGCTAATGACATCTTTAGTCGGAGCAATTGCCATATTGATTTTCGCCTTTCGAACTCTCACAAGCAAACTTTTCTAGCCAGTGAGATATCTGGTCGCCACAACCTTTTGGTCAGTGGCATCGCATCAGAGGTATAAGCCCTAATGGACCCCTTCAATCTACGGCGAGTTCTTCATGAAACCACCCTGCATTAGTCCTGCTATATAAGTAGTGTCGTAAGGCGTGTTCACCGGAATCGTTGAAGAGCTTGGCAGGGTTGCCGAACTAAGCGGTTCACGATTGTGCATTTCAGCCAGCACAGTGCTTAGTGGCTCGCAAGTTGGCTCATCGATCGCAGTTAACGGTTGCTGTCTGACGGTTGTTGAACTCGATCAAAATTCATGGATGACTGACATCAGCGACGAAACATTTTCGCGCACAAATCTTGGCGCACTCAAAGTTGGTGATGTTGTCAACCTCGAACGACCAATGGCTCTCGGCGATCGACTAGGCGGACATCTCGTACTTGGTCACGTTGATGCAGTCGGTGAAGTTGTCTCGCCGGTGCCGAACTTGGTGGTGCGAATCCCCCGTGATCTGATGCATCTGATCGTCGAAAAAGGTTCGGTAACTGTGGATGGCGTCAGCCTGACTGCTTTTGACCTGACTGCAGACACATTTTCTGTAGCAGTGATACCTCATACGACAAAAGTGACAACATTAGGTGTGCGCAAAATTGGTGACCAAGTAAATATCGAAATGGACATGATGGCGAAGCATATTGAGAGAATGAACGTGCAAAGTGATTCGACGACGAAATCTCGCGCGAAGAAATGGTGGCGCAGGTGAGCGATCTTTCAAGCCTGCGTAAAAAAATTGATGAAATAGATTTAGCAGTCATCAAGTTGCTTGCTGAGCGAATGCAAGTCTGTCGAGAAGTTGCCGAAGTAAAAGCAGAGTCAGCAACCGCAGTGATTCAGCCGCAACGAGTGCGTGAAGTTTTGACCGTGCGCCGCCAATGGGCTATTGACAGCAATGTCGACCCAGATTTTACAGAGCAACTGTTTCGAATTTTGCTCGCAGAAACACACCGAATTGAAATTGCTGAAGAACGTAGCGAGCCAGCACCCAGCAAAACAGCCGAATCTCTGCGTTCAGCACTTGACACTGTCGCGTGCCGCATAGATCATGTTGTTGTTGCAGTTGCGAACCTTGATGCAGCCATGAGTTTTCTGACATCGCTTGGTTTTAAAACAACTCGCACACAAGATTCAGCAATTGTCACCGCCGATGCTGGGGGCGTAACGGTCGTCTTGGTTGGCCCTGGTGATCCAAGTGTTGATGCGCACTTGGCGGCGCACGGTTCTGGCGTGCAACACATTGCAATTGAAGTTCTTAATGCTGGGTTCGTGCAGCAAGCACTCGCCGAAGCAAAAGTGCCGTTGCTCACAAATGTGATTGTTGATGCCGACGGACACGAGCAAGTGTTCACTGTGCTTGACCCATCGACTGGCGTACAACTTGGTTTTATCTCACGAACTGGCCATCGTGTGCCAATGAGCGGCCAAAATGTTCGCGCATTGTTTCGCGCGCTGGCTAAATAAACCGCAAGATTATTCTTTGGCACTTGCCACGAAGCGGGCAAGGCGCTACGGTTAGAGGCGCACGGCAAATACAAGAATCTGCACCTCTCTAACATGGTGACGAAACTTGGTCGAGCGCTCTCAACATAGTTTCATCAATCTCCATCGGAGGGTCATGTTGTCTGAGAGCCGTCGCGTACTAGATACGCCAATCGCCGAAATCGCCACATCTGAATTAATGAGCCGTGCGCGTGAAATTCGCGACAAGGCTTTCGGTAGTCGAGTTACTTACTCTCCAAAAGTTTTTATACCCCTAACGATGTTGTGTCGCGATAAATGTGGATACTGCACTTTCGCCCAACCACCAGCGCGGTTAGAAAACCCTTACCTCTCTGGCGAACAAGTTCTCGCAATCGCCAAGCAAGGCGCAAAAGCCGGTTGCCACGAAGCATTGTTCACACTCGGTGAGCGACCAGAGTTGCGCTACGAAGTTGCCCGTGAATGGTTGAAGCAAAATAATTACGACAGCACCGTGCATTATCTACACGACATGGCGGCACTTGTGCTTAAAGAAACCGGTTTGCTGCCGCATGCAAATGCCGGTGCGTTGTATCGCGACGAGTTAGAAATGTTGCGCCGCGTTTCACCGTCACAAGGCATGATGATCGAAACACTGCGCGCTGATTTGGATTGTCACCGCGGTGCCCCAGATAAAGAACCACAACGCCGTCTCGACACATTAAATTTCGCCGGAGAATTAAAAATTGCATTCACGACTGGCATCTTGGTTGGTATCGGCGAAACGCGTGAAGACCGAATTGCTGCGCTTGAAGCCATCGCCGCATCACACGCAAAATACGGCCACGTGCAAGAAGTGATCGTGCAAAACTTTTTGCCGAAGCCACTGACGATTATGCAGCACGAAAAGCCATGCCCACAAGACGAATACTTGTGGTCAATCGCCGCAGCGCGAATTATCTTGCCACCAAGCATTCACTTGCAAGCACCACCGAACTTGAGCGACGACTTCGCTATTTTGCTTGACGCAGGTATTGATGACTGGGGTGGCGTTTCGCCAGTGACTGCAGACCATGTCAACCCAGAGCGTCCGTGGCCGGCACTTAACAAGTTGCGAGACGCGACGCAAACACGTGACAAAGTATTGGCGCCACGACTAACTATTTATCCAGAGTTTGCAACTGCGCCGACCAAGTGGCTTGATGACTCACTTTATTTCAAAGTCCTAGATCGCAGTGACGCCGAAGGTTTGGGTCGCGATGATCCAGGTCAAGTTTGGCCAGAAAAAGTAACCGCTGCTGATGTTGTGCAAGATGGTGCCGAAGTTATTTTGATCGGCCACCGCTCGACACAGTGGTATTCGGGTGCGAATAATCCCCCACCGCTTTTGATTAGCGCTCGCAATGACGGCAACAAAGTCAAAACAGGCCCAGTAGCCGAAGTGTTGCGCGGTGTAGAACTTGGTCAGCAAGTCGATCAACAACAAATCGTCACATTGTTTGGCGCCCGCGGACTAGAAGTTGATGCAGTTGCTGCACTCGCCGATCAGTTGCGCCAACAAGTTGTCGGCGATGTCGTGACTTGGGTGCACAACCGAAATATCAACTACACCAATGTCTGCACATTCAAATGCAAATTCTGTGGCTTTTCGAAGGGCCCACTCAGCCTAAATCTGCGTGGCACTCCATATCTGTTGACGCTTGACGATATTGCTGCGCGCGCAAGCGAAGCATGGGATAAGGGCGCCACCGAAGTAACTCTGCAAGGTGGCATTCATCCTGATTTTGATGGTGACTATTACATTGATGTCGC
>JAEMRY010000100.1 GCA_016463105.1 Ilumatobacteraceae bacterium | reverse complement strand
TCAAATAACCTTTTTTATCCTCTAAAAAGGCACCCGATAGAGAACAAAAGGCGTGGGCCTAAACCCACGCCTTCGGTTCAATGAACTTTTAGGTCGCCTTAAGTATAGGGGCGCGGAACTAAAGTTTTAGATGGCGCTAATGCTCGCGCCGCCAAGTGAGGGCTCGTGATTCTGCGGATGTCAACAATGTTTTTGCGGACATTACGCGACGACCCAGTCGACGCAGAAGTACCAAGCCATCGCCTATTGGTTCGGGCTGGATATATCCGCCGTGCCGCGCCAGGTGGATATACATGGTTGCCTCTAGGTTTGCGAACTCTAAAGCGAGTTGAAAATATCGTCCGAGAAGAAATGGATGCAATCGGCGCACAAGAAGTGCACTTTCCTGCGATGTTGCCGCGCGAACCATACGAAATTACAGGTCGATGGACAGATTATGGTCCAAACTTATTTCGATTACAAGATCGACGTGGTGTTGATTTCTTGCTCGGCCCAACACACGAAGAAATGTTCACACTATTAGTGAAAGATCTCTACAGCAGTTACAAAGATTTGCCTCTTTGGCTGTATCAAATTCAAACTAAGTTTCGTGACGAAGCACGCCCGCGTGCTGGCTTGTTGCGTGGCCGCGAATTCTTGATGAAAGACTCTTACAGTTTCGACATTGACGATGCAGGTCTGCAACACAGTTACGACGCGCACCGTGCGGCATATTTGCGAACATTCGATCGCTTGGGTTTGCCATATGCAGTCGTCTCGGCGATGTCTGGGGCAATGGGTGGTTCGGCATCCGAAGAGTTTTTGTTTCCGTGTGACTCGGGCGAAGACACATTTGTAAGTTGTAATAGCTGTTCTTATTCGGCAAACACCGAAGCGGTGCGTGTCGGTGAGCCTGCAAAAATAGATTTCGCTAATCTGAGTTTGGCAGTCGTGCACGACACACCAGCGACTCCGACAATTGCAACTTTGGTTGATTTATTTAACACGCGATCTGACTTAAGGCACGCCGACCGCCAATGGGTGGCCGCCGACACGCTTAAAAATGTTGTCGTCAATCTCAAATACCCAGATGGGCGAATCGAACCATTGGCAGTTGGGGTTCCGGGCGATCGCGATGTAGACATGAAGCGCCTCGAAGCACAGGTTTCACCGGCAGAAATCGTCGAGTTCACAGAAGCCGATTTCGCTGCCAACAAAAATCTCGTCAAAGGCTATATCGGGCCCCAGTCGCTCGGTTTAAAAAATGTAAGTGGCATAAAATATTTGCTCGATCGCAGTATCGCCATCGGTAGTGCGTGGATCACTGGCGCAAACGCGCCAGGTCGTCACGTTGCAGGTCTCGTATACGGCCGAGATTTTATGAGCGACGGCATAGTTGATGCCGCTGATGTGCGAGATGGTGACGCGTGTCCGAAGTGCGGCGCAGATTTACAAATTCGTCGTGGCATTGAAATCGGCCATGTGTTTCAACTCGGTCGCAAATATGCCGAAGCACTCGGGCTAACAGTGCTCGACCAAAACGGCAAATCGCAAGTTGTGACAATGGGTTCGTACGGCATCGGAGTTTCGCGTGCTGTTGCTGCAATTGCCGAAGCAAATCACGACGAAATTGGTTTGAAATGGCCCACAGCAGTTGCACCAACCGATGTGCACATTGTTATCGCAGGCAAACCAGGTGACGAAACTTCGACTGTTGCCGAAGAACTGGCAATTGCTTTGCATACTCAACATATGACCGTGTTACTTGACGATCGCAAAGGTGTTTCGCCTGGTGTCAAATTCAAAGACGCTGAACTTATCGGCACGCCACGCATCGTTATCGCTGGTCGCGGTGTGGCCAACGGTGTTGTCGAAGTGCGTGACCGTCGTGCCGGAACTTCAAGTGAAATTGCAATCAAAGATGCAGCCAACCACATTGCTGCGATGCCTACAAATTAGAAATCGTCTGCGCTGATAATGACCGCGATTCTTAACCCAGCAATAAAGAACTACGACTGGGGAGATTTCACTGCGTTGCCAGATCTACTTGGTTTGCCACGCGATGCAAAACCGTGGGCCGAACTTTGGTTCGGCACACACCCAGATGGACAAGCCACTCTGCAAACCGGCAACGGTATATCCCCTTTAAAAAATGTTGTGGGTGAACTTTCGTTTCTTGTCAAGTTAATTGCCGTAGCCAAACCACTATCGCTACAAACGCATCCGACAACTTCGCAGGCTCTCGCAGGTTTTGCTCGCGAGAATAGTCTCGGCATCGATCGCACTGCAGACAATCGCGTATATCGAGATCAGACTGCCAAACCAGAGTTGTTGTGCGCACTTTCAGATTTCGAAATGCTGTGCGGATTTGCAACCATAACCGAGTCTCTTAATCGTGCCGAGCAAAACGGCTGGATCGAACTTGCCCGACATTTAAAACTTGGCGGATTAGAAAAGACCATTCGGTGGGCACTCGATCAAAAGTCACACAAAACACCGCCAAATCTGCCGAGACACCTGCAGTTGCTGGCGAGTTTGTATCCAGACTCTGGCGGCATTCTCGTTGCCTTGTTGATGAATCATGTTGTGTTGCAACCAGGTGAAGCCGTTTTTCTAGAGCCCGGCAACGTGCATTCATATTTAAGTGGCGTTGCTGTTGAGGTAATGCCAAGTAGTGACAACGTGATGCGCGCCGCATTCACCAAAAAGCACATCGACATGGACGAGTTTTTTGCTACTGCAAATTTCGCTGCAGAATCACCAAGATCAGTGACGCCACCTACAACTTCAGGCGATGCTGTGATCTACGAGCTGCCGAGTGCGCCATTTAGTGTGCAAAGAATCAACGTGAAAAAAGCCATGTCTGTAACTGCCGAACACGAAGTAGAAATATATTTATGCGCTCACGGCAACGCAGGCTCACTGCACCAAGGACAAGCTTGCATTCTTCGTCAAAACGAAATATTAGAACTAGCCGGGCCTTCGCTGCTGTTTCGAATCTGGGGAGACCCAACTTACTGATGGGTCGAACTCAAAACAATAAATCTCTTATCCGAAAATTATTACTCGTCTCATTTGCGCTTGTTGTTTCGGTTGGATACGGCAGCAGCACACCGTTTAAGCCGAATGCAGGTCCGTCAATTTTAATTCTTGGTGACAGCATCACTTGGGGCACCGAATATTTCGCAAAATCGCAGAGCTTGATCGCTAGTGATGCTCAGTGGAAGACGGTTGTGATTGATGGACAGTATTCGCGACGAGTTGCTTTTCCGACACCTAATTTGTCAACACGAATGTCAGGTGTTAAAAGTTTTCTCAAACTTGCCGCAAGTGGTCTAAAAGTCGATGCAGTGATTGTTGCGCTCGGCAGCAATGATGTTGCGATCGAAACCAAAGAGTCGTCTTATGAGATCGTGATTCGTGACTTACTAAAAACAATCGGCAATGTGCCAGTCACTTGGCTAACTGTCAACCGTCGCGACACCCCGGCAATAGCGAAACGCAGCGTGTTATTTAACAAGGTTCTTGTTCGTCTTGCACCTGAGTACCCAAATTTAATTATTGAAGACTGGTACACCGCGATCGCTAAAAACCCCAAATGGATGGCGTTCGACAAAGTTCATTTAACTCGAACTGGTTATGGGATAAGAGCAGATTTATATCGGTCACTTGCTAAAAGTTTGTACGACCGATACATCATCGCCACAACGCCAACTACTACAACAACAACTACAACTACGACAATAACTACGACAACTGTCGCCACAACCGTGCCAGCAGCAACAA
>JAEMRY010000033.1 GCA_016463105.1 Ilumatobacteraceae bacterium | reverse complement strand
AATATTTCCATGGTTGATGTTTTTTATCGTCGGCATTCTGCTGGGTCGGGTGTATACGCAAATTGCCGCAATACGGCGGAAGCTTTTTACTTTCGCTTCTGCAGCAGTGGTCTTTGCCTACACGCTTAACTCAATCGTTAACTCGCGATCGTTTGACGAGTCTGGCTCTGACGAACGATGGTCGCATCTCGCGTCAACACAACCGTTCGACCGAGGAATACTTTATGTTGCCGCGTCAATTGGCGTAGTCATCGCAGTTTTTATGCTCGTCACAGTTTTGTGTGAGCGCTACGGCGAGACACTAATTGTGCGGCTTGCGCAAACAACTGGACAAATGACGCTGACAATTTATCTTGCACATATTTTTATTTATAATGCGGTCGTTAACTGGTGGCATCTAGTAACGCCAACTGGTTTAGACACAGCGATGACAATGAGTATTGCTGTTTATATTTCTGCAATTATTTGGGCTAACTGGTGGCACCATCATTATGGTCGCGGACCAGCCGAACGTATCTATCGCCACTTCGGTGGCTAACGATTTAATACTCGCCGAATCACGTCACTCGAGTCTTGGCTTCGCCAACTTCTAAATATTTTTTCGTTGCCACAACATCTCGAATTCGCTCGAATCCATCAAAAACTTCGACGTAACTAGTTGGTAGTGGAGAGATCGCCAACCTGATGCAATCTGGTTGACGAAAGTCTCCAATAACGTTGCCGAAAATTCGCATCGCATCAGAAATTTTCTGTGCATCTGAGTGGCGAACTGAGATGTGCCCGCCACGCCGCTTTGAATCACGAGGCGTGACAACCGAAAATCCGAGTGGTGCGAGCCAAGCATCATGTAATGCCAACATCAGCTCGGTGCCCTGCGCTGCTTTTTGTGCAATCGCCGACAAACCCGCTCGCTCAATCATCGAGAATGCAGTCGTCACACAACGCATACCAATAATGCTCGGACTTGCAACCTGAAAACCACGCATGCCAGAGGTGCGATCAAAACCTTGTCCCATTGCGAACTGATCGTCTTGAGCGAACCAACCTTGTATCGGCACACTCAGTTCGCTTTGCACCCGGTGGCTCACATATAGCCACGCCGGCGAACCAGGACCAGAGTTGCCATATTTATACGTACAGCCAACTGCAAGATCAACTTTGTCACGGTCGTACTGCATCGGCACAACTCCGACTGCGTGACTCGCATCCCAAACAAAAAGTGCACCAGCATCACGAGCGAGTTGCGTGAGTTTGGCGACATCATGAAGAACTCCTGAGCGATACTGAATCACTGACAAAGAAACAAGCGCAACATCATCGTTTAAAACAGCAGAAAGCATTTCTGGTGAAACAAATTCTTCGCCATCGTCATCATTGATTAATACAAGTTTCAAACCATGCTGCTGGCAAATGCCTTCCAAGATATAACGATCAGTCGGAAAGTTTGCAGTATCTGTGATCACAGTTTTACGTTCAGGTCGCGCTTTAACGGCCGCACTACAAAGTTGATAAAAATTTACACTCGTTGTATCGACAGACAACATCTGGCCAGCAGCCACACCTAAAGAAGCGCGCCCAATTAAATTGCCAACTGACTGCGCTTCGTCTATCCACTCAGACCAACCAGAAACAAGCTTCGTCGCCCACTCGTCACGTAGGTACGTACCCACAACATTTATGACTTCCTTCGGCATGCGCCCAAGTGAGTTACCGTCCAAATAACACAACGAAGGGTCGGCAATCATAAATTCATTGCGATACTCGGCAAGCGGGTCAGATGCATCAAGCGCTAAGGCTGTACTTCGCAAAGTCAGGTCATTTGACATACGATCACCGTATATGAATTCAGCCGATAATTCTAAAAAATTTGAATCTGCGGTCACTTATTCGTCTTATTTAAACGTCGATGCACTATTGGATCTACAAAAGCCTCGCTCAGATGGCCCTGAACACGACGAAATGTTGTTCATTGTTGTACATCAAACATACGAGTTGTGGTTTAAATGTGTTTTGCACGAATTGGCTAGGGCACAAACTCTTTTAGAGAATGGCAACAGTTTCGATTCATTGTCTGTGCTTGGTCGCGTGCGGACCATTTTTAAAGTCCTTGTAAGTCAAGTAGATATTTTAGAAACAATGACGCCGTTGCAATTTAATTCATTTCGTGATCGTCTAGAAGCCGCAAGCGGTTTTCAATCTGCGCAATTTCGCGAACTTGAAGCGGTGCTCGGGCGCCGAGACGACTCGATGGCTGACCATCTCGATCCAAATAGTCCAGCACGAAAGCGTCTGACCGACGCAATGAATCGCCCATCACTATGGGACTCGGTAATTAGTTATCTCGTGAAACATGGCCACAAAATACCAACAGAAGTAACCAAACGAAATATCGCCGAGAGTTACGTCGCAAATGATGCGGTGCAAGAGTCACTTGCAAACGCCTACCGCCAAGACCCGCAAGCAGCAATGTTGCTTGAACGCTTGATTGATATTGATGAAGGTTTACAAGAGTGGCGCTACCGTCACGTCAAAATGGTTGAGCGAACTATCGGCATGAAGCACGGCACCGGTGGGTCAAGCGGTGCCGCATATCTCGCGTCAACATTGTTTAAGCCGATATTTCCTGACTTGTGGGCCGTGCGCTCGCGCTTCTAAGAAATTAGCAATGCAAACCGAATGGTCTTCGCTACTTCAATCTGAGTTCGAGAAGCCATATTTTAAAAAACTTCAAGAGTTTGTCACCCAAGAGCGCCGACAATTTTCTGTCTACCCATCGCCCGAAAATGTCATGGCTGCTCTAGAACTGACAACTTATGCTGACACACGAGTTGTAATTCTCGGTCAAGACCCGTATCACGGGGTAAATCAGGCACACGGATTATGTTTTTCTGTGCAACGCGATGTTGTGCATCCCCCATCACTAAAAAATATTTTCAAAGAATTGCAATCTGATTTGAAAATCAAACCTCCGATTCACGGCAACCTTGAACAATGGGCACGACAAGGTGTGCTGATGCTGAATACAACGCTTACAGTTCGTGCCGGTGAGGCTGGCTCTCATCAAGGCTTCGGTTGGGAAACTTTTACTGACGCCGTAATTCGTATCGTCAACAACAAGTCGCATCCAGTTGTATTTGTATTATGGGGCGCCTTCGCCAGAAAAAAGAAATTGCTAATTGATACAACGAAACACCACATTATTGAGAGCGCGCATCCGTCACCACTGTCAGCGCACAACGGCTTCACTGGATCTCGTCCATTCACGAAAATTAATGATGCTTTAACCCGTGCGAACCTGAGCACAATTGACTGGCTCGTTAGCTAGCCAGATGATTAGTTAGCGTATAACTCTTATGGGCACCGTTCGTCGACACGCATTTGTTGAATGCGACGCAGACACTGTTTGGGCTTTTGTTGGGGCACCCGAACGACTGCATGAATGGTTTCCAATCACTGATTGCCGAGTTGAAGGATCAAAGCGCTGGATCACTCTGGCTGCTGGCATCGTGTTCGAAGAAGACATTGTCACGCTCGATCATGACTTGCGTCGATTTCAATACAAGATCGTCAATAACTCGCTGATCAAGTTTCATCTCGGCACGGTTGACGTCATTCCGGATGGCGAAAATCGTTGTCTGGTGATGTACTCAACCGACATGGACCCAGAAGTTTTGGCGCTACCGATTGCAGGGGCTGCAAGCGTAGGTCTGGCAAAAGTAAAACAAATGTTTGACGGCAAATAAATATGGGTCGCAAGATTTTGTTCATCACTACCGATCAGCAGCGTTACGACGCACTCGGTTGCAACGGTGGAACTATTGCTCGCACACCAAATATTGACGCTTTAAGCAAAGCAGGCATCACATTTGATCGCGCGCATCCACAAAATGTTGTGTGCATGCCGTCGCGCAGCACAATGATCACCGGCCAACATGTCAGCACACACGGCGTATGGATGAACGGCGTGCCGCTGCCAACCGACGCGCCAAGCATTGCCAACGATCTGCGAAGTGTTGGTTATGCAACTGCACTAATCGGTAAGGCACATTTTGAGCCGCTGCTTGATCCATTTCTGCGATTTACAGAAAATCAGTTGGGCAATCAACGCAAAACAACTAACAACCCTGACGACCCGCATCGTGGTTTTGACTTCATGGAGCTATCGACGCACGGTGCAGTTGGCCAGTTGCATTATTCACAATGGGTTCGTGACAATCACCCCGAGGCGATTGCTGGTTACTACCAAGTGCTCGATCATGAATTGCAAGTAAATGCGCAAGGTGGTGGCGACACGAATGCGCCGCAAGTAAAAAATAATCCGATTCCAACTGAGTGGTATCACACGCATTGGGTGGCTCAACGCACAATCGATTGGCTGAACTCGTTGCCCGAAGATCGTGACTGGTTTTGTTGGATGAGTTTTCCTGACCCACACCACCCGTGGGATCCACCGGCGTCTGAGTTGCATCGTGTGCCGTGGCGCGAACTCGATCTGCCCGAAGGATATATCGAAGACAAATCAAAACGCGAAAAAGTTCTTGACGACAAATTGCGTCATTGGCGTGGTTGGTATGACGGAACTTTTGTTTCGAATTATGAAGCGCCAGCGCATTGGGTGCCAGCGACGTTGACCGCCGATCAAGTGCGCGAAGTAAACGCATTTACGCACGTTGAAAACGAACTGATCGACGACGCAATTGGTGATGTACTCAACGCAATTAACGCGCGCGGCTGGGCAAATGATTTAGATGTCGTCTACACAACCGATCATGGCGAGTTTCAAGGCGACTTTGGTTTGCTATTTAAAGGTCCATATCACGTCGACGCGCTGATGCGTCTTCCACTTATTTGGCGACCTGCACCGAGCGCAAATGCAACTCCGGCACGAGTTAGCGCACCGGTCGGTTTAGTTTCACTGGCAGCAACTTTTGCCCACATCGCCGGCATCGAGCGACCAAAGTACACAGAAGCGCCGCGCTTACCCGTCGACGATAGCGATGCACAAAAACTTGGCCACGAGCGCGTGCTCACAGAATGGGACAGCGTGCTGTTCGGCAAAATCGTGCATCTACGAACAATTTGTCGCGACAACTGGGTTTGCACGGCGGCACTTGATGGCACGATGAACAAATCTGGTGAAGGCGAACTTTATGACTTGGTGAACGACCCATTGCAACATCTCAACCGTTGGAACGATGATTCGGTACGTTCTTTGCGAGATGATCTACTTAGCGACATGTGGGATAGTTTGCCAGCACAAGTTCTGCCGTTGCGCAATATGGACGCCCCCGTCTAACAACTAAACGGCAGGTATCTGTTGCGTGATGCAATGAATTCCACCGCCACCGTGCGCAAGAATCTCACCAATCCCAAGACCGACGATGTCGCGATCTGGAATATATTCGCCAAGCAGTGCCAACATTTCGCTGTCTGCATCGTGACCACAAACCGGCACAATTACAGCGTCATTGCAGATATAAAAATTTAAATATGGCACGGTTGCACGCACGCCATCTGTAACAACGAACGGCAGTACGGGTATTTCATGCACCTTTAAGCCTGCGGCTTTTGCGACTGCGATATTGGTCGCGCATCGAGAAAAATCTTCTTCACTCTTGTCATCACAACCCTGCATGATTACATTTTTCTCACCAATAAATGCAGCGACATTATCAACATGCCCGTCGGTGTCGTCGTCAAGAGCCAGGCCAAATGGCAACCAAACAACTTTTTGTTGGCCAAGTTCTTGACACAGTTGCATGGCAATCTGCTCGCGTGAAAGTTTCGGATTGCGGTTTGGGTTCAATAAACACTGCTCGGTTGTTATTAAAGTGCCGGCACCATCAACATTGAGCGAGCCGCCTTCAAGAACCATATTTATTTTGCGCGTTTTATGACCCGCGTAGTCGGCCCAACGCATGGCAATCGTTGCGTCTTTGTCGAACGGCCTGAATTTTTCTCCCCAGCCATTGAACACCCAGCAAGTTGCCACGAGTTCATTGTTTTCGATTATGTAATTTGGCCCAGAGTCGCGAAACCATGCGTCATCAATTTCAAGCGCAACGACATCAACATTTTCGGCACACGCCTTACGCGCCGCACTTAAATCTTCGTGGTTGGCAATCATCGTCACGGGTTCATAACCCGAAATCGTGTTCGCCAACGCGGCGTGAGCAGTTTGCGCCTCGACTAAACGCGAGCCGTAAATCTCGGGTCTTGCTGGCCAACAAATGACAGTGCGTTGATGCCGAGCGAACTCGGCTGGCATGCTCACGTCTCGGATCCATCCAATGTCATCAGCGGCTTATATAACTCTGGGCGCCGGTCACGAAATAATCCCCAGAAAGTTCGAGCAAGTTTTTGGGCCTCAAGATCAAAACTTGCGAGCAACACAGTTTCTTCAGTTCGATTTGCTTCGGCAACTTTTGCGCCGGTTGCATCACAGATAAACGAACATCCGTAAAAAGTTATTTCTGTGGCGCGACCAACTTCGCGGCCAGTGCGATTTGACGCCATCACCGGGGTGAGGTTGCTCGCAGCATGACCCTGCATCGCCCGTTGCCAATGACCAGAAGAATCAAGTTCGGCATTCGACGGCTCACTGCCGATTGCTGTTGGGTATAACAAAATTTCTGCGCCACGCAATGCCATCACGCGGGCTGCTTCTGGAAACCATTGATCCCAACAAATACCAACACCGATTTTTGCGTGTTTTGTTTGCCAAACTTTAAATCCAGAGTCACCTGGACTGAAATAAAACTTCTCGTTATACCCCGGCCCATCTGGAATATGACTCTTGCGATAAGTGCCGAGCACTTTGCCATCGGCATCAATTATCGCCACCGAATTAAAAAGCGAATTATTAGCCCGCTCATAAACACTGATCGGCAAAACAACATTCAGTTCTTTAGCAACTTTCGCAAAGTGTTCAACGGTCGGATGAGTTGCCATTTCTACTGCACGTTGCAAATCTTCTGATGTTTGATCCTTGCAAAAATAATGACCTTCAAATAATTCTGGGATCAAAATAATTTGTGCACCCTGTTTTGCCGCGCTACGCACAAGTCGTTCAGCAGTCGCAATATTTGTTGCGACATCTTGAGACATCGACATCTGTAGTGCAGCGACTGTAACTTTGCGCATAATTTATTTACCCAATTGCTCTTTGATCGCGCTGACAACTTCTGGGGCATCTGGAGCGACAGTTGGATTAAACCTGCAAACCACTTTGCCGTCTCGCCCAACCAAAAACTTTTCGAAGTTCCATCGAATGTCACCCGAATGCCCCTCAGCATCAACTACTGGTGTCAAAGTTTGGTAGAGCGAATGTCGCTTTTCACCATTGACGTCAACTTTTTCTGACATTGGAAAAGTTATGCCGTAGTTTGTTGAACAAAATGTTTCAATCTCACTGGCACTACCCGGCTCTTGGGCGCCAAATTGATTGCACGGCACACCAAGCACCGTAAAACCCTGCGCTGAATAGTCTTTCTGCAGAGCCTCAAGCGCTGTGTATTGCGGCGTCAATCCACACTTCGAGGCCACATTCACGACAAGAGTGACCCTGCCCTTTAGAGAACCGAGAATATCTTTGGCGCCGGTTAGACCGGCAATTTTTACTTCGTATACCGACATTTTGTTGCTTCTTTCTACGGTTAGAAACTCGTGTGGCAAGACTACTCAAAGACCTGCTACACAACACAGGTGCCTAGATCACAGTTTGATGCCGAGTTTTTTAAGCGCTTTTATTCAACGACGCCAATGCATTCACGTCACAAGATCGAAACACTCGCCTCGGCCGTGCATCACTTTTGTAAATGGTGGGATATTCCAGTGCGCTCAGTTTTAGATGTCGGTGCAGGTGTTGGGTACTGGAGCGACTGGTATCGCAATAATTATTCACGCACGAAAGTTGTTTCTGTAGATGTCAGCGAACATGCCTGCAAGAAATACGGCCACGAGCGACGCGATATCAGTTCATGGACACCGACTAGAACATTCGATCTTGTTATTTGCCAAAGCGTATTGCAATACCTTGACGATCAGGCTGCTCGGTCAGCAATTAGAAATTTAGCGAAAGCGACTAAACATGTTTTATTTTTTGAAGTGCCAACAAAAAGTGATCTTCGACATAATGTCGACCGTGAAGTTACAGATTTAGAGATCTACTCACGCACTGGCGCTTGGTATCGACAAGAGCTCTCACGAAATTTCAAACAAGCAGGTGCTGGATTATGGATTTCAAAAACCAGCACAATTGTCATGTATGAATTAGAAGGCAATAACTGATACGTCAAATTTGAACTAGAGCCGTAGTCTTAAGTTATGAATTCTGCAGGAGAAAATCATCCTTACGAACTGGCAAAAGTCGCCGCAGACTATGTCGTAAAAAAGTTTGCCGGACAACACGACATTCTTGCTGTTCTAGGTTCTGGTTGGGCACATGCAGCATCTGTGCTCGACGCAACAAACGAAATTTCTGTAACAGATATTCCAGGTTTTACTAAGCCATCGGCAATAGGTCATGGTGGAACTTTAAAAAGTGTCTCAGTCGGAAAGTCTCGAGTTTTGTTACTCACAGGTCGAACACATCTGTATGAGGGTCACGGTGTGAATTCAGTTGTACATGCAGTTCGCACTGCGGCGTTTGCTGGTTGCAAGACTGTTGTTCTTACGAATGCTGCTGGTTGCTTGCGTCAAGATTGGGGGGTTGGTGCCACGGCACTAATTTCGGACCATATCAATCTCACTGGGTTCTCACCGTTGACTGGTGCCGATGCGCCAGCACCATTACACGGACGTTTCGTAGATCTCACAGATGCATACAGTTTGCGATTGCGCACGATTGCTAAAAGTGTTGACTCGAATTTGCATGAGGGTATCTACATGGGGTTTCACGGCCCACACTTTGAAACACCCGCAGAAATTCGTGCCGCACGCATTTGGGGTGCCGATCTTGTCGGCATGTCAACAGTGATGGAGACTATCGCTGCTCGGCACATGGGCATGGAGGTTCTTGCGCTATCACTAGCGACAAACCTTGCCGCCGGAATCTCTGGCGAAAAACTTTCAGGTGACGATGTGGTTGCATTTGGCAAAGCATCTGCAACACGGGTCGGTAGTTTGCTGGCGAATATCCTCAAACAAATTGATATCGAAAACAACAAACCATGAGCAACAACTCATCCAACCAAGATCGTATTGCGGTCATCAACGCCCAAATCGTGACGGTTGATGAATCTGGTTCGGTTATTGATAATGGTTCACTAATTGTTGGCGCGAACGGCGCAATACGAGCAATCTCAAGTGGCGAAATAAACCACAATGCAAACGAAATAATCGATGCTCGCGGTGCAATCGTGATGCCAGGTTTAATTAACACTCACACGCACCTTGGCATGACTTTGTTTCGCGGACTTGGCGACGACATGAGCCTTGAAGATTTTCTTTCACGACTAATGCCTGCCGAAGTAAAAGTACTCAATTACAACGCCGTTCATGCAGGCACGCAGCTAGCAGCGCTTGAATCGCTGCTCGGCGGAATTACAACTGCATTAGATATGTATTACTTGCCAGATGCTGCGTTGGATGTTGCAAAGTCAAGTTCTATGCGAATTCAGACTGGACCAAACTTCTTAGAGTCAGATGGCCCAGAGCCACTTGCATATAACGATCGGCTTTCGTGGGCTGTTAAATGGCTCGAATCACCACGCGATCAGACTGGTTCAACTGGTTGGATTGCCCCCCACAGCACATATTTGCTTGGCGAAGATCACTTGCGCACACTTGCCGCTCTTGCGTCAAAATATGAAGCTCGAGTTCATGTACATGCGGCTGAAACTGTTGGCGAGATGCAACTAGTTGCTAATCGTCATGGTGGTCGCACACCGATTCAAGTTCTCGCTGACACAAATTTATTGCATCGCAGTGTTCTGGCGCATGGAGTACATCTAAGTGATGCAGACATCTCGCTAATCGCTAATAATTCAGCAACCGTCGTTCATTGTCCTGCATCAAATTTTAAACTCGCAAGCGGTATTGCGCGTATTTTAGATTTGCAACGAGCAGGAGTGAACATAGCACTCGGCACAGATGGCCCTGCTTCAGGAAACGACATCGACTTATGGATTGCAATTCGTCTGGCTGGATACATGCAAAAAACTGCTGCCAAAAACCCCGCGGTTTTGCCGGCACTAGATCTTGTGCGCATGGCGACAATTAATGGGGCGCGTGCGCTGCAACTTGATCACATGATTGGCTCTCTTGAAGTAGGCAAACAGGCAGACTTGATTGTGCTTGATGCAGATTCACCTTCACTCACACCGACGTTTGATCCACACACGACTATTGCAACTTGTGTAACTCGAGCCGATGTGCTGCATGTAGTAGTTGACGGCAAATTAGTCGTTAAAGATCGTAAATGTCTGACGATCAATCACCAAGCAGCAATAACCGCAGTGAAAGCACTCGGCAAACAAGTGTTGGCAAGCGTCAACAATAACTAATTGCTGATTCGGCACTACTGTAGGTCAATCATGACAACTCAAATCGATTGGACTGCCTTGCGAACTGCAGCATTGGCCGCAGCAGAAAATGCCTACGCCCCATATTCGAAATTTCATGTTGGTGCGGCTGCACTAGTTGATGATGGTCGAATGATCACTGGTTGCAACGTTGAAAATGCTTCGTATGGTTTAACTTTGTGTGCCGAGTGCGGTTTGGTCAGCGAACTAATCAAGACTGGCGGCGGCCGACTCGTCGCGGTTTGCACAGTTGGTAACGGCGAATCAGTCACGCCGTGCGGACGATGTCGGCAGTTGCTGTGGGAGCACGGCGGTGCCAATATGTTGCTCGAAGTAAACGGTGTGCCGCGAAAACTTAGCGAAATGTTGCCAGTTGCGTTTCCTGAAGAGTCTGTGTTTGTAAACCCAGAAAGTTCACCGAAATGATCACCCAAGACGGTTTAACAGCATCGCAAACAGAATTTTTCAGTGAAAATGGCTATCTGGTTTTGCCAGATTTTGTAGACGCGCAAGCATGCTTAAAACTTCGTGAACAAGCCATGGTTCTTGCCGAAAAATACTGTCCATCACCAGAACAGGCAACCGTGTTCACCGCTGACGGCACTGCAGTGCATGCATCAGATGACTATTTTTTAAGTAGCGGCGACAAGATTCGTTGCTTCTTTGAAAAAGACGCTTTCAATGAGCGCGGCGAATTGCGTCAAGATGCACACTTATGTTTAAACAAGCTCGGCCACGCAATGCACGATCTTGATCCGGTGTTCAAAGAATTCAGTCATTCAAGTCGTCTTGCTGCAGTTGCACAGTCGATCGGTCTAAAACAAGAAAAATTATTGCAATCAATGTACATCTTCAAACAACCGCGCATCGGTGGCGAAGTTACGAGTCACGTCGACCACACATATTTATGGACAGAACCACAATCAGTAATTGGTTTTTGGTTTGCAATTGATGATGCAACAACCGAAAATGGTTGCATGTGGGCACTGCCTGGCGGTCATCGGATGCCAGTTAAATATCGCAATCGACTGACCGCTGATCGCAAGTCGACCTTCAACGAAATTTTTGATTCAACTCCGTATCCAACGACGGGTTTGGTGCCGCTTGAAGCACCGCGCGGAACTTTAATTTTGCTCAACGGCACTCTTCCTCATCGATCTGGCCCAAATACGAGCGACAAACCACGACATGCCTACACGATTCATGCGATTGATGGAACCGCCAGTTATCCGAGTGACAATTGGCTTCAGCGCTCGTCATTGCCGATGAATGGTTTTTCGAACTAAAAAATATTAACCAGCAAGAATCGCACCGGTTGCAGATGTGCCGAGACGAGTTGCTCCTGCGTTAATCATTTCAAGCGCCGTTTCACGGGTGCGAATGCCACCGCTGGCTTTAACACCAATCAAGTCACCAACAGTAAGTCGCATTAATTCAACAGCATGAACTGTTGCTCCACCAGATTTGTGAAACCCAGTCGATGTCTTTACAAAATCTGCACCATTGGCAACAGCCACACGACATGCAGCAATTATTTGCTGATCTGTTAATGCCGACGATTCAATAATTACTTTTAGCAATGCCCGCTTCTTGCTTGCCGTAGAAATGGCTTTGCGAACTGCAGCAACTTCATCACCAAGTTCTAGCCAGTTTGCTGAATATATAAAGCCAAGATTTAAGACCATGTCTATTTCTGTTGCTCCGTTTTCAATCGCCCGTGTGGCTTCGAATGCTTTTACATCCGCTGCGTGAGCCCCAGATGGAAACCCGACTACGCACGCGATTGCAATCTCTGTCGGCACTAAACCGACCGACAATGGAAGAAAAGATGGAGAAAAACAAACAGCGGCGACATTGAACTTGCGAGCCTCTGCACAAAGATTCGTAATTTCAAGAGAAGTTGCCTCAGGGGCCAACAGAGTATGGTCAATATATTTTGCAAGTTCCTCAGAAGTCATTACTCCGTTACCTTAATTCGTCGTTTCGCTTTTTTGTTATTGACGATTAACGGGTAGCGTTTTGCCCTGAGATGGCAACGCTGCGATTTAACTACGGGACAATGGGCTCGGGCAAAAGCACACTCGCGCTGCAAATTAATCACAATTTGACGAGTCGGGGTCTGGCCGGATTGTTGCTCACAAAACTTGATCGCGACGGTGGACAAGTCACTAGTCGGCTCGGTGTTTCGACGCCGGCAATTGAGATGGCACCCGACTTAAACCTGTTCGACCTTGCAGTCGCGCGTATGCCGTTGCAATTCATTGTTTGTGATGAGGCGCAATTTTGCACGATTCAACAGTGCGACCAACTTGCCTTAATTGTCGACGAACTTCATGTTGATGTTTATGCCTTTGGTTTGATTACAGATTTCAAAGGCTTGCTGTTTGATGGCACACGACGACTACTCGAAATTGCTGATCAACGCATTGAGATGCAAGTTGAAGCACGCTGTTGGTGTGGGGCACGTGCAACTAATAACGCGCGTTTAGTAAACGACAAAGTTGTGCTTGAAGGCGAAACCGTGATGGTTGGCGATACCGACAAAAATACTGTTGCGCCGTTATTCGGCGATGTCGTGCGTTACGAATTACTTTGTCGAAACCACTATCGCAAAAAGCAAATCTCTGCTAACTAAAAAACGTTTAGCAAGTCGACAATGAAAACAAGTGTTTCGTTGCCTTTGATTACTCCGCCTGCTCCACGACTTCCGTAACCCATGTCGGGCGGAATCGTCAACTGACGTCGACCCCCAACTTTCATTCCGACAACACCGTTGTCCCAGCCTGAAATAACTTGACCTTCACCTAGGCCAAAGTCAAACGGCTCATTGCGATCCCATGATGCATCAAATTGTGTCGCAGTACTCCACGCCACTCCGACGTAGTGCACCGAAACATTTTTGCCGCGCACAGCTTCTTGGCCGTCACCGACTGTTATATCTTCAATCACTAGGCCACTAGGTGCTGCAGTTTTTGGAATCTTGACTTCTGGTTTGGTATTTGACATCCCTGCAGACTACTCAACTAACAACCAAAAATCACCCCATATATTTGCGGAAAGACTCGATTATTTGTGTTGCTGAGGTATCTGTACTAATTGCAAACTTTTTGACGAATGCATCCAACCGAAATAAATCTTCTGGTGTGTCAATATCGAGGCGAATATCTGGGAAAGCAAGTTCAGCCGGCGCATCAACCGCACGCACACGAAAATTTGATTGATTATCCCAAATGTAACTTGTTACATGTTCGCGATGTGACAGCTCAGTGGCGATTGCTGACACTTCATTGAGTAACTTGACAGAAAGAATTTCAGCACCAAAACCGTCAGCATAGTTATTGCTGAGTCGCTGTTGATGATTGCAGGCATAGTCGAAATCGCCCGATTGAAATTCGTGGACTAGTCGATCAATTTCTTCACCAGCAACAAATGGATTATCGGCACAAACTCGAACGACTTGATCAGCATTAGTTTTTTCAAGCGCCAAGGTAAATCTTGATAAGACATCACTTTCGCTACCACGAACTATTCGGACGCCAAATTTTTCAGCATTAGCCACTAAATCATCGTCTTGGGCACTAGAAGATGTGGCGAGAATTGTTTCGTCGATCAAGTTGGCAGACATCACTCGGGTCAAAACCCAAGCAAGAAGAGTCTGGTTGCCAAGTTGAGCGAGCATCTTTCCGGGAAAGCGTTGCGAACCCATTCGCGCCTGAACAACGGCGACAACTCGCGTCATGATTTGGCGAGGTCATCCCAAGTCAGGATGTGATCTTCAGGCAAATCGTG
>JAEMRY010000099.1 GCA_016463105.1 Ilumatobacteraceae bacterium | reverse complement strand
GAAACATTTGAAGTCGTATGACTCTGAAAGTTAATCGCTGCTTTCATCACATCTGGCGGCCCAATCATCCAACCAACTCGCCAGCCAGTCATTGCATAAGTCTTGGCAACACCGTTGACGATCACGCAACGATCAGCAATCTCAGGCACAACAGTGGGCATCGAAGTGAAAACATGTTTGCCATAAGTTAAGTGCTCGTAAATTTCGTCAGTTACGACCCAAATATCATTTGCAAGCGCCCACTTGCCGATTGCAATTGTTTCGTCACGCGAATAAACAGCGCCGCTTGGGTTATCTGGTGAAACAAATAATAAAACTTTCGTCTTTGCGGTTTTGGCACGCTCAAGTTGTTCGACCGTGACCTTGAATTCTGTCTCTTGTGTCGTGTCAATCACGACTGGCACGCCACCTGCAAGCGTGATCGCCTCTGGATAGGTCGTCCAATAAGGTGCCGGACAAATAACTTCATCGCCTGGGTCGCACAATGCGGCAAAAGCAACAAACACTGAATACTTTCCACCAACTGTGACTAATACTTGCGACGCTGCGCACTCAAAACCAGAATCACGTTTCGTTTTAACCGCGATCGCCTCACGCAATTGCGGCAGACCTGCAGCCGGCGTATAACGATGCGCTTTCGGATCTCGCGCTGCTCGCACGGCCGCCTCGACAATATATTCAGGTGTCGGAAAATCTGGTTCGCCCGCACCAAAACCGATTACATGTTCGCCTTTTGCCTGCAGTGCTTTGGCTTTTGAATCAACTGCCAGAGTCGCAGATTCATTGATTGCCGCCAAGCGCCGTGAAACTCGAGATTTAGGGTGTGAAGATGCAACCACGGCTGCCATGCTTACACAGTGGAAGTAAATTGTCACGGTTATTTTCTTAAGTCTTTATGAACGTCGAGGATGTGCTTGAAGCCGACTGGGAGTCAGTTGGGCAATTACGTGATCCCGTGTTGGTCATTGCTTTAAGGGGTTACTTCGATATTGCTGGCGCAGCCACTGGTGCCCTTGAGTGGTGCCTTGAGAACCGAGCAGTCACCGTGGTTGCGAGTATTGATCCTGATCCATTTTTTGATTTCACCACCCAGCGGCCCGAGGTCTACCTAGATGAAGATAACGAACGAAAAATCATCTGGCCCGAAAATGAGATTGTTATTGCTCGGTTTCCAGATGGCTCACGAGACTTGGTCGTGCTTTCAGGTGTCGAACCGCACATTAACTGGGATGTTTTTTCGGAATGTATTGTGCAATGCGTAAAACGTTTGAATTGCAACATTGTTGTAACCGTTGGTGCAAACGATGAATTAATACCGCACACTCGGACACCAAATGTTTTTGGAAGCACTTCAAATATTGCGCTAGCACGTCGTCTAAAACTAAGTCTGCCCAAGTATCAAGGGCCTACTGGCTTGCTCGGCGTGCTGCACGAGCGGTTTGAGCGTCAGCAGATTCCATCTGTTTCTCTGCGAGTCGGAGTGCCGCGTTATTTGTTAAATGCCCAACACCCAAAATCTTCGGCCGCGCTTTTGCGACACTTAGAACTTGTGCTTGGCGTGCCGACTCGGCACGCAGAACTATATGAAGAAATCAGACGGTGGTCAGAACTTCACGACGCAGCAGTCGAAGGAGACGAACAGGTTGCTGATTATGTAGAAATGCTCGAGAGAGACTACGACTCTAAAACTCAAGTCGAAGTACCTACAGCAGAAGACCTGGGTAAAGAATTTGAACAGTTTCTTCGCGAACAACCCGACGACGATACGAAAAAATAATTTGAACACGTAACTCGTTGTTCGCTCGTTAGTCATCTCAATCGCATACGCTTATTCAATGACTTCAAAACCAACACTTGTTCGCCGACTAGCCGCCGAAGCACTCGGCACGATGCTTTTAATCATCGCAGTTGTCGGCTCGGGCGTCATGGCAACCAATCTCACTCAAGATGTTGGTTTACAACTTTTGGCTAATTCGGGTGCGACTGTTGGTGCATTAATTTCATTGATCTTGATGTTCGGTTGGGTTTCAGGTGCTCACTTCAACCCAGTCGTAACAATCGCTGCAAAGTTTTTAGATAATTTCTCATCTCGTGACATTGTTCCTTATGTAATTGCTCAAACAATTGGAGGATGTATCGGCACTGTCATTGCAAATTTGATGTTTGACCTTGACGCGATCACACTGTCAACCAAAATTCGCACTGGCTCGAACATCTGGCTTTCAGAAGCCGTTGCAACCATTGGATTATTGCTAGTGATTTTTCTGATATCTCGCTCTGGTCGCACCTCGGCTGTGCCTTTTGCAGTTGGCGTCTGGATAGGTGGCGCATACTGGTTCACATCATCAACATCTCTAGCGAACCCTGCCGTAACTTTGGCGCGAAGTCTGACCAATACATTCGCAGGCATCGCACCTGAATCGGTGCCAATGTTTATTTTAATGCAACTAGTTGGTTTGGCGATTGCTTTAATAATAATAAAATTCATCGCACCACAAACAGATAGCCAATAAAACTGTGCTTAGTCGACCAAATATTCTGTTTTTATGCGTGCATAATGCCGGACGCTCACAGATGGCCGCAGGTTTTGCTCGCGAAATCGGTGGCGACAAAATAAAAGTTTGGTCAGGCGGTTCAGAGCCAGCATCACAAATAAATAAAATTGCCATTCAAGCTATGAATGAAATTGGGATCGATATCTCCGGCCAAATACCTGCCAAATGGTCAGATTCAGATATCGCGCAGGCAGACGTCGTGATCACTATGGGTTGCGGTGACACCTGCCCATTTGTTGCAGGCAAACGTTATGAAGATTGGCAACTAAACGACCCGGCTGGACAAGATATCGATGCTGTGCGGATAATTCGTGACGACATTCGCCAGCGCGTTGCTGCATTAATTGATTCGCTGATTTAATCAGTATCAAAACTAGGTAATTAAAAATGCCCCGGGCAAAAGCCCGGGGCATTTTTTATCAGCGCGAGGGGGCGCTGAAATTTGAGTTAATTACTTCAGCTTGCGCCGCACTTCTTTGCCAACGCCAAGCCGTTAGTTGCTGTAGCGCCAAGCAGCGGTGTATAGCCAAGTGCTTCGGCATTCTTCGGTCCGAAGTCACTAATTATCCACTGGAAGAATTGCGCAATTACTTTGTTCTTTGCATCAGATGCTGTTTGGCAAAGTCCATAAGTCACTGCACCTAACGGGTATTGCGTTGGGTTTGTGTTTTGTTTCCAGTTGAACGCGATCAGACCTTTGGCGTCCTGAGTTCCACCTGCAAGATGCGAGTTGTAACCTGCAGATGTTGGAGCGACGAACTTTCCGGCTGCGTTAAAAATGTTTGCTGTACGAGCTCCAAGCGCTGCACGTGAAGGGTCAATAAAGTAAGACACTTCTCCGTACCCGATTGCGCCGTTCGTGTTTGCAATGTAATTCGCCTGGTTATTGCTCTGTGGTTGACCAACGAAGCGCGAGCCATAGGCGGTGATTCCACCTGGAACGCAACTTTGGAAAGCGTCGTTGATCTTCCAATCTGGGTTAGAAGCGCCTGCCATGTACTGGCAGAAGTTGTTGGTGGTACCCGATGTGTCTGCGCGGTATACAACTTGAATAGCTGTGTCGGGCAGAGTTACAGAGACCTGTGCATAAGTGGCGATTGTTTTGCCACCTACCTTGATGGAAAATGTGTCTGTCGACTTCACGGCTGAAGACATATTTACTTCGGCCTTCGATCCAATGGTCAACGTCTTCAATACCTTCTTCGTTTTGTCGTCAATCCACTCGACCTTTTTGCCTTTGCTTGCCTTCAGGGCTGCAGGCAACATTGACACAGTGATTTTTGCGGAGCTCGCAGTTACGTTTTCCCAAAGGGCAGTCGCACCTTTGACATCAGATTTCTTTTTCGT
>JAEMRY010000032.1 GCA_016463105.1 Ilumatobacteraceae bacterium | reverse complement strand
GGCGCACAAAAATATTTCGTTGCGCAGTCGGGCTTTATGGTGGTTCACGGGCTTGGTGCAGTTCATGGTTTTTGTGCAAGTGGCACTTGGCGTTGCAGTTGTCAATCGCAACAAAATCGAATATCCGGCGTTTCACGCGTTCTATGGTTTTGTGGCAATCATCGCGATTGCGATTATCTATTCGTATCGCGCACAATTAAAGAGTCGCGTGTATTTGCTCTACGGCTTTGGCGGACTATTCATTATGGGGCTTGGAATTCGCGCAGTTCTTGTCGGTCAAGCCGGCTAAAAAACTAAAAAACGAACTAGGCGAGTGCTGACTCAAGTGAGTCAAGTGAAGCCGTTAATTTTGCCGGCAGGCGATCGCCGAACGCGGCAAAATGTTCGCGAATCTGCGGCACGGCCTCGCGCCAGCCAGCCTGATCAATAGTTAGCAACTGCTCAAGATCTTCGCTCGAAACTTTTAATCCTGTTACATCTAGCGAACCAGCATCTGGCAGGTAGCCGATTGCTGTTTTGTTCGCAACAGCAGAGCCGTTTAGTCGCTCGAAAACCCACTTCAGAACGCGACTGTTTTCGCCGTATCCCGGCCACAAAAACTTTCCGTCGGCATCGCGTCTAAACCAGTTGACGAAAAATATTTGTGGCAGTTTTTCGGCCGAAGTTTTCGTGCCAATTTTTAACCAGTGTGCAAAATAATCCGCCATGTTGTAACCACAGAACGGCAACATTGCCATCGGATCAAAACGCAATTTGCCAACTGCGCCACCAGCCGCAGCCGTGGTCTCTGAAGCCATGATCGAACCGAGAAATACTCCGTGATCCCAATCAAATGCCTGCGTCACGAGCGGCACCGTTGTGCGTCGACGCCCGCCAAACAAAATCGCTGAGATCGGCACACCACTTGGGTCTTGCCATTCAGGTGCAATCGACGGACACTGACTCGCCGGCGCTGTGAATCTCGCGTTCGGGTGCGCCGCCGGAGTTTCGGTTTCTGGTGTCCACGGTTGGTTGCGCCAGTCGGTGGCACGCGCAGGTTTCGTATCTGTCATGCCTTCCCACCACACATCACCGTCAGGTGTGTAGGCAGTGTTTGTGAAAATGCAGTTGCCGAGCAGCGTGTGCATCGCATTTGCATTGGTGTCATAACCAGTGCCGGGCGCAACGCCAAAGAAACCGGCTTCAGGGTTGATCGCATAGAGCTGACCGTCTTTGCCGAATTTCATCCAACAAATATCGTCGCCAATAGTTTCGGCTTTCCAGCCAGCGATTGTTGGCACAAGCATCGCCAAATTTGTTTTGCCGCAAGCCGAAGGAAACGCCGCCGCAATATATTTGTATTCACCTTTTGGATTAGTAAGTTTCAGAATCAACATGTGCTCGGCGAGCCAGCCGTCATCGCGCGCCATCACCGATGCAATTCGCAACGCAAAACATTTCTTGCCGAGCAGCGCGTTGCCGCCGTAGCCAGAGCCGTAACTCATTATCTCGCGCGTCTCAGGAAAGTGCACGATGTATTTGTTGTCGGGGTTGCACGGCCACGGTGAATCTTGCGTGTCACCAGTTAGTGGCGATCCAACAGAATGCAAACATTGCACCCAGTCGTTGTTGCCAAGTGCGTCAAGCGCACCTTGTCCCATGCGAGTCATAATCCGCATGCTGACTGCAACGTATGCACTGTCGGTTAATTGCACACCAATATGCGCGATCGGCGAACCAAGTGGTCCCATTGAAAAAGGCACGACATACATTGTTCGGCCACGCATGGCTCCGGTGTACAGCGCAGTCATTTCGCTTCGCATCTCGTCGGGTTCGCGCCAATTGTTGTTTGGTCCTGCGTCAATTTTGTTGGCCGAACAAATAAATGTTCGATCTTCGACGCGTGCCACATCACCTGGATCTGAGTGCGCCCAAAAAGAATTCGGTCGCTTGGCTTCGTCAAGTTTTGTGAATGTTCCAGACTTAACTAGTGCACCGCAAAGCATGTCGTATTCGCTTTGAGATCCGTCACACCAATAGACATCATCAGGCTGCAGAACTTTGGCCCACTGGGCCACCCATGAATTTAATTTTGTGTTAGAAGACTGTGCTGCCATAAATTGAGATCGCTACGCGCCAGGAGTTTCCATGTCGCGCTCTGAACCAAGTCGCAATGTTGTCGCACGACCTGCAGTGTCAAGAGAAAATAAAACACGTTGACCTTGTCGCAACATTCTAAAAATTGATCCATCAAGCGCACCGACGGCGAGATCGTATTCACTTAGGTCGGTGTCACGAATTACAACGCCGTCTCCGGTCGTTGGATCATATGCCTTTATTACGCCTTGCATCATTAGAAAGATACTTGCTCGACACGGTTGATTACCACTCGCCAACGCAAACAGGCGGGTCGGGCAACGTGGCTTAGTAGCCTGCTGATATGGCAGTGCTTGAAGAATTTGGTGCGGATGCCTTGCGTCACACCGTGATCGCATTCCGCGACACCATGAAACGCCATGCGAGTGGAATAAATCGTCTCAATGTTTATCCAGTTCCCGATGGCGACACCGGCACAAATATGGCACGAACACTTGATGCCGTTGTTACAGAACTTGAAGGTGCATCAACCGAATTAGACACGACGTGCGAGGCAATCAGTCATGGATCGTTGATGGGCGCACGCG
Organism: Ilumatobacteraceae bacterium; assembly: GCA_016463105.1. Lineage (GTDB taxonomy): Bacteria > Actinomycetota > Acidimicrobiia > Acidimicrobiales > Ilumatobacteraceae > BACL27. The sequence continues at coordinate 12,096 of JAEMRY010000032.1, read as the reverse complement.
GAAATAGCGGGGTAATTCTTAGTCAAATTTTGCGCGGTCTGTCTTCGACTTTAAAAACTGCAAAAACTTCTGGCGCACAACGTGTTGCCGAAGCACTCAAGTCTGCGTCAAGTGCCGCTTACGAAGCAGTGCTAAAACCAATTGAAGGAACAATTCTCACGGTCGTTCGTGAAACTGCTGATGCGGCAGTGAAAGCTGCCGACGAGGGCGCAAGTTTGGCAGTGATGTTGCGTGCGGCGCGCGCAGCAGGACGCAAGGCACTTGATAACACACCTGAGTTGTTGCCCGTGCTCAAAGATGCCGGAGTTGTGGATGCTGGTGGTGCTGGCTTCATGTTGTTTATGGATTCAGCCGTGCACATCGTGGACGGCGAACCTCTACCAGAACCAAATTATGATGACGGCCCAACTGCTGAGCAACTTGAAAAAGTTGCATTGCGCACATCAACCGACGGCTCAGTTGATGTCAGTGAGTTGCGCTACGAGGTCATGTTTTTATTAAATCTTGAAGATACAAAACTGAAAAAGTTTAAAAATTCGTGGGGCGAGATAGGCGATTCAATTGTTGTTGTGGGTGGCGATGGTTTATATAACTGTCATATTCATACCAACGACATTGGTGCCGCAGTTGAAGCACCACTACTTGTTGGTGGTATTCCGTCAAAAATTCGGATCACGGATCTGTTTGAAGAAATGGCAGAAGAACACGCACAGCGCGACGCTGGTCTTGGTGCGCCCGCCGAAATATTGACTGGTTCAAAATCTGGTCGCTCTGGCTCGCGTCAATCAGCACTTCCACCAGTGACTTGTGCCGTCGTAGCAATTGCAAGTGGCGACGGTCTTGCCGAACTTTTTGGACAAATGGGAGTGCATGGTGTCGTTACTGGCGGACAAACCATGAATCCGTCCACGCAAGAATTGCTTGACGCTGTTGAACACATGAACGCAACTCAAGTTGTGATCTTGCCGAACAATAAAAATATTATTCCGGTTGCAAATAAAATCGATGAACTTACGAAAAAAGATGTTCGTGTCGTGCCGACTTGTTCGATGCCTGAAGCTCTCGCGGCACTTGTTGCTTACGACCCAGAAGCATCTGCCGAACACAATGGTTCGCAAATGTCTCGCGCCGCAAGTTCGGTTTCGACGGGCGAAATAACCCAAGCGGTGCGTGACACAAACAGCGATGCAGGCCCAGTTAAGGCCGGTGACTTTATTGGTCTCGTGCGCGGAGACGGCGTAGTTGCCGTCGCGCAAACTTTGGACGCCGTATGTCGTGATTTGCTCGCAAAATTAATTACACAAGAGCGCGAACTTTTGACAATTATTTATGGTGATGGTGCGACTCCACAAAGTACTGAAGCACTGATCGCACATGTCTCTGAAAAATATCCGCAGATCACATGCGAAGTTCATTTTGGTGGCCAGCCGCTGTATCCGTACTTATTTGGTGTTGAGTAAACCGAGTCCCGCATGACGGGCAAAATCACATTGCACGAGCTTGCTGACATTGATGTCGAAGTTCTAAAAGGTGTCGGCGAAAAGCGTAAAGAATCTCTAGCCGAATACGGCATTACCAATGTTCTCGAATTGTTGATGAATTACCCGCGCAAGTGGGTTGATCGCACGAACGAAGCCCGAGTTAGCGACCTGGTTGCAGGGCAAGAAGCCCTAGTTATTGTCGAAGTTAGAAAGGTTTCTAAGTTCACTACGAAAAATCGGCGCACAGTTGTGACAATTCAGGTCGGCGACGAGTCTGGTCGATTGACTGCGGTGTTCTTTAATCAACCGTGGCGTGAACGACAACTCAAAGTTGGTTTGCAAGTCGCAATGTTCGGAAAACCTGATTTGTATCGCGGTGTTTTGCAAATGAGCAATCCGTTAGTTGACTTAATAGGCGATCGCACCGGGCGAATTGTTCCGATATATCCGCAGAGTGAAAAAACTCAAGTCTCAACATGGGAGCTCGCAACTTGGGTCGAGAACGCCCTCGAACGATGCCGTGAACGCGGATTATCAGATCCGGTGCCAACTGAATTAATTAATCGTCTCGAACTAGTAGATCGCACGGCGGCATTGTGGGGGATTCACTTTCCTGAAACAATGTTGGCGAAACAAAATGCACGACGCAGGCTTGCATTCGATGAACTGTTGCGGGTGCAAGTTGTGTTGGTCGGGCGCAAGCGCGCGTTCGAACTTGACAGCACCGGAATTCGTCACATTGTTGATGGCAAATTGCAACAGCGTTTTGTCGCAGCGATTCCATTTGCATTGACAGCCGCTCAGCAGCGTGTGATTTCTGAGATAAACAAAGATCTGGCTGCACCGCATCCGATGCATCGGTTGTTGCAAGGCGATGTTGGTAGTGGCAAAACAGTCGTTGCGGTTTCGGCGATGCTCGCCGCCGTGCAGGGCGGGCACCAAGGTGCGCTGATGGCACCGACTGAGGTTTTGGCTGAACAACATTTCGCCAGTGTCAGCAGTCTTCTCGCAGGGCTACTCGTGCCAGACGCCAAAAATTTGTTTGGTGATCGTCAGTTGCGCGTCGAGTTGCTCACCAGTCGCATCACGAGCGAGCGACGACGAGAGTTGTTGCGCGATCTTGCCAATGGTGGAGTAGATATTTTGATCGGCACGCATGCGCTGATTCAAGAGGGTGTTGAGTTTTCTTCATTAGGTGTGGCAGTGATCGACGAGCAACACCGATTTGGTGTCGAACAGCGGGCAGCATTGCGCAACAAAGGTGAAAGCACGGTCAGTCAGAACTCTGAAAAAATTCTCACATCACCAGATGTTTTAGTAATGACCGCAACTCCGATACCGCGAACTGCCGCGATGACTGTTTACGGCGATCTTGATGTAAGTGTGCTTGACGAGATGCCGCCAGGTCGCACACCGATCAAAACATTTTGGATTGCGGGCAAAAAATCTGAGTCTGCAATGTGGGATGAAGTGCGCGGTGCGGCAGCTCATGGTCAGCAGGCTTTTGTGGTTTGTCCGTTGATCGAAGAGAGCGACAAACTGCAAGTTGCGTCTGCCGAGGATACTTTCAAGCTTCTCGCCAAGACTGAATTGAAGGGTCTGAAACTCGGGTTGTTGCACGGCCGCATGTCATCGAGCGAAAAAGATGAGACGATGAACAAATTTCGCAATCGCAAACTTGACGTACTAGTCGCAACAACCGTGATTGAAGTTGGCGTTGATGTGCCGAATGCGACCTGTATGGTCGTGCTTGACGCCGATCGTTTTGGCATTGCTCAGTTGCACCAACTTCGTGGTCGCGTGGGCCGAGGTGTGATTGCTTCGCGTTGTTGGCTCGTCACTAGCGACCCAGAAGTTTCATCGGCGCGAATCGATGCGCTCGTCGAGTCAACTGACGGTTTCTATCTCGCAGAAGTTGATCTTGAGTTGCGCGGTGAAGGCACGATCATGAATACAGCGCAAAAAGGTCGCAGCGATTTGAAACTTGCATCATTGAGACAAGATAGAGATTTAATTGAACTCGCACGGGCGACGGCATTCGAAATCATTAACGCCGACCCGACCTTAAAGAGTCATAACGAAATTCGCGAAGAGATTGATCTGCTGCTGACACCAGATGAAGAAGAGTTTCTCTTCAAAAACTAATTCGGTGGCGCTAATTTTTGTTATTCACCTTCGGGGGCGAGAACGAGATCCCAGCGATCAAGGCAGTCGCTACAGCGATAGGCGACAACTTCACCGACCTGCCACAAACCATCTTCTGGTGGATGAGTTAATAGGTGTGCAGTGCCTCCGCAATCAACACAAATAATCGATTCAGTTGGCGGCTCAGCGGGGCCAAAATCCATATAGTCATTCAACCACTACTACTGAGCAAAGTTCGCCAATAGCGTGAAGGTATGCGAGTGGTGGCGGGAGAATTGCGTGGGCGAAAAATATCGGCCCCAGAAGGAAACACCACGAGACCGACAACAGACATGGCGCGTGAAGCAATTTTTAATGCGCTGACGAGTTTGAACGTCGTGGTTGACGCACATGTTTTAGATTTATTTGCCGGTTCTGGAGCGCTGGGTATTGAGGCTTTATCTCGCGGGGCGAAACATTGCACGTTCATCGAACGAGACCGCGATGCGTTGACAAGTTTGCAAGACAATATAAAAAAACTTGGACTTACTGATCGCACAACTGTTATTCGCGCAGATGCCGCGATTGCTGCGGCTAAAGTCGCCAATGTCGATTTAGTGATGGCTGATCCGCCATACGAATTTGTCGATTGGGCGGGCTTGCTTTCGAAGATTTCAGCGCCATTATTGGTGGCTGAAAGCAACCGTGAAATAACAGGTATAGATGGCTGGGAGTCAGTGCGTTCTAAGCGATATGGGCGAACTCACGTCACGTATTTACGGCGAGTACCATAACTAGCGCGATGAAAGTGATGTTTCCTGGAAGTTTCGACCCGGCACATATCGGGCATCTTGACATTATTTCGCAAGCCTCTTCACTGTTTGATGAAGTCATCGTCGCGGTGATGCATAATCCTGAAAAACCATCTGGCATGTTCAGCATCACCCAGCGAGTTGAGATGCTTAAAGCCGCAACTACAGAGTTTAAAAATGTTTCGATAATCGCTGCAGCGGGTCTTGCCGTTGACGCCGCCAAAAAATCTAAAGTTGATTGCTTCGTTAAGAGCGTGCGCAATGCCGCTGATCTTGATGTCGAAGTGCAGATGGCCCACACCAATGCTGCTGTCGGAGAGATACAAACAATTTTGTTGATTCCAAAACCAGCGAATGCATTTATCAGCAGTCGTTATGTTCGAGACATCGCAACATATGGTGGAGACGTCTCGGCACTTGTACCATCAGTTGTCAAAATAGCAATAGCACAAGCACAAAAGTAAGGGGAAACAATGGCTGACGATGATTTTGAAAATTACGACAAAATCGTAGATTCGTTCGACGGTGACACGGTTCCTGTTGAATTGGGCGACACAGAATCATTTCTAACCGAGGTAATCGGGATTATTTCGAGTGCAGCGAACGCGCCATTGTCTAGTGCGCCAAAAATTAATCGTGAACAGGTTCTTGGCATTCTGCAAGATGCGCTTGACAGTCTTCCTGTTGAAATTCGTGAAGCCCGTTGGATGATCAAAGAACGTGCAGAATTTCTCGCAAAAACACAACGCGAAGCCGATGAAATGTTGGAAGCCGCAAGAGTTCAAGCCGAGCGAATGGTGCAACGCACCGAAGTCGTTCGAGCATCTGAGGCTCGGGCACGTCAAGTGATTGAAGCCGCCAATGCAGACTCACGTCGACAAAAGAGTGAAACCGAAGACTTCTTAGATCGTCGCTTAGGAAGTTTTGAAATTTTGTTAGATCGTCTCGTCAAAACTGTTGCCGAAGGTCGTGCACGTTTAACGATTGTGGCACAACAGCCAGCACACGAAGTTTCTCTTGAAGATGACTCTGGCAACTTGTTCAATCAAGACGAAGAGTTCTAAAACAGTTTCATAGCAAATTAAACAGCAAAATAAAATCAACTAGTTAAAGTGGGTGACTAATGGCATCGCCGCTACTGATTAATGTCGCCGAACTTCTGCGACGCGCCGGAAGTATCCGCGAAGTTGATCGTCAAATTGAAGCCGACGTATTTGAGTTTGCTGATTCGCGAATAGTCGCCGGTTCGCAAGTTGATGTTGCGCTAACTCTTGAAGCGTTGAGCGATGGCATCGTTGTGCACGGCACACTTGGCGCCGAATGGAACTTTGAATGTCGTCGCTGTTTGCGACCGTTAACTGGCCGTGCAGAAGTTGAAGTTCAAGAGTTATATCAAGCAGTAATTAGCGACCCAGATGCTTATCCAATAACTGGAGAGCAATTAGATTTGCTCGAAATGGCTCGCCAAAATGTTCTGCTCGCCGTACCTTTGGCACCTCTTTGTCGCACCGACTGTCCTGGTTTGTGCCCACAGTGTGGCGCAGATTTGCAGACGGCGTCGTGCTCATGTTCGCGGGCTGAACGCGATGATCGTTGGTCGGCTCTTGACGCACTTCGAACCGACGAAAGTTAAGATCAAAGCCCCTAAGGCGTGAGTCAAACAGACCAAATATCCGCTAGCCTTGCCATTCGTTCTTATTAGTTTAATTTCAGATAAAAATTACCGAAAGACAGCTCGCTATGGCAGTACCAAAGAAAAAGAAGTCTAAATCCAAGGGTCGCATGCGTCAGGCTGCGAACTGGAAGTTGAAGGCGCCGAGTGCAAGTTCATGCCCACGTTGCGGTATCGCAAAACGTCCACACACCGTTTGTGGTTCGTGTGGCTGGTACAAGGGTCGCGTCGCGGTCAACGTCGACGCAAGTTAAGTTCGAGTTTTCGCGTCGTTTGTTTGAACGATGCTGCCAATTGCTGTTGACGCCCTCGGGGGCGATAAGTCTCCTAGTGAAATAATCGCTGGCGCGCGCGAAGCCGTCGCTGCTGGCATTGCTGTTGTACTCGTTGGCCCAGACGATCTTCAAGGACGAGAAGGTTTCGATTTAATCGTCGCTAGCGAAGTTATTGAGATGCATGAAGATGCAGCAAGTTCGGTGCGCAACAAAAAAGATTCGACACTTGTGCGTGCCGCCGAAGCGGTGCGTGACGGCAAGGCCAGTGCGATGATCTCTGCGGGCAACACTGGTGCGACGATGGCTTCAGCGTTATTGCGGATGGGGCGTATCGAAGGCGTCAAGCGTCCGGCAATTGCAACGCCGATTCCGGCACCAGGCACCACGCCAACAGTATTGCTTGACGCCGGGGCAAATGCCGAGGTTGAACCTGAGTGGTTGGTGCAGTTTGGTTTGATGGGCAGTGTTTATGCGAACGCTCGATTTGCAATTGAAAACCCACGTGTCGGATTGCTTTCGATTGGTGAAGAACCAGGCAAGGGTGACACATTGCGCAAAAAGGCCTACGAACTATTTTCAACCGCCAAAAATATTAACTTCATTGGCAATGTTGAAGGTCGCGACATTATGACTGACAAAGTTGATGTTGTCGTAACCGATGGTTTCACAGGAAACGTCGCTTTGAAAACATTAGAAGGAACAATGCGCGGGGTGGTCAAAGCGTTGTTTACGGCAATCGGTGAACCCGAATATAAAGTGCATGCCGATGCACTGATGCCGGCACTGCTCGGTTTGTACGCGCAGTTTGACCCAGACACTTACGGTGGAGCAATTTTGCTTGGTGTTGACGGCGTGTGCATTATTTCGCACGGTTCTTCTGGTGCGCGGGCGATGCTCAACGGCATCAAAGTTGCTAAAGAAATGGTCGAAGTAGATATGGTCGGCAGAATTCGCCAAGCATTACAACTGCAATGACGACTTCGCTTGAAAAACTTGCCGAAAAAATCGGCTATAAATTCGCAGACAAGTCATTGTTAGAAACTGCAATGCGTCACAGTTCATGGACTGCCGAAAATATCGGCTTTGAATCCAATGAGCGACTTGAGTTTTTGGGAGACTCGGTGATTGGTTTCGTAGTTGCCGACATTATGTATCGCCGATATCCAGATTTTGATGAAGGCAAACTCACTGACCTGCGCAAAATTGTTGTCAACATGAATGCACTATCGCGCGTTGCAACACAACTTGGGCTCGGCGAGTTTATTTTGTTAGGTCGCGGCGAAGAAGCAGGTGGTGGGCGAGAGAAAACTTCAATTCTTGCGAATGCACTCGAAGCAGTATTCGCCGCCGTGTACTTAGATTCTGATGCGATGAGCGCATATGCGCTCGTTAGATCATTGCTATCTGAATCAATTGATGAAGCCTTGGCGGCACTTAAACAACTTGACGCTAAATCTCAGCTGCAAGAACTTTGTTCTCGGCTAGATAATCCGATGCCTGAATATCGTGTCACCGACGAAGGTCCGGATCACGCCAAAACGTTTTATGCAGCCGTATATATCGGCAACGACTGGATGGGGGCTGGCAGTGGTCGGTCTAAAAAAGTTGCCGAAGAACTAGCAGCACAACAGGCGTTTGCAACTCTTCAAGACAGTTGACCAGAATCAATCAACTAATTGATTGAAACTCAAAAATGCCAGAGCTTCCAGAAGTTGAAACTGTCCGTCGAGGTCTACAAGACAACGTTGTCGGTCGAACAATAATAAAAGTAGAAGTTGGACGTGAGCGAACTGTTCGTCGCACGAGCCGCGAGGCGTTAATTGACGGCCTTACTGGAGTTCAGATTTTGACGGCAACCCGTCGTGGTAAATATTTGATCTGTGATTTAGATTCTGGAGAGAAATTAATGATTCATTTGCGCATGAGCGGCAGGTTGATCATTGCCAAACCCCAAGCCAAGCGACCCCCACATACCCATGTGGTGATGCATCTAGCGAAACATAAAACTATCGACAGCGAATTATGGTTTGTCGACCCGCGAACCTTTGGCGAAGTAGTTGTTTTTGATCCAGATCTTTTGGCGACGCAAATGCCCGACTTGGCGAGTCTTGGTGTTGATCCACTTGTCGATAACTTCACCCCAGAGATATTGCAAGAACTATTCAAAAATCGGCGCGGAAATTTGAAAGCACTGCTGCTCAATCAGCATTTTGTTGCCGGTATTGGCAATATTTATGCAGACGAGATTCTGCATTTAGCCAAACTTCGACCCGATCGTCTGCCAGGTCGGTTGAATTCGGTGACTCTCGCGAGACTGCATGCGGCAATTGTCGAAGTTTTAAATAAGGCCATAAATGCTGGTGGCAGCACACTTAAAGACACTCAATATGTTGATTTAGACGGCCAGGTTGGCAATTATCAAGACGAACACCGCGTTTATGGGCGTGCCGGTTTGCCTTGTTTGACTTGCCGAAAGGGTCGCATTTTGATGACCGTCGTTGCGGGTCGAACAACTTGTTATTGCTCGGCCTGTCAGACTTGAGTTTCGGGCATAAAGCCCTGAAATGAACTAATCTCGCTGACTGAGTGTTTCTCAAATCTTTAACCCTTAAAGGCTTCAAATCTTTCGCTGATACCACAGTGTTAGAACTCGAGCCCGGCGTGACCGTAGTGGTCGGCCCAAACGGCTCGGGTAAATCCAATGTTGTTGATGCGATTGCTTGGGTGCTCGGCGCGCAAGCACCGTCTTCGGTACGCAGTCAAAAAATGGATGATGTGATTTTCGCTGGCACATCTAAGCGGCCAGCACTAGGTCGCGCCGAAGTTATGTTGACGATCGATAACTCAGCAGGTTTATTGCCAATTGAGTTCACCGAAGTCACCGTTAGTCGAACTTTGTTTCGCAGCGGCGAAAGTGAATATGCGATTAACGGTATTCAGTGTCGTTTGCTCGACGTTCAAGATCTTCTTTCTGATGCTGGCGTAGGTCGACAGCAACACGTAATCGTCAGCCAAGGTCAAATTGATGCTGTCTTGAATGCGAGACCCGAAGATCGTCGCGCAATCATCGAAGAAGCATCGGGTGTGTTGAAGCATCGGAAGCGAAAAGAAAAAGCCGAGCGACGATTAGAAGGTACCGAGGCCAATTTATTGCGAGCCCAAGATTTGTTGCGCGAAGTTCGTCGACAACTTCGTCCGCTTGAGCGTCAAGCAGATTCGGCTCGCCGACATGGGGCAATTGCATCTGAGTTGCGAACGTTGCAGTTATATATTTCTGGACGTGAAATATATGCATTGCGAACTCGGCTAGAAAATTCGGCCACCAGCAAAGTTGACGGCGAAGCAAGCGAGAAAGTTCTTCGTCAGAAACTTTCAAGTTTGGATACTGCAGTGATGGCTGATGAAGCCGAGCTAACAGCGCGTGGAGAGTCAGGCACGAGCGACGACCTCGTTCGTGTTGAACAACTTCTTGGGCGTGCACGTGGACAAGTCGCAGTTCTTGCCGAGCGTCGCAGGTCGGTTGAGCGAGACCGTGGCCAGTTGATGGATGCTGGTGTTATTGCATCACTCGAAGCCGATGCGGCAACTGCTCGTGAAGAACTCGCAAAAGTTACAAGTGCCTTAGGCGAATCAACTTCTCAAGAACTAGAACTTGCTCGTGACGAATCGGCACTTGTGGCTGATCGTGCACAAGATGCAGCGTCTGCATCGCAAGCAGTTCGTGCCGCCGAAGATGCTCTCGATGCGGCAACTGCGACGCTTGTGGCAGCAGCAAGCGCATCTGCTGGTGATGATGCGCGAGTTGAAACGCTACGTGCTTCTGTATCGGCAAATGCTTCAAGTGTTGGCTCACTTTCAAAAACATCTGGTGCACTTGGTGCGCTTAGCGATTTAATTGAAATCGAGAGTGACTGGCAATCAGCGGTTCATGCTGGTCTTGCCGATGCGTTGAATGCAATAGTCATGACCAATTCGCAGAGCGCTCGCGAAACTCTTGCACGATTGCGATCATCTGATGTGATGGGAGCAGTTATTGCTCTGGGCGATTGGACATCAAAAGTTGCGCCAGTGGCGGTGCAAGGCGCTTCATCATTGCGATCGTTTGTCAAAGCCCGTGCAGGCGAAAACCAAGTCGCGGTTAATTCGCTACTTGATGCGCTACTAGCGCGAGTTGTATTCGTAGATTTGTTTGACCGTGGCGTGGATATTGTGCTTGAGCGACCAGATGTCGTGGTCGTAACTAGCAAAGGCGACCGATTGGCAACGACGTCACTGCGTGTTGGTCCAAATGCTGTCACTGCGGCGGCTCTTGAGCGAGCCGAAGTTCGTGCAATTGCCAGCAAAAATGAATTAGGTCTTGCTCAGACTGCTCTCAATTTGCGCCGCGTCGAAGTTGCAACTGTGCGCGAACGATTGTCGGGTGTGCGCTCATCTCAAGCCGACATTGACGATCGCTCTTCGTCGGTTGTCGTGCGCCGACGAGAGTTTGACGCAAAAGTTGTGGGATTACGCGAGCGAAAAGGTTTTTTAGACTCGCGATTAGTCGAACTTGAATCTCGTCTGCAAGCAGACGAAGGTGCACGAAGTGCAGCCTCTGATCACCGCAGCCGAGTTGAATCAGTATTGGGCGCAGTTGTGCGGCTATCGAGCGTCGTTGAAGGTCATGTGCGTTCGCTTGAAACTCGTCAAACCGAATTGCAAGAGTTGCGTCGTCGCCAAAGTACGCAAGTACGAGATATTTCGCATCGTCTTGATGGGTCTCGCCGTGAACGAACAGCCACCGAGAAACAGCTCGAAGAGCAGCGCGAGCGCAATCGTCGCGTTGAACTTGAAGAGTCAGAAGTAAAAGTTCGTCTCGAAGGGGCGATCGACACGCTTCGTCGTGACCTCGAAGTCGAACCTCAGCGTGCAATCGATACTCCGTTGCCAGAACTGCCAGAAGGTACGAATCCGCTTGCGCGCCAACGCGAACTTGATCGCGAACTTCGTTTAATGGGACCGATTAATCCGCTTGCGTTAGAAGAGTTCACCGAATTGCAATTGCGCAATACTTTCCTTGAAGAACAACTTGAAGATGTCAAAAACTCACGCCGTGAACTAATGAAAGTGATCAAGCAAGTTGATCAAGAAATCCAAAGCAATTTTGCTGCTGCTTATGCCGATGTGCGCGACAACTTCACGAAACTGTTCGCGATGCTGTTTCCTGGCGGTACTGGTCGCTTAACACTGACTAACCCAGACGATTTACTGAATACCGGCATTGAAGTTGAAGCCAAACCAAGTGGCAAGAACGTGAAAAAACTCTCGCTATTGTCGGGTGGCGAGCGATCATTGACGGCGCTGGCGTATTTGTTTGCTGTTTTCCGTAGTCGTCCGTCACCTTTTTATGTCATGGACGAAGTTGAAGCCGCACTTGACGATGTCAACTTGCATCGATTCTTGGCGCTGGTTCACGAGTTTCGTCAAGAAGCCCAACTATTAATAGTTAGTCACCAAAAGCGCACGATGGAAGCCGGCGATTCTCTGCTTGGTGTGACGATGCAGCCAGGTGGATCTTCGCGAGTTGTCGTGGAGCGCGTAACAGCACAGTCCGCATAAACTAATTTATGCTCGCGCTCAACATTTTTGCGCAACAAGTCGCTGCCGATACGGCGCCGAAAGTTTTTTTGGTGCTGGCGCTGCTGGTTTCATTATTCGGATTTGGAGCAATTGTTGTTGGTCGACGGACTCGC
>JAEMRY010000098.1 GCA_016463105.1 Ilumatobacteraceae bacterium | reverse complement strand
TTGAAAACAAAACCGTGTGCATCACCCAGAGGCTTAGGCACAATTAAAACACTTAATCCTTTGTGAGTTTTTGTGCGATCCGGGTCGGTGCGCGCGAGCAACATTAAAACATTCGCGCGAGCGGCAAATGTGCACCAAGTTTTTACTCCATTAATTAAATAACCGTCTGCGCCATCTTGCTTTGCCGACACTGCCGTAGTTTTTATCGAAGCCACATCGCTGCCATAATCTGGTTCAGTAACTGCGACTGCGACCATGACTTCTGCTGTTGCGAGTTTTGGAAGCCATTCGTGTTTTTGCGCTTCAGTGCCACCTTTGACAAGTGCACGTGTGAGAATTTCTGGACGAGTTATTAGCGAGCCACCAATGCCGAGTGAAGCGCGAGAAAGTTCTTCAGTGGCGACGCAACTCGCCATGTATTCGCCGTCTCCACCTTCGCTAAAGCCGCCATACTCACTTGGAATCGATAATCCGAATGCCCCGATTTCTGAGAGACCAGAAATAATGTCTTCAGGCACATCGAGATTTTCGCGGTGCACATGTTCTGCATGTGGTGCGATCACTTTGTTGGCAAAACTTCTGAAAGTATCTTGCACCATTTCGTAGTCATCGTCTAAATGTCGTGGGCCTGATTGATTGGCGAGCGAGGCAAGCAAATTTGGATCGAGATATTTTTCAACAAAATCGCTTGACTCGGCAAGTGTGGATGAATCAACACCCCAAAGTTTTTCGCGACCGATTAATCGCGAAGTTAAATCGTGCACCATGTCGGCAACGAATGCACATGTGAGTGTTGCTTCGAGTTCGCCCTTGGCGCCGTAGTCAAGCATTGATCTCGCAGTTTCAACTGCGGCACCAGCGTGCGCAAGATCGTAAGCCAGAACTTGTTGTTTGTCGGGGCCTCCAGTTGTGGCGAGCGTGCGCACACCTTTGCCGACGATCGCATCGGAAAGTTCGATTGCTCGCGCAGCGTTTACTAAATCTGAGGTACTTGTGGTGTTTGAAGAATTAGTCACAGCCCAAACGCTACTTAGATGCACCTAATTCGCCACAGCTAAGCCGTAATATGGGCAGATGAGCGTCGCCCCCCAGCGACGCAGACCAGGTGGTCTGCGTTCATCTTTGCGATGGGCGAGGTGGGCAGTATTTGCGCTCATATTTTGGTTATTTATCTTGCCGATTGTGCCTGGATTCGGCGATGCACTCAGCAAACTTGGAGAAGTAGAACCTTTGTGGTTGTTGTTTGGTATCGGACTCGAGTTTGCTGCGCTTTTCTGCTATTCGATGTTGACTCATGTCGCGCTTGGCGAAGATGCAGACAAAGTAAGTGTCATTACTTTGTTTCGAATTCAACTTTCTACTCGCTCGCTTGGCAGTCTCGTACCTGGCGGTTCAGCGGCGAGTAGTGCCCTTGGTTTTCGGATGATCACGCTCGCCGGAGCAAATGGTCGTGATGCAGGTTTCGCTCTTGCCACTGCGGGCATTGGTTCAGCGGTTGTTCTTAATTTGATTTTGTGGTTTGGTTTGATCGTGTCGATCCCTGGTCGCGGTGTGAATGCGTTTTATGGCACTGCAGCAATTTTCGGAATCATAATTATGTTGATTGCCGCCGGGGTCGTGCTTGGTCTGATTGATCGTCAAGGACGCGCCGAACAATTTTTGCGCTGGATTGCTGGACGATTGCATTTTGATCAAGACAAGGCTGGTGAAGTTGCTGTGCACCTAGGTGATCGTTTGCGCGGTCTTGCTGCTGAGCCTGGTTTGCTTGTTCGGGTTTTGTCATGGGCATTACTTAACTGGGTTCTCGACATCATTGCGTTGTTTGTATTTGTGCGCGCTTTTGGTGGGTCTGTTGACATTGTCGGACTTATAATTTCATTTTGTTTAGCAAATATTTTCGCGTCGATACCGATTACTCCTGGTGGTCTGGGCATTGTCGAAGGTATTTATATTCCGTCACTAGTTGGTTTTGGTCTCACCACGACAACCGCGACCGTAAGCGTTTTGAGTTATCGACTAGTGCAGTTTTGGCTGCCAATTCTGGTCGGTGGTGCATGTTATTTGAGTTTGCGTTTCGGAAGATTTGCATTGCAACAAGCCAGCGAGTTGAAGTCGCTGCAGCGATATGCGGTCGCCGGAAACGTCAAACGTACAAGTCGTTATGAATGGGCCGAGCGAAATGCCACGACTGACCGCACCAAAGAAATTCCGTTGCCTAAATATGATCCGCGTTATGGCCTTGCAGATACTGATGAGATACCTGTTATGCGAGAGACCCGTGAAGAACGCCGTCGCGGCAATTAGCGTATAACTCGTGACGATTCACGAACGGCCATTTGGCAGATATTTAGAAGACTTCGTAGTCGGCGATGTTTATCGACATTGGCCTGGCAAAACAATTACTGAGGCTGACGATCATTTATTTTGCATGATCACGATGAATCATCATCCGCTGCATACCAACGATTGGTTCGCCCAACAAAGCGTGCAGGGTCGCAATGTTGTTGTCGGCAATTTGGTTTATTCGCTCGTTCTTGGCATGAGCGTGCCCGATGTGAGTGGCGCTGCGATTGCCAATCTCGAAGTTGAAACGCTGCAACATAAGCACCCGACATTTCATGGTGACACGATTCATGCCGAGACTCGTGTGCTTGATGTTAAGCCGTCGTCGTCAAAACCTGATCGTGGAGTTGTCACTGTCGAAAGCAAAGGTTTCAATCAAGCTGGCAAAGAAGTTTGTTATTTTCGCCGACGCGTTTTAGTTTGGAAACGCGATAGCGCGCCAACTCGTGCTCGGCCTTATAACCAAGACGACGCCTGGGATTAATTAATTAGTTCTAGTTTTTTGTAATTGCTGCAACGATCGAGTCGTAAGCCGAGTCGGCGAGTGCACGCATTTCGTCGTCGGTGCGATCTTGAATTGGGTGGGGCACAAACACGCGTTGCACTGTCGGAAAGCCGAGTGCATTCGCTTGAGATTCAGCGGCTTGAACAAAAACATCTGAGGCAATGAACATCGCTGGCACACCGCGAGTTTCAAGATCGACTATGTCGTGCACACTGCACGACGTGCAACTGCCTCAATCGGCGAGGGCTTCGATAACCAGTGTGCACTTTGTGGCGATTTCGTGGCGCAAATCAACTGGTGCTGGTTTGGTGAACGTCGGCTTGCGAAAACGCAACACCTTTGCGCCAGCTGTCGTGAGTCGAGATTCGAGTTGATTCAAAAACACATCGCCACGGGCTTTTGAAATGTCCAGCAAGCCGATCGTTTGCCCAGTAATAGTTTTAGGTCGCGCTAGCAATTCACGCGACACCATCTTTTTTTCGCTTGTCGGGTCAAGAATTACACGGTTACTCATCACGTCACCAACTTAGTCACTGGGTCGCTGCCGGCACTGCCGTTGACCCAGCCGCCAATGATTGAACTGAAAAGTCCGGCTAAGCCACCTGCGTGCACGAGTAATAATCCGCCAGGTCGAAACTTCGGCAGAGTTGCATCTTTGAATGCTTCTTGCACACCTTCGGCCATGCCACCTGCACCGCGCACAATCTCGCTGCCGGGCATCTGCAATCGAGCATGGATTTCTTGCAGCACTCGCTCGCGACTCCAGTTTGCTTGCGCAAAAACGCGAGCATGTTCAGGGCCAAGAACTAGTACGGCGTCAAATGCAAACGGCAATTTCGGGTGATGCACCGTGCGCAAACACGCAGCCAAACTTTGCGCGAGTTGTTCTGGCTCGCGCGCAAGTTGATCGACAACACATCTTGGACCTTCGCCAGTGAAAACAGTGACAGTATTTTGCGACTTATCAAACCCGCGAGAAACAGATAACGAATCAAACGGTGAGCCAGTTTCATCTTCGGCGAAACAAAAACTTAATTTGCCGGGGTGACCATGTGCGGCGCGGTCAACTTCGCCGGGGCGTCCGCCCCCGACATTGCGGATAATTAATTGCACCGCACGGCCGAT
>JAEMRY010000097.1 GCA_016463105.1 Ilumatobacteraceae bacterium | reverse complement strand
TTCGAGAATAGATTTAAGTTCTTCAAGGGCCTGTGCGTAGCCAATAGTCTCATCATTCTTTGCCTTTGCCATTTTATTTACCTTTCGTTGAAATTTCTTGAATCGTGCTTGCTGTCGAACCGTTTGCAAATGTTGTCACTAGTTTGTCACCAGTTTTGAGTTTGGTTACATCCCGCACAATGTTGCCGGCCGTATTGCGTGTGATGCTCCAGCCTCGAGCCATTGTGTTCACAGGGTCAAGCAGGCGGACCCGATCAGCAAAAGCATCAAGCGAACTTTTCTCAAGCCGAAAAACTTCTTCGGGTCGATGTTTGATTCGCTGGGCAGTCATTGCTAATCGCTTGCTTGCACCAGCCAGAGCATCCAGAACTTTGCTGCCAATTTTGTTTGCGCGATCAGCGAGCCGACTTGCTGATAGTTCAAGTTCGCGAAGCGCAAGTGTGGCGATGCCATCCCATACTTGTTCGGTTGATTCGATGAACTCGCGAACAATTTCAATAACCGCTGTGGCGCAAGCCGTTGGTGTTTTATGCGATTGATGTGCAACTTCATCGGCAACACTGAAATCAGTTTCATGACCGATGCCAGTGAAAACTGGCAGACGACAATTCGCGATTGCTGTTGCAATTTGCAGCGAGTCAAATGCAATCAAGTCATTTTTTGCGCCACCGCCACGCACAAGCAACAGCAGATCTAAATCTTTTCGCATGTCCATTGTTTGCAACGCCGCAACAACAGACGAGATCGAGTCTTCGCCTTGCACGCGAGCATCGTGGACGAAAATCGTGAAGCCGATTTTCGAATCTTTGAACGTTTTAAGAACGTCAGCGTGTGCTGCACTGCCAATGCTTGTGATAATCCCAACTCGCAGTGGCACCAGAGCAAGATCCACAGCGCGATTGGCATCATAAAGTTTTTTAAGTTTTAGTTGCTTGACAACTTCTTCGCGTTGAGCAATCAAATCGCCAAGCGTGAAACGCGGATCAATTTTTGAAACTTTAAAACTGAATCTTCCGTTGCCTGCATACAAATCTGGCTCGCCGAACACGCGCACTTTTAGACCGTCGGCAAGTTGCAGACCACTCTCAGCGAGTTTCGCACGCATTGATTGATAGACGCCTTGCCAAATCGATGCACTTAGGACGGCTTTCTTGTCGCCGTCTTGATCTACAAGAGTGAAATAAACATGATTTGGAGTTTTCATTTCTTGAATCTCACCGTGCAACCAGACTCCGCGACCGAAACGCTGCTTAATTGACTGATTAACAGTCTTTACGAACTCGCTAACCGAAAACGTCTCGTCATCTTCGTCGCCGAAGGTCGCTTCGGGGCTTGAATTGTGTGCCATTTCTAAAACTCCACTATTTAACAATACGCTTAGGGCTCAGATGAAGCATCGCCTCAACAATAGACGCAAGTTCGTGACCACAATCTTGGCGATGGTTGCACTGGCTTCGGCATGTTCTGAGCCGATAATTATTGGTTCGTCAGCCGACACGATCGATGACCAAGGCATCACTACTGCCACTGAGTCACAAGATTCAACGACATCTACCACCGCATCGACCGTAGTTGTGGCAAATGAAATTGTTTGGACGTCATGCAAGGGTGTGCCACTGGGTAAAAGCGAATGTGGCGAACTCTCTGTGCCGTTTAACTACGACGACCCGAGCATTGGCTCATTCACTTTGTTTCTCACGCGTAAACCGGCGGCCGATCAAGCCAACAAAATTGGTTCGATGCTCGTTAACCCTGGTGGCCCTGGTTTCGGTGGTTCGAGTGTTGCCGAAAACGCCGAGTTGTACTTCAGTTCGGAGTTGCTTGACCGATTCGACATCATCGGTTGGGATCCACGAGGTACTGGCAAATCCACACCCGCTATAGATTGCATCGATCAATACGACGAGTACTTCGGAATCGATTCAACACCAGAATCACCAGAAGAAAAACAAGCGATTATCGACGCTAGCCAGAAATTTAATGATCAATGTGTCAAGAACAGCGGTGAAATTTTGCCATACATTTCAACTCAAGCCACTGCTCGTGATATGGATTCAATTCGTCGTGCACTTGGTGAAGAAAAAATTACTTACTTTGGTTTTTCGTATGGATCAGAACTTGGTGCAACTTGGGTGACGATGTTTCCAGAAACTGTGCGTGCGGCCGTTTTAGATGGTGCATCTGACCCGAATGCAACTTCGCTTGATCAAGGTTTGGCTCAAGCCAAAGGTTTCGAAATGCAACTCGATGCATTTCTTGCCGCTTGTTCAAAACGACAATCATGCGCGTTTTATAGCAAAGGCAAATCTGCAGAAGCGCTCGACAAATTACTCATTGATATTGACGCCAAGCCTCTTGTTGTTTCTGCCGACCGCACCCCCGTAACACAAGGTGTGATGTATACCGCACTCGCGGAAGCGATGTATTCAGATTTCGCTTGGCCAGCACTTGAAAGCGCTCTTGCTGATGCCGTTAAAGGCAAGGGTGCCGGTTTGCTGAGACTTTACGACAGCTACTTACAACGGAAATCTGACGGCAGTTACGGCAACGAACTTGAAGCGTTCTTGGCGATTTCGTGTCTAGATGATCCAGGCCCGCTCAGTGTCGATGCAGTTGACGCACAAGTTCAAATATTTGAAAAGGCCGCCAAAAGATTTGGCTCAAGTTTTGCTTACGGATATTCATGTGCACTGTGGCCAGTTGCTCAAGCACCGCGAATAACAGTTACTGGAAAAGGTGCTGGCCCAATAATTGTTATCGGCACAACCGGTGACGCAGCAACACCAATAGAGTCATCACGTAATGCGGCTAAAGCACTAGAGCAAGGAATCTTTCTAACCGTCAATGCAGATCAACACACTGGATATGGCGTCAATCGCTGCATCGTTGATGAAGTTGACAGATACCTCGTTGATTTGATCGTGCCAAAAACTGGAAAAGTCTGTAAATAAATTAATCTGCGCCTAACGGCGCGAAACAACCTGGTCTACACCCATTGCCGTCGCGATGGCCAAACGATCTGCAACGACTTCAGTTTGCATTCGTGCACCAGTTGAATCTGCAAGTCGGGTCATCATTTCAAAATTTGCGATAACTGCCGCCGCATCAATCGTCACTGCTAGACCAGCACAAGCAATCAGCGCGTCACGAGATTTGGCCATCGCAGTTTGATCAAATCCAGTTGCTGCAGTTGCAAACTCAACAAGTTCATGCGCAAAATCTACGGCTGCTCCACCTGTCGCGGCTTGCACACTTAATAGATCAATTTCGATTCCTTGTTCGTTGCCGCTCCAACTGAGCATGCTGGCGTGAGCAGTCGTTCAATAAAAACATTCGCGCTGTTGCGAGACTCGTGTTGCAATTAACTCCATTTGTACTCGCGAAAGTGTGCCGCGAGTCCAGTTCGGATCAACCATTTCTTTATCGGGGATGTACTGAGCATCAGCCATTGCCCAAATCAGACGATTAGTTTCTGGAACGGCGGTGAACGCTTGCACAACTGCGGCGTCTTTATCCGCTGGAGCAATGACCGGAACCCAATTTAAAGTTGCAGAGACTACATTTTGTGGTTTTTTTCGCGATGGCTCACCAATTTTTGCTGGCGCTAACTCAGGAACTTCAAGATCTAATGCGTTACGAAATGCAACAACAGTTGCGACCGTGCAAACGATGCCACAAAGTTCAACAAACGCCAGCGGGTCAATTTCTTGGATCACTCGCTTGTACCAATCGCTTGTCAAAGTTGCTGCATGCCGTGCAATTCTGTAAACCGTGTCATGCGCTGTGCGTGGTGCGACGAGTGATTGCGAAATTTTGCCGTCAACAGACGAAACCCCGACCCAAGGCGGAAGTGGTTCAGCTTCACTCACTGCCATCAACGCAGTAGTTGCGAGTTCACGTCTTTGCGCACCAGACCACCAAGTGCCCGGCTGTGAAAGTGCTGCCCAGGCTTGTTCATGAGCCAACACTAAATCTGTGCGAATATCGTTCACCGAAATAGTCATTACTTAC
>JAEMRY010000096.1 GCA_016463105.1 Ilumatobacteraceae bacterium | reverse complement strand
TTACAAATAATCACAGGCGCAACTGGCATTGTTGTGGCGAGAACTCCGTGCATGTTGTATTCGTCGGTGCATACTGCTTCGATCGCAGCAATAACCCAAGGCAAATATTCTGGCAAACAGCCAGCCATCACTGCGTTGATCGCAATTTTTTCTATGGTTAGTTCAACAAGATCTGGTGGAGCAAGTGCCACAACTTCTTGTGGCGCACGTGAAGTGCCAGACAGCATTCGCATTACCCGTTCAGGTGTTGGTGGCACTACTGGCAGACCATCGGTGAAGCCACGACTGAACATTGCTTCAAATTCATCTTCTGCCGAAGCAATATCAATTTGTCTGGCATGCAAAATCTCGCCGCCGTAGCGCACGCGAAGTTTGTCAATCACGTCAGGATCAACACTCATCGAACCGCAACCCGGCCGAAACTCTGGCAATTCGCTACCAAGATCACTGATTCCAGTTAGTTCGCGCCACTCACTGCGTAGCCAGCCGATCGTGCGTTTTGTTTCAACGCCATTCGCGCGAAAAATTAGTGTCGGAACAGTGTCGATATCGGCATGCCAACTTGCGGCAAGATCGAGATCACTAACCGAAACGACACCTTCAGGAAATGTCGGATCATCTTGCGTGTAAACCGTGAGTGATGGCAATTCGCGCACGAGGCGCGAAATCACTGGCACGACCATTACGCATGTTGCGCACTCGCGCTTGACAATTATTGTCCAGCCGTCATTTAATGGATTTTTCGTAATGGTCATGAAATGCTTCGCTCTAACTTGCTACGAAATCACAAATTAATTTGTTGACTTTTTCTGGTTGCTCAAGTTGTAAGAAGTGACCAGCGCCTTCGACAATCGCAAAGTTCACATTTGCAGGAGCCATTGATTTTGCAGACTGAACAACGTCAACACCGATGCACCCGTCGTTTGCGCCGTGCAGATAAAGCAATGGCTGACTCGGCACAGCCGAACCCATTTGAGTTTGTAAATCTTTAAGCGCTGGGTCTTTGTAGCCGTCACCCAAAGCCGCACGGTAGTAGCCGAGCGCAGCCTGCAGATTTTTCGGATCTGTCAAAGATTTTTTCACGTGCTCAAGGTCGACAGTTGCGTCGTAACTTGGCGACCAATCGCGCCACAACATATCAATGAAGGCATGTTTGTTTGCGCCGACAACTAAATCGGCTAATCCGTGTTGAAAGAAAAACATATACCAACTGCTTTTTACTTGCGCAAGATTTTGTACGAATGCCAAACCGAGTGCGGCTGTCGGTGGCACAGCCATGCCAACAACTTTGCGCCAGCGTGCTGGTGCGTCAATCGCAGCACCATAAACAGATGGCGCGCCCCAGTCATGTCCGATAATCACAGCGTCACTATCACCGCCGAGTTTTTCGTGCAACGCATTTGCGTCTCGCGCCAGCATCGCAGTTTGATAACAGCCATCTGCGGGAACAGAACTTGGCGCGTAGCCACGCATGAATGGTGCAACGACTCGATATCCAACTGATGCGAGTTGAGGCATCAAGTGACGCCACGTGTGTGCCGTATCAGGGAAGCCGTGCAACAACAGCGCTAATTTTCCAGAGCCACACTCAAGAAACGAGAACTCGGTGCCATTGGCGGCGACGCAATCCATCTTTATTTTTGTCTCGCCCATGCTTAAAAGATAGTTGCCTGCGACGAAGGTCACCTCATCAGGTCTTTACAAATGATGTGTACCAGCCATACGGTTTCAGAGTGGGGGAAAACGAAGTAACTGTGTCGTTTCATGGCGTACGCGGTTCAACTGCATGTCATGACAATGCGACTCAGCGCTATGGCGGAAATACTTCGTGCGTTTCAGTGGACACTGGTTCTGCATCACCGATAATTTTTGATCTCGGTACTGGTTTGCGATATTTCAAATCTGAAAAAGTTAATTCTGGACCAAAGCCATTTATCGGTGCGTGTTTGCTAACTCATTTGCATTGGGACCACCTGCAGGGTCTGCCATTTTTTGAGTCGTTGCGGCATCCCGACACTGTGCTTGATATTTATGCGCCGAAACAAACCGATGGCGTCTCAGTGCGTGATGTATTTATGACAAAAATTTGTCCGCCCACGTTTCCGATTTGTTTAAGTGAGTTTGATGCAACGATTAATTTTCATGAGATTGGCGACGATGATTTCTCAATCGGTGCGACAAGAGTGATGAGTCGCTTCGTGCCTCACACTGGCCCGACACTTGGGTTTCGGGTGACTGCCAACAACACTGCAGTGACATATCTTTCGGATCATCAGCAGCCTGATGGAGAATTTTCGTTGACAACAGGCGCGCGACAACTTTGTCAAAATACAGATTTATTGATTCATGATTCGCAATTTACTCCGGCAGAGTTTGTGACCAAATCAAATTGGGGACATTCAACGATTGAATTTGCAATGTGGGTCGCCGAAACAACTTCGGCTAAGCGCTTGGCGTTATTTCACCACGATCCGTCGCGCACCGATGATGCTCTAGATGTGATTGCCAGCCGCCTTGCCGGTATTGCGCAAAATCGGGGTTTTCAGGTGTTTGCTGCGGCCGATGAAATGTCGGTTGAGGTTTCTGCCGTAGTCTCGTAATTAATGAACGCATCATTTGATAGCAAAGAGTTTCGTCAAGTGTTGGGCAACTTTCCAACAGGTGTAGCAATAGTTTCTGGTATTGATCAATCAGGCGAGCCTCAAGGTGTGACGATCGGTTCATTCGTGTCGATATCACTTGATCCGCCGCTGGTTGGTTTTTTTCAAGGTTTGAAATCAAAAACGTGGCCGGCAATCGCTGCGTCGGGTTCTTTCTGTGCGAATGTGCTGGCAGAAAATCAAGGTGAGTTGTGTTGGCGATTCGCAAAAGAAACTGATGGCCGTTTCGACGGTGTGAAGTGGACGCCGGCGGCCAGTGGTTCTCCAAAAATTGCGGGCGCACTTGCATATATCGACTGCACAATTGAATCGAGTTCGCAAGTTGGTGATCATTTATTTATCGTCGGTCGGGTGCAAAATCTTGAGGCTGTCGCTGGCGCCGAAAATGCGATGGTGTTTTTTAGAGGTGCAGTTGCAGGGACTTCGTCATTGAAGTGAGTTTTGTTTTTGCCGTCGCCGTTGCGGCTGTTTTTGTTTATGCCGGTGTTGCGAAATTCGCCACGTTCAATAATTGGACATTTCAAGCCCGTGCACTTGGGGCGCCTGACCCGTTTGTCGTGTTGGTGCCGCTTGCCGAAATTGCTTTGGCGGTTTTGCTGGTTGGTGGCTGGTGGTTCATGCAAACTGTGATCGCTGGCATGTTGTTGTTGAGCGCTTTCACAATTTTGTTGCTCGTGCGGTTGCGCGACCCAGAACGACTGCCATGTTCATGTTTTGGTGCAACATCGCAACGCCCAATGAGTTGGCTGGATGTTTTTCGCAATGTGCTTCTGATCACGTTGCTGGCAGTTGCTGTCTTGACTAAGTAACCTAAACCAATGCGAGTTTGGATTGATCAAGATCTCTGCACTGGCGATGGTCTGTGCGAAGACCATTGTGCTGATGCGTTCAAATTGCTTGAAGACGGCATCGCATATGTCGCCGAGTTGGGTGTGCCTATGAATGATCCAGGCGGAGCAGGAAGCCTTGCTCGCGTTGCGCCCCGCGATCGCCAAAGTGTTTTGCGCGCCGCCGAAGTCTGCCCTGGAGAATGCATTTTCATCGACATCAGCGACGAGGTACAAGTTTTGAAAAGCGTGAACAGTGCATAGCGGTACGCTGAACTAAGTGAACTGGCGCATTGCGGCAAATGGTGTTGCACTTGTCGTCGTAATTTCGACTGCGAGCCTTGTTAGTGCTGCGGGTTCTGATCTGCAAAATACCCAAGTTATACAACGAAAATTTGCAGACGCAGACGCCAGATCTGTTTTGTCAAATATCAAAGTCGAGAACGAATATAAAACTGGTTACAAGCGCAGTTTATTTATCCACTGGGCAGATCTTGATGGCAACGGATGCGACACGCGTGAAGAAGTTTTGAAGCGCGACAGT
>JAEMRY010000031.1:2414-15250 GCA_016463105.1 Ilumatobacteraceae bacterium | reverse complement strand
TACGTATTTGGCCAGATGCACACAGAATCTCAACTCGTGCCATTTCTTCAGAAAGAATGCGGTCGGGTCCTGGTGAGTCAACAACTTTACGAACTTCGGCACACACCTTTGTCAATGCTGGGGAAGATTTAAGCGGCTGGCGCATATCAAGCGCTCGAGTTGCAGAGAGAATTTCAATCGCCACGATTCGGCGCAGGTTGTTGACGACGAGTCGCAACTTTCGCCCGGCACTCCATCCCATTGAAACGTGATCTTCTTGCATCGCACTAGTTGGAATTGAATCAACACTCGCTGGCACTGCAAGTCGTTTATTTTCTGAAACCATGCTGGCTTGCGTGTATTGGGCGATCATCAAACCAGAATCAACACCAGCGTTGAACGCTAAAAATGCAGGCAATCCCATTGAACGATTTGTGTCGAGCATTCGATCGGTGCGGCGTTCGCTCATCGACCCGAGATCGCAAGCAGCAATCGCGAGAAAATCCAACACATAACCAATTGGCGCACCGTGAAAGTTGCCATTTGAACGAATTTCACCAGAACTCGTAATAACTGGATTGTCAATCATCGCCGCGAGTTCTCGTTGCGCCACATTTAGCGCGTGCGTGATCGTGTCACGAACTGCACCGTTTACTTGCGGCGCACAACGCAACGAATATGCATCTTGCACACGGGTGTCGTCTTCACGATGTGATGCAACTAGCGGAGAATTCTTCAATAAACCGAAAATATTCGCGGCACTTGCGATTTGTCCAGGGTGTGCACGCAAAGGTTCGTGCATTTCTGGGGCAAAAACTTGATCTGTGCCGAGTAGCGCTTCAACGCTTAACGCAGTTGCGATGTCGGCAAGAGTGCAAAGTTCGTTGAGATCAGTGATTGCCAGTAGCAACATGCCGAGCATTCCGTCGGTGCCGTTGATTAAGGCGAGACCTTCTTTTTCGCGCAACACGATTGGTTTGATGTTGTTTTCTTTGAGTACTTCAAGTGCTGGTCGACGGTTCGCAGATTTGTCGAAGACTTCACCTTCGCCCATCATCGCGAGTGCGCAATGTGACAGAGGTGCAAGATCTCCACTACAGCCAAGTGAGCCGTATTCATAAACGACTGGCGTAATTGAGGCGTTCAACATTGCTGCGATTGTTTCGGCGACTACCGGCCGGACACCGGTTGCGCCACTACATAGTGTGCGCAGACGTAGAAGTTGCATCGCACGCACTACTTCTGGCTCGACAACCTGACCCATGCCGGCTGCATGTGAACGAATTAGAGATTGTTGCAATGCGATTCGATCTTCGGGTGCAATATGTTTTGTGGCGAGTGCGCCGAAACCAGTTGAGATGCCGTACACAGGCTGATCTGATTTGGCCAAGTCTTCAACGATCTTGCTTGATCGCGCCAAAGCATCTAGAGCACTTTGTGTGATTTTAACTTCAGCGTTATTGCGCGCCACATTGATAACCGAGTCACGATCAAGACCAGAAGTATTGACCAAAACTGGGGCGTTATTCACGACCGAACTCTAGTTGGCTGTTGATTGTTGCGAAAATACGACCACCGATTGACCAAATACTGGCTGATCATATGGGCGAAATGTAAATCGTCGAATAATTTCGCCGTATCCGCCGCGATACAGGGCATCAATTTTTTCGGCGCGCTCGTAGGCGTTTAATCGCGCCGCAACCTGCGGTACTTGATACCACGGAGTAGATGGCTCGTCATGGTGGGCGATGTGCAGATTGTTGTTGAGCATTAAAAGGCTCATGATGCGTCCGGCGTCAATCATCGCAGTGCGCGTTGAGTCTTCGCCGAGAGTTTTGTGTTCAGCAAATGAGCGCATCATATTTAGCGAGTGAGAACCAAAAACTCCGCCGATGAGATACTCAAGCATTGACATATCAGCAAGGCGAGTGACGATAAAAATTACGGCGACGATTCCGGGTATGTGCAGCATCCAAGCACTTCTGGCGTTCGAGATATTACGAACTGCACGCCATGCATCGGCAACAAAATATTGCACAGCACTAAACACTGACCACACAGTTAAGCGAAACGCAAGAGTGAGATTTGCCCAGTAGATCGATTTCAAAAACCAATTTGAATTCTGCCATTTTTCTGGCATCGAATAGTAACTTTCGGTGTCTAGTTGTGGATGAGTGAGAGTCGTGTTGTGATGTGAGATGTGATCGCGCTTAAAAGACAAGAACGGAACCCAAATAGTTACCGACAATGAACCGAGCGCAGCGTTGAGTCTTGGATTGCGAAACGGATGTCCGTGTACGAGTTCATGTTGCAGGCTTAAGTGCCAAGCACCGAACCAAGTGAGGAGCGCGAAAGTTGCCCACCATGGCAACTGTTTATGAGAGAAAATTGTTGCGAACCAACCGCAGTAAACCGCAACAGCAACAATTAGTGTTCGCCAGTCTCCTGGTGATTTAAGAAATGTTTTGCTCGAATTAGGCACGAAGTTATTTTATGCCAGAGAACCGGCAACGCACTTGCCTTGTCGTACAACTGCATCAACGAGTTTTACGCCTGGACGATAGGCAAGGTGAATATGGCTTGGTGAATTGAGCAGTGCGAAGTCGGCTTGCGCACCAACATGTAAGGCACCGATATCTGTGCGCCGTAATGCAGCAGCGCCACCCGCAGTTGCTGACCAGAGTGCTTCATCGCAAGTCATATTCATGTTCAAGACAGCCAGCGAAATCACCAGTGGCATCGATGTCGTATACGAAGATCCAGGATTGCAATCTGAGGCAAGCGCAACAGTGACCCCGGCATCAAGCAATCGTCGTGCATCAGGAAACTTGGCTCGGGTGCACAATTCTGCAGTTGGCAAGAGTGTGGCGACGGTTTTGCCTTTTGTGTCAGCCAGCGCGGAGACATCAGCGTCACTGAGGTGTGTGCAATGGTCGCAAGATGCAACGCCCATCTCAACACCGAGTTGCACACCGCCACCATGTTGCAACTGATTGGCATGAATTCGCAGCCCAAGCCCTGCGTGTGCGCCCGCACTTAGAATAGCTTGAGCATGGTCGACGTCAAATGCACCGTGATCACAGAACACGTCGATCCACTTTGCGTTTGGTGCACATTGGGTGAGCATCTCGCCGCAAACAAGATTTACGTATTCGTCGATCGTTGACTCTGGTGGCACAACATGTGCCCCAAGAAAAGTTGTCTCCGAAGTAATTGAAGTCGCGACTTGCAGTGAGCGAGTCTCATCTAGAACTGAGAGACCATAACCTGATTTAGTTTCTAGTGTCGTTGTGCCCGTGTGCAACGCTTCGCTTGCAAGCCGTCGTGCATTAGCAACGAGCACATCGTTTGTAGAAGCACGAGTCGCGGCCATCGTCGTGCGAATTCCTCCAGCCGTGTATGTCTTGCCCGACATTCGCGCTTCAAATTCTGTTGCTCGGTCGCCGCCAAAAACCAAATGCGTGTGACTATCAACAAACCCAGGAATAATCGCTCGACCACCGACATGAATTGCATTGTTTGCAAATTCGCGCGGCAGATTTATTGATTCACCCGTCCAAGCAATCTTGTTGTCGTCACCAACAACAAGTGCCGCATCTTTGACTAATCCGAGTTTGCCTCGCTCAAGACTTGCATCGTTCGTAACTAACGTGCCGATACCGGTGATTGCAAGCACTACGAACCAAACTTTGCGACAAGTTCCTTCACTCTGATGACAAAGTCGTGGTGCTTGTATTTGTCAAACGAATCCCAAGTTGCAAGCGTGCTTGTGTCTTCGACTTTGTCCATAAACAAAAGACCGTCAAGGTGATCAACTTCGTGTTGATATGTGCACGCAGTCATGCCGCGGATTATTTCGTCGATTTTGTTTCCGTTGCGGTCGAGTGCTTCAACTCGAATTGACGTGTACCGCCAAACATTGCCACGAAAACCCGGCACAGACAGACAGCCCTCATTATTTTCGAACATGTCGTCATCAAGTGGCGTGAGAACTGGGTTAATCAGAATAGTCAACGGCACTTGTGGCTTATATGGATATCGGGGATTGTTATTAACTTCGACTGCGCAGATTCTTTGATGTCGAAGCACTTGTGTTGCAGCCAGACCTGCGCCATTGGCATGACGCATTGTTTCAACCAAGTCGTCAATAAATGTTTGGATTTCTGAAGACTTAATTTCTTTTGGGTCGACTTCGCTGGCACGAATTCGCAATTCTGGATGTCCGATGGTGGCAATTGGAAGAATAGTCATAGTGAAGTAAGTGTAATTAGAGCACCGCGGCAATCGCAGTGCGCAAAGACTCTGTAATATTTGGTATTAACTGGTGCGTTCGATTGCTGACGACTTGTTCGCCGCCAACCCAGACATCACTGACGTCTGAACTCGTGGCGCTATAAACGAGGTGTGCGGCACCATTTTCGGCGTCAAATGTCGCCAGACGAACCGAATCTATTGCAATTGCGATGAAGTCAGCAGGGGCGCCGACGACAAGACCATGATTTTTAGTGCCGAGCGAACTCGCACCGTGCAGAGTAGCGGCTGCAAGAAGTTCGCTACTGCGGTGCACGCCTCGTTTATTTGTGATGAGTCGCTGATGCATTTCAACTGCGCGAGCTTCTTCGAACATGTCGATCACTGCATGCGAATCAGTACCAAGACAAAGTGATGAGCCAGCACTGACTAGTTGCTGAGATGGACCAATGCCGTCAGCGAGATCGCGTTCTGTCGTCGGACAAAAGCAAGAGAAAGTTTTACTGCTGCCAAGTAGGGAGATATCGCTGGCGTCTAAGTGTGTTGCATGAACAGCGGTCATGAACGAGCCAAGCAGTTGGGCGTCGCTCAATAACTGTGTTGGTGTTCGACCTGTTGCGTTGCGACACGCATCATTTTCTGCTGGCTGTTCAGAAACATGAATGTGTACGACACGGTTGTTGCGATATTTGGCGATTTGTGCGAGTTCAGTTTCGTGCACAGCACGCACACTGTGTGGGGCAAGACCAATCGTGTGCATAGCGTCGCCTTTACCGAGAGCTTCGACACGCTGGAGCCACTTTTCGATAGATGAATCGTTGAATCTTTGTTGTTCATCTCGAAGTTGCTCGCCATTTAGTCCGCCATGAAGATATGCGACGTCAAGCAATGTCAACTTTAAGCCCGCACGCTTTGCGGCTTCGATAATTACTTTGCCCATTTCGTTTGGGTCGTCGTATGGTTTGCCGTTTGGCTGATGGTGCACATAGTGAAATTCGCCAACTCTCGTAATACCAGCAAGTGTCATTTCGCTGAACACTGCAGTGGCAAGCGCGAGATAATTTTCTGGAGTCAGTCGGTTGGCAACTTGATACATCAGCGTGCGCCACGCCCAAAAATCTCCAAGACCAGAATGTGTGCGCCCACGTAGTGCTCGATGAAAAGCATGGCTATGAGTATTCACAAAACCTGGCATTAAAACACCTGATACTCGTAGATCATCGGCGCTACGCGCAGAGTTGGTTTCGATCGCCGAAATTAATCCGTTATTTATCGTGATACGAACATTTGTGGCGCAAGATTCGCCACCGAGCCAGGCGTATTGAGCGTGGACCGAACTCATTGCTCACGCATCGGCAATCGCACACCGCGTTCATCTGCAACTTTGATCGCCGATTCGTAACCAGCATCGGCATGGCGAATGACTCCCATTCCTGGATCACTAACAAGTACTCGTGAAAGTTTTTCGCTCGCGAGATCTGTTCCGTCGGCAACGCAAACCATGCCTGCATGAATGCTGCGACCGATACCAACTCCGCCGCCGTGATGAATGCTGACCCAAGTTGCTCCGCTCGCCGTGTTGACGAGTGCATTGAGCAACGGCCAGTCGGCAATTGCATCTGAACCATCGAGCATTGCTTCTGTTTCTCGATATGGAGAAGCAACGGATCCAGAATCTAAATGATCTCGACCAATCACGATCGGGGCTTTTAGTTCGCCGCGCTTAACCATTTCATTGAAGCGCAATCCGAGTCGATGACGCTCGCCATAACCGAGCCAACAAATTCGCGCAGGCAATCCTTGAAACGCAACTTGTTCGCTGGCAAGCCGCATCCATTTTGCGAGTGATTCATCTTCAGGAAATTCTTCGAGCACGGCACGATCGGTTGCCGCAATGTCGGCAGGGTCACCAGAGAGCGCAACCCATCTGAATGGACCTTTGCCTTCACAAAATAATGGACGAATATATGCGGGTAAGAAGCCCGGATAATCAAATGCACGGTCGTAGCCGCCGAGTTGTGCTTCGCGCCGCAAAGAGTTGCCGTAGTCAAAAACTTCTGAACCAGCGTCTAGAAACCCGACCATTGCGGCACAATGCGCAGCCATCGCTGCTCGCGAACGGTCGATGTAATGCGCTGGGTTTGTCGTGCGAAGTTTTTCTGCAGCTTCAATAGTCAAATCATTAGGAACGTAGCTCATTGGATCATGGGCACTTGTTTGATCTGTGACAATGTCTGCGATGAAACCTTGTGCCAAAAGTTTTGGAAACATGTCAGCGGCATTGCCGACAACACCGACAGAAAGTTTCTTGCGCGCTTTTTTCGCAGCTTCACAACGTGAGACTGCGTCTTCGAGTGAATCTGCGACTTCATCTAGGTAACGAGTTTCAACTCGGCGTTGCACCCGAGTTGGGTCGACATCAATGCATAGGGCGACACCGTCATTCATCGTGATCGCAAGTGGTTGAGCGCCACCCATGCCGCCAAGTCCGGCAGTGAGCGTGATTGTGCCAGCAAGTGTTCCTTTGAACTTGCGTCGGGCGATTTCGGCGAAACATTCGTATGTACCTTGCAAGATTCCTTGTGTGCCGATGTATATCCACGATCCAGCAGTCATCTGGCCATACATCGTTAGGCCCATGTTCTCGAGTCGTCTGAACTCGTCCCAAGTTGCCCAATCGCCGACGAGATTCGAGTTGGCGAGTAATACTCGGGGCGCCCACTCGTGCGTGCGAAATACACCGACAGGTTTGCCGGACTGCACAAGCATTGTCTCGTCTGGTTTTAATGTCTGCATTGTGCGCATCATCGCATCAAATGCGTCCCAACTTCGCGCGGCTCGACCTGTGCCACCGTAAACAACAAGATCATCTGGTCGCTCAGCAACTTCTGGATCTAAATTATTTTGAAGCATTCGATAGGGCGCTTCAATTTGCCAGTTCGCACAACTTAACTCAGTGCCTCGTGGTGACCGTACAACTCTTGGACCACTCATGTTCTATATTCTCACCGATATAGCGCTTGCTCTCATAATTCAGCAATCAATAGTTATGCGAGGGTTATATGGGCAATTGTGCCTGAGATAAGTGTGATTTGATTTTTGTTGGCATCTAGAAATGCATCTTGGTGCTGCAAAGAAAATCTTTCACCGTCTACTGAGATTTCGGCCGTATCTGACACGGCAACGAGCATTTCGGCTTTAGCCAGTAAGCCTGGGCGAGTGATGTGAGTCATAACTCCAGATGCTTTGCCGCGCACTGTCATCAAGTTCAAATCAACAATTGGTCCGTCAACAAGTGTTGCTGTTGTCGCAATATCGCCAGCGAAAACCGCGACTTCGCCAGGTTTGCAAACAACAGTTTCGCCTCCGACATTTAGAATCATTTCACCACCAGAAATAATTAACAATTGTCGATGCACATTTTCAAAGTGAGAAAAATCGCAGTCTTCAAGAACTGGCGCAATCGCCACGCGCCATGTCCAGCCGGCAACTCCAGGTGTTTGGCTGGCGATTTCGTAACTCGTGCCTTTACCATTTGGCCACGGAGCCGTCAAATGTTCGTCAAATCTTTGGATTGGCATAATTCGAAACTAGTGCGCGACGAACAGTGAAGGCAGACCGCCCGTATGAATAAAAACAATATTTGAATTCTCGCCGAATTCAGCGTTCGCATCAAGGCCGAGCAACCCTGAAAAACCTTTCGCACTATAGACAGGGTCAAGCACCCATGCACCGCGATGCGCTGCCCAAATTGCTGCATCGGATGCAGCCTTCGTCGGCACTGCGTAGTCGCTGCCCATGTAGTTGGCATCAATAATTATGTCTTGTTGACTTGTGCGTGCCGATTCTTTGAGTAGTGCCAGAGTTTGATTTGCTAATTCGGCAACACGACTTGCACTAAGCGCAACACCTTTTGCGACACCGATGCCGATTATTTTTGGTAGTTGTTTTTGCGGATTGTTAGCGCGGGCGCGCACTAATCCAGCAATAAGTCCGGCGTGTGTGCCGCCACTTGAAGTTGTAAACACAATTGCATCAGCAACAAAATTCTCTAAATTACATTGCGCAATAATTTCATCAAAGGCGACTGCGTATCCGATCGCGCCCACCGCAGTGCTTCCCCCAATTGGTATCGAATGAGGTCGGTGCCCACTGCAAACGAGTTCTTCAGTTAATTTGGCACGCTCAGATTCAAGATTTGCCCAATCATTTGCGTCAAGACCTGTGTGGTGCAAAGTCGCACCGAACATCGCTGAGAGCATTTGGTTGCCTTCAAGTTGCTTTGGTTTCACGCCTGACAAGACAAGATGTGTCGGCAAATTGAGTCGTGCACCCGCCGCCGCGGTCATTCGGCAGTGGTTAGATTGCGCGGCGCCAACAGTTACTAAACAAGTCGCGTTGTTGTCAAGTGCTTCACCGCAAAGAAATTCAAGTTTGCGAGCCTTATTGCCACCGACGCCTAGTCCAGTTAAATCATCGCGCTTAACCCACAAATTTGCGCCACTCTGAAGTTTGCCGCCCGACTCAAGCGGTGTTGGCAAAGTTGCAAGAGTTATTCGACTTATTTTTGATTGCGCCACGAAACCCCTGTCGGCCATCGTCCAACTCCACCATTTTCGAGCAACATTCCGGTGAGAGTGCGTTCGGTGTGGTGTGAACGCCACAACAACATTTCTTGTGCAATCGGTAAAACTTTTGCTGGGTCATCAATCGTTGTTCGCCATGTTGGATCACTGGCTAAATCAAATGCCAACCAACTGCCGTCGCCGAATTGCACGTATGCGCAGTCAGAGTTGCGCCGCACCGCCAAATGTTGTCGTTCAAGTCGACCATCGTGCGGCCAGTTTTTTGCGGCGCCCATTGGATTGTCGTCTATATATATGTGTCGCCAGTCGAACTCGTAAGACGCACCAGTGCGCCAGCGCTCAGGCTTTTCGCCACGCAAAAATTGGCCTAACGGCATTCCATCACACTGCAGTGGAACTGGAGCCGCAATTGCTTCGGCAATCGTCGGCATGATGTCAACATTCTCAGTGAACTCATTGACAACGCTGCCGTGCGCATTTGGATTTTTTGGATCGCGAATAATTCCGATGATGTGATAGCTACTTTCGAAAAAACCAAGTTTGTCTTTCAGCCCGTGGTCACCGAGTTGGTCTCCATGGTCTGCCGTAATAACTATCAGCGTGTTATCCCATTCTTTGCGCACGCGAAGTTCATTGCAGATGCGGCCGACTTGAAAGTCGACTTCGCCGATCATCCCGTAATACTGGGCGCGCATTTCGCGAAGTTCAGTTTCGGTTTTTGGTGCCGCGTTACCACCAGTGTGCATCACTGCCTCATGAAATGGGTGCCGAGTTTCAGAAGGTTGAATCGGCATATCAACTTCATCAGCCGAATATTCTTTTGACCATTTGCCAGCGGCCGCATAAGGCGGATGCGGACGCAAATAACTCAAATGCACAAACCATGAATCATGAGTTGTCTCATCACGTTTTGTGAGCCATGAGAAAAACTCATCCGTAAGAAAAGTTGAGATGCTTAGGTCTTCGTGACGATCCGGTTCAGTGCGAAGTGTTTCGTTGTAGTCATTTCCGATGTCGTAGCCATGTTTTTTTAGATTCTCGATCCAGGGCGGATACGGTTCAGAAAGATTTAATATTCGGTCAAACCCAGGCAGTACATGTTGATAACTAGAAAGTCGTTCATCGTTTGGCGAAGTAGTTGTGCGTGGATCAACGCCTTGGTCGGTATATCCAAAAATTACTGGCGCATAATCATTACGAGAAGCCAGCCGCGCAACATTGTCGAATCGGTCATCAAGTGGTGTGCCGTTCGCGCAGACTCGATGATTCATTTGATACAAGCCGGTGTACAAACTTGCACGGCCTGGCGAACATGGTGCTGCTTGGCTGTAGTGATTGGCTAAACGCACACCATTGCGTGCGAGTTCATCAAGGTTTGGTGTGCGAATAACTTTATGGCCCGCACTCGATAAGCAGTCACCGCGAAATTGGTCAAGAGTAATTAGCAGTACGTTCGGCTTCACGATAGGCAGATTACTACGACTAGTGACGTTCAGTCTTGGGCGGCAGCCAATTCACATGCTTGTGGTGATTCTTTAATGATCCTATTTTTTGCTGCAACTGGAGATTTGTTGATGCCTTTGCGCCAAGCATCCAAGAATTTCCATGGCCAGATTTCACCTTGCAGAACTTTGTATTCACTTTGTGGACAGATACGAGACATGCCGAGATGTGTATGACACTTTGTGATCCGGGCGTTTCCCGAAGAGCCCATCACACCGATCCATTGACCCGGTTCAACTTGATCTCCGGGTTTGACTTTTACACGTCCAAGATGAGCAAAGAAGTACCGAACACGATCTTTGCCGTGAATTGTGATTGTTAGACCACCGCGAGTTCCGGGAGCATCGATTTTTTCATCCCATAGGTCTTTCGCCTTAACATCAAACACGATCCCTGCTGTTGGTGCGAGAACGCGGGCGAAACAGCCGTGAACATCGGCTGCGGGATATTGCAAATGATCATGAGAATAAGTGACAGGCACTTTTGAAAAAGGAAAGACATACTTTTGTGCACTCGGATTATCTGAGTCAGCGCCTGCTGCTAGAGCGATTGAGTTATGAACACTTAAAATAGTGACGACTAAAACAATTAGTCGCCGCAAAATCAATTGTCACTTATCTTTTGAGAGAACTTCTGAAGCCCGCTGAACAAGCAGTTCGCGCTGGTGCTCTGAAAGTGGGCGAGATGTGCGAACGTTGAGTTCGACTCTGTCACCTTCTCCAGCGGCTTCGATGTCGTCTACGAACAACACTGTCGTCAGACCTTTAGTGCCCGCCAAGTTGCGCATCGTATTAGAAACAGTGTTGGCACTTGCATTACTTGATAAAATATTCATTTCAAGTTTTGTTGTAACTGGCTCTTGACTTAAATTGCGCACACTGGCCAACTGACTGTGCGGAATATGCACTGTGCTAACACCGTCACGAAGTCGTGTTGTAACCATGCCAACATGTTCAACAAATCCATGCACAGGTTTTTGCCAACCAAGTTCTGCTTCAATCTCGTCTCCAACGCCGTATCGATCTTCTAACAACACCGCAAGGCCGGTTAAGTAATCATTAACGCGATGTTGGCCGCCAACGGCAAGCCCCGCGCCTAAGAATCCGGCGCTAGAAAGAAAAAAGGCCGCATTCAGATTTAATACGTTGAATATCGCGATCAGCGAGATAATCCAAGCGGCGAGACTGATGAAGTGGTGCAACATTCGTGTCGCTGCATCAATTCGTTGTCGCCTTCGATGCTCGCCACCTTCAACTGTTTCGGCACCGACTCTTCGAACACTATTTCGCCACCAATTTGCGGCGTTTGATGGACTTCGATCAGAAATTCGTCGAACCGTGACGCTTAATATTGCATACGAAATTCGGGTGAAAATAAAACAGCCAACAATTATCAGCACCGAAATAACTGGTGGTGTTAGAAATCTCGTGAACCCAGTTGCTTCTTCGGTCTTCTTGGCGGCAACGAAAATTAAGTTAAGTGTTGTTTGCATCTCTATATAGTGTGCCTCACTTTTTTGCAAGCCATGCGCTACTAAGGTTAAAGGCGTGAAACTAGCCAAAATTCAAGCAATCGCTTTACTTGTGGCAGTTGCTGGCTGCGGTACGCAATCAGCGTCACAATATGCCACCGAAACTTCGAATGTGCCAGAAGTGACAGAGTCTTCAATCGTTGAAGTCACCGATGTTTCTTCTGTCGAAGAGGAAACAACAACTACTACAACATCTACAACAACAACTACAACTACGACTTTGCCACCGACGACGACAACCGTGCTCGACACGCTGTGCATCAAGTTCACGCAGTGTCAATATGCCAACCTCGTCGGCGTTGATTTTTCTCGGTTACAACTAGATTTTCAGAACTTCAGTGTCGCTACTTTGACTGGTGCGAGTTTTGCTGGTGCAAATCTGGCTAAGTCGTTATTTATTCGTGCTGATTTAACAAGCGTTAATTTCGTCGGCGCAAACCTCTCAGGTGTTGATTTCACGGCTGCAGTGATGACAGGCGCGAATCTTGAGGGCGCTAATTTGACTGATGCCATTTTTTGTGATGTTGACTTGAAATCTTTCACCGGTACGACAACATCACAACTGGCGAAAGTAAAAAAATTCAAAACAAAAGGCAAGACCTACTGCCCTTAAGACATTTAAGACATTTAGGACATTGAGGACTTGGTTCGCTTTTGGTTGCCGAAGATGTTTCTTGCGATATGACATGTCTGTGATGAGTGGACTAGATTAAGAGCAATCAGAACATTGGGGGATGTGATGGCTGTTGTAATACCAGATTCAATTAATGATGTAAATGCTCAATGGTTGGCTGAGGCAACTGGACTTGATATCAAAACTGCCGACATCGGCATCATCGGTGTCGGAGTAGGTGTTGCAAGTGCGGTGTATCGCGCAAAATTAACCGGCAACAATTGCCCTGCGAGTGTGATCGTGAAATTGCCTGCGCTCGATGAGGCTGCAGTTTTCACTTCTTCAATTTTGCGAATGTACATTCGTGAAGTTC
>JAEMRY010000031.1:0-2314 GCA_016463105.1 Ilumatobacteraceae bacterium | reverse complement strand
GATGAGGCTGCAGTTTTCACTTCTTCAATTTTGCGAATGTACATTCGTGAAGTTCTATTTTATAAATCTCTAGCCAAAGAGTGCCCAGTAATTACGCCCCGCTCTTATTATGGCGATGTGAATTTAGAGACAAGCAAATTTGCAATGGTGATAGAAGATCTTTCTGGCATGCGAATAATTGATCAAACTCTCGGAATTTCTATCGATGATGCGCGGATTGCGATTGATGCACTCGCAAAAATTCATGCGAAGTGGTGGGGCAAAGGCGAAGCACTCGCTGCTGAAGGCACAACAATGCCATTTAGTGATCCGATTTATCCTGCAATTTTGCCGATTGTGTTTGCTGAAGGCTGGGAGAAAATTACAAAAGAATTAGATGTGTCTCAGGCAATTAGAAAAATTGGTGACAAATTTGCTCCACAAATCGCCCGGCTGATGTCATCAATGATGGATGGCCCATCAACTTTGGCGCATGGAGACTTTCGCGCCGACAACATGATGTTCAATAGCAAGAATGAATTCGTATTAATTGATTTTCAATTAATCGGTTCTGGGACTGGAGCATATGATCTTGCATATTTCATAACACAGAGCCTGACCTCTGATGATGCAAGTAAGTATGAGCAAGAATTGTTTAATCGCTGGATAGAAGGTCTTCGCCTAAATGGTGTGACTGACATCAATCGTGAACATCTGTGGTTGCAATATCGGGGTACCGCTTTGTTCTGCCTTGTGTACCCAGTTGTGGCTTGTCGTGGAATGGATTTGAATGAGCCGCGTTCTCGGGCATTAGTGACAACAATGAATTCGCGATTTGAGCGAGCGTTGAACGAACTAGATCTGCATAATCTAATTTAGATAAATGGAGTTAGTTCTTGTTCGGCACGGTTTGCCGATACGTCGCGAAGTTGCTGAAGGCCCCGCAGACCCTGAACTTTCTGCTGAGGGGCACGATCAATCTGCACGCCTAGCAAAGTATTTGGCAACCGAGTCAATTGATGCAATTTATTCAAGCCCGATGAAACGCGCGATGCAAACGGCTGAACCACTCGCAAAAACTATAAATTTGCCGATTTCAGTTATCGATGATGTTGCAGAATTTGATCGACTTTCAAATGAATATATTCCGATTGAAGAATTACGCGCCGCAAACGACGATCGTTGGCACAAACTTGTGGCAGGCGAATGGGATTCAGAGTCTGACACTCTCGACGAGTTTCGCAGTCGAGTAGTTACAAGTATTGAGAAGTTGATTGCACTACATCCATCTCAACGAATCGTCATCACGTGCCATGGTGGTGTGATCAATCAATATTTGGCGCACATTTTAGGATTAGAAACAGAGCGCGGGTTTTTCTATCCGCAATACACATCAATTCATCGAGTGATTGCGGCACAAAACGGTTTACGGTCGATTGCTTCGCTAAACGAAATCGCACACCTGCGCTAGTAAGGCGGGCTTTTATTTGCGCGAAAGCGGCGCAGTCAAACAAGTAGGCCCGCCATCACCTTTGACAGCAACATTGGCGCCATTAAAAATATGAACTGTCACGCCAGACTCACGCAACTTGCCTTCAATCTCTGGGTTGCC
The DNA here is from genome assembly GCA_016463105.1 of Ilumatobacteraceae bacterium. GTDB lineage: Bacteria > Actinomycetota > Acidimicrobiia > Acidimicrobiales > Ilumatobacteraceae > BACL27. The sequence goes on along the minus strand of JAEMRY010000031.1, from coordinate 723 downwards.
GGCGGCGAGAACTACAACGTCTGGCTCGATAGTCAAAATATTTGCACCTTGAGTATGTACCTCTGTGTCATTAACAGTTAGCCAACTAATTTTTCGAGACTTCAGAAATTCAAGCAGCCGCACCGGAGCAAGCGGTTCGTAGACAACCGCGCGCGAGTGGCTGATTGGTGAAAGCACCGACATCAAGTGCAACACAGCATCAGGCCCTTGAAAGTGTGGAAGATCAAAAGCGTGAACCTCAACTTCGAACGGTGAGAGCATATTTCTGATTTGCGAAATGCCTTCACCGTTGGTGCGATAGCCGTGACCAATTAATAAAGTTTTTGCATCAAGCCAAACTTTGTCGCCACCATCGGCGATTGCCGAGCCAGTTAGTTCGCCAAGAATAGTTACGTTTAGTTTTTCAAGATCTTTGCGGATTTGTGCCGGCTCAAGTTGGCGAATGCGTTTGCCCATCTGCAACAAGATCGCACCGTGCGGTGTCATGATCATCGGGTCGTGCATGTAAACGGCGTCAACTAATCCGTCGACTGCTTGAGCCGTATGCACCGTGCAGCCGAGTTTGCTAAGCAAATCTACGAATTCGCAATGCTCAGGCACAAGCGCGTCACGATCTGGTTCGCGCCACTGTGCATCGGCGACAAAGTTGCCAACTGTTGTTGGTGTGCGCACAAGAACATGTTCGAGTTTTGAAACCATGTCTGGTGTGCCCCACATAGGTGC
>JAEMRY010000095.1 GCA_016463105.1 Ilumatobacteraceae bacterium | reverse complement strand
CGTGGAGTGAGATCATCTTTGATCAACACAGCAGCATTTTCGTCGAACTTGATGTAGCTGCCGTCTGGACGGCGCTTCTCTTTTGCAACACGCACAACTACGCAACGCACAACTTCGCCCTTTTTAACTGCAGCGCCAGGAATTGCATCTTTGACTGTTCCGATAAAGACGTCGCCGATAGATGCATAACGACGGCGTGTACCGCCGAGCACCTTGATCACGAGAACTTCACGGGCGCCACTGTTATCAGCGACGCGAAGACGGGTTTCTTGTTGAATCACTTTGCACGCTCCAAAATTTCAATGACGCGCCAACGCTTCAACTTTGACAACGGACGGGTCTCCATGACACGAACTCGGTCACCAATTTGTGCACTGTTTGTCTCGTCATGGGCATAAAGCTTTTTTGTACGCGTGATGAACTTCTCGTACTTTTGGTGACGGATGCGCTCAACGATTGCAATAACAATCGTCTTGTTCATTTTGTTCGACACGACAACGCCCTCTCGCGATTTGCGAAGGTTGCGCTCTGGTGTTGCTTCTGGGTTAGTTGTATCGCTCATGATCTTGCTCACTTCCCTGCAGCTTCTGCAGCAACAATTTCGCGCTCACGAATCAACATGCTGATTCGAGCGATTTGACGACGCGCTTTCGTGATTGCTGCTGTGTCATCTAATTGACCAGTTGCATTACGGAAACGCAAATTGAGTGCTTCTTGTTTTGTCGCGCGCAACTCTTCAACAAGTGTTGCGAGATCCATTTCACGAAGTTCAGTTAGTTCACGTGTCATATCAGATCGCCTCGTTTCGAGAAATGATGCGGGTCTTGATCGGCAACTTTTGCGCCGCACGGTTAAGAGCCTGGTGTGCAGTTGCTGCAGTTGGGTATGACAATTCGAACAACACACGTCCTGGCTTAACTACTGCTACCCACAACTCTGGGTTACCTTTGCCAGAACCCATGCGAGTTTCGGCAGGCTTTTTCGTAACAGACTTGTCAGGAAATACGTTGATCCAAACTTTTCCGCCACGCTTAATATGACGAGTCATAGCAATACGTGATGCTTCAATTTGGCGTGCGGTAATCCAACCTGGTTCAAGGGCTTGAATGCCGTACTCACCGAAAGCAAGTTCGTTGGCGCCCTTCGAGACACCGGTCATGCGACCGCGATGTTGTTTGCGGTGTTTAACTTTGCGTGGTTCTAACATAACGAATTATGCCTCTCGCTTGAAATGAGGTGTTTCGTGGCTGTCGTGACTTCGACGTTGAATATCTTCTTCTTCGTCCAACAAGCGCTCGAACTCTGGATCGGCTTCTTTGACCAATGGCACCAATGCGACGTCTTCGATGTCAGCAACTTTTGGTCCGGCTGAAGTAACAACTTTTCGCGCTGCATCAGAGTGACCCGATGTTTCGCCAGCAGCCATTGCGGCTTCACGGGTAATGCGATCATCGGTCTGCGATTTGTACGGAAGAATCTCACCTTTGTACAACCAAACTTTGATCCCGATACGACCCGAAGTAGTAGCGGCTTCACGGAATCCGTAATCGATGTTGGCACGAAGTGTGTGTAGAGGAACTCGACCCTCGCGATACCACTCGCGACGGCACATTTCTGCTCCACCGAGACGACCTGAACACTGAACACGAATACCTTGCACGCCTTGCTTCTGTGCGTTCTGAACTGCGCGCTTCATTGCGCGACGGAAAGCAATTCGGTTTACAAGTTGATCTGCAACACCTTGAGCAACAAGTGCTGCGTCAAGTTCTGCATCACGAATTTCTGTGATGTTCAATTGCACTTTATTGTTGCCGGTGAGTTTTGTTAATCCTGCGCGAAGCTCTTCAGCCTTTTGACCTTTGCGACCGATGACGATTCCTGGACGTGCAGTGTGCACATCGATTCGAAGTTTGTCACGTGTGCGCTCAATTTCGATGCGGCTAACAGCAGCATCAGAAAGTTGCACCTTGAGATAGTCGCGAATCTTCCAGTCTTCGGTGAGGTACGCCTTGTAGTCCTTTGTGCTGAACCACTTGCTCTTCCAATCGGTGGTTACACCGAGGCGAAAGCCGTAAGGATTAATCTTTTGGCCCATTTACTTCTCCGTCGCTGTTTGTGTTTCGGCATCAACTGAAGCGTCTGCATCTGCTGTTGCTTCTTTTGATTTTTGTGAACGTGCACGACTTGCTTCGACGCGATCGCGACGACGAGCAGACTCTGCCCCACCGCGTGATTCGCTTTGTGTTTCGCGCAATGCAAGTGCCGCATCGCTTAGTTTGTCAACGATGATTGTGATGTGACTGGTGCGCTTGAAAATCGCAGCAGAGCTTCCTTTAGCGCGTGGACGGAAACGCTTGAGCGTTGGACCAGCATCGGCGAAACATGCCTTGATGTAAAGCTCTTCGGCATTTTGCTCAAAATTATTTGTTGCATTAGCAATCGCTGAAGCCAGCAATTTGCGAACGATGTGCGCTGAATCACGGTCAGTGAGACGCAATAAGTCGTCAGCCGACTTAACGTCCATTCCGCGAACAAGATTTAATACAACGCGAACTTTTGACGGCGACAAGCGAGCGAAACGAGTCGAAGCGCGAAATCCACTTGACAGTCCGGCCACTCGTGTGGCTTCGTTTAATTTTGGACCGGTCACGGCTTGCCTGACGGACCAGCGGCGGCGGCTGCTGCTGCGGCTGCTTTTTCTTGGCTTTGGTGAAACTTAAATGTTCGCGTTGGTGAGAACTCGCCGAGTTTGTGTCCAACCATTGATTCGCTGATGTACACCGGTACGTGTTTGCGACCGTCATGCACAGCAAATGTGTGGCCAAGCATGTCGGGGATAATTGTGCTGCGACGTGACCAAGTTTTGATTACCTTACGGTCGCCACTTGCGTTCATTGCATCTAATTTCTTGAGAAGATGCTCGTCAACGAATGGACCTTTTTTAAGACTGCGTGACATTATTTAACCTCGTGCCTTTCCGGATCGACGACGACGAACAATCATTTGTTGCGACGACTTATTCTTGTTGCGAGTACGACGCTCTGGTTTACCCCATGGAGAAACTGGTGGACGTCCACCAGAGGTCTTTCCTTCGCCACCACCGAGTGGGTGGTCAACTGGGTTCATTACAACACCGCGTGATTGTGGGCGAACGCCCTTCCAACGGTTGCGACCGGCTTTACCAATTTTGATTTGTTCGTGCTCTGAGTTTCCGATTTCGCCAACAGTTGCACGACAATCGATTGGAACACGACGCATTTCGCTTGATGGCATACGCAATGTTGCGTACAAACCTTCTTTTGCAACAAGCTGAACTGCCATACCTGCAGAGCGGGCAATTTTTCCGCCTTGACCAGGACGCATTTCAATGTTGTGAACTGTTGTGCCTACTGGCATGTAACGAAGTGGCAACGCGTTACCAACAACAATGTCGGCTTTCGGGCCACTCTCAACGCGCGCACCAACTTCAAGACCTTTTGGCGCAAGAATGTACGCCTTTGTTCCGTCGTTGTAGTGCAACAATGCAATTCGACAAGTGCGGTTCGGGTCATATTCGATAGCAGCAACTTTCGCGCCACACTCATCTTTGCCGCGCTTGAAGTCGACCATGCGATATTGCTGTTTGTGTCCGCCACCTTGGTGACGTGATGTAATTCGACCAGCAGAGTTGCGACCACCGCGTGATGGCTTTGGTGCTAACAACGACTTTTCTGGTGTTGTCTTGGTGACTTCACTGAAGTCAGAGACTGTCTGAAATCGACGGCCTGGGCTCGTCGGGCGGCGTTTGCGAATTGGCATCTTGAGTCGGTCCTTACTTGATCAGTTCTCGAACAACGGGATTTGGTTTCCCGCTTCCAAAGTGACAATTGCGCGCTTCGATCCATCACGAACACCAATGCGGTTAGTGCCGCGAGTGATGCGACGCTTGCCGGGACGGTTGATTGTGTTTACACGAACAACTTTGACGCCCCAAATTGATTGCACAGCATCGCGAATCTCTGGCTTTGTTGCATCTTGGTGTACTTCAAATGTGTATGTGCCTTTGTCAATCAACGAATAACTTTTCTCGCTAACAACTGGCCGAAGAATAATGTCGCGTGGGTCTTTCACTTTGCA
>JAEMRY010000030.1 GCA_016463105.1 Ilumatobacteraceae bacterium | reverse complement strand
GTTTTACGATCCGTATTCGTAACCGAGGTCGAGTGCAGTCAACATCGGTTGGTAAGTGATTTTCGCCTGAGCAGCCATTGCTTCACAAGTGCCACCGCGATCAACAATCACAGTAATAAAAACTGGAATTGCACCAAACTCTCGCACAACTTCAACTGCTTCAAACAATGAGGTGCCTCGAGTAACTGTGTCTTCAACAATTGCCACTCGGTCGCCTGGTTGTAATGCACCAGCGATTCGACCAGTTACTCCGTGATCTTTGGATTCTTTGCGCACGCTAAAACTGCGCAGCGCTCGACCGCGAGTTGCGGCAACTGCAGCAATACCGAACGCAACTGGGTCTGCGCCCATCGTTAGGCCACCGATTGCATCAATATCGCTCGGCAACATCGCTAGGGCAACATCGCTGACGAGCAAAATGCCATCGCTTCGACAAGCGGTTTGTTTTGAATCTAAAAACCAATTACTGGTGCGACCTGACTTAAGTGTGAACGAACCCGTCTTGAGTGAATGTTGCAAAATATGTTTGCGTAATGCATCTCTTGCTGGGTCGAGTGCAGGCAGTGTCGACATTGCTAGCAACTCTGCGTTAAGACTGTGCCGAAGCAAGAGCGTCAAACACACGGTTCGTATGTTTGACAGACTTTTCTAGATCAAAGATCTCATCTAATTGTTTTGCTGACAAAGTAATTCTGTTATCGGCCGCAAGAAGTTCACGAAACTGACATGACTCAGTTATTGCACGTGCTGCAAGTTCTTGAACTAATCGATAGGCGTCATCTCGTGACATTGCAGAAGCAACAAGTGCCAGCAATACAGACTGTGAAAATATGACGCCGTGACTCGAATTTAGGTTTTTAATCATTCGTGCAGAGTCAACTTCTAGATTTGTCATTAGTTTTGTGGCCCGACGCAACATGTAATACGCAAGCATTGACGAGTCAGGCAACACGATTCTTTCGGCCGACGAGTGAGAGATGTCGCGTTCGTGCCACAAAGCAACGTCTTGCAACCCAACTTGAAGATTGGCACGCAAAACACGCGACAAACCTGTCAAAGTTTCAGACGAAATTGGATTGCGCTTATGTGGCATTGCAGAACTACCTTTTTGGCCAGCCGCAAAACCTTCGCGCACTTCATTAACTTCTGTGCGCTGCAAATGACGCAACTCAACTGCAATCGTCTCGATCGTGGTGCCAATGCTTGCGCAAGCCCACAAATATTCGGCGTGGCGATCGCGAGCGATCACTTGAGTTGCTGGCACCGGCGTTAACCCGAGCGCTTTTGCAACACTCAGTTCGATCTGTGGATCAATATTCGAATAGGTGCCTACTGCCCCAGACAATTTACAAACACCAATTCTTTGTGTGGCTGTGGCCAGACGTTCACGATCACGGCGCAGTTGTAATGCCCACAATGCAACTTTTGCTCCAAATGTTGTCGGCTCAGCATGAATACCGTGCGTGCGTCCAATCATTACGGTGTTGCGATGTTTTTCTGCAAGCAATACGACCACCTCATAGAAATCTACGAGTGCGCGATCAATCAATACTGCGGCGTCACGCAACATCCAACACCAAGCAGTGTCAACAACATCAGAACTAGTAAGCCCGTGGTGAATCCATGCGCCTGCTGGCATGCCGATGCGTTGTTGAACGACATCCACAAATGCAGCAACATCATGATCGGTTACGCGTTCACGCTCACTTACGGCTGAAACAAATTCACTATCAATTTTTGGTGCTCGGTCACGACAAACTTGTGCGTGATCTCGTGGCACAATGCCAAGTTCACTATGTGCTGACGTTGCGAGTAATTCGATTTCTAAATATCGACGAAACTTGGATTCATCCGAAAATATTTCTGACATTTCAGGCAGGCTGTAGCGCTCGATCATGTTCGCACGACACATTCATTTCGTTCTGGGCCAACGCCGATCATTGTTACTGGCACACCGACATGTTTTTCGACGAGTTCAACAAGAGTTCGAGCTTGTGTTGGAAGATCACTAAATTTTCGCACCTTGCGCACATCTGTCTTCCAACCTTGAATATCTACGTATTGCGGTGTCACAGCGCTAAGTAATTCTGGATTATCTGGATACCCAGAAAGTAGTTTGCCGTTCATTTCATACCCAATGCATACTCGCACTGTTTCGAATGTATCCAAGACATCAAGTTTCGTCAGAGCAATTTCTGTCAATGAATTTAAACGCACTGCGTGGCGCAACATCACAAGATCTAGCCAACCTGGTCGACGACGACGACCCGTAACGGTTCCAAATTCGTGGCCAATATCCACAATCTTGTCACCAAGAGCACCAATCAGTTCTGATGGAAACGGTCCGCTACCAACTCTTGTTGTGTACGCCTTAGCGATGCCAACAATGCGGGTGATATCGCGGGGCCCAAGGCCAGATCCGGCACACGCTCCGCCAGCAGTTGGATTAGAAGAAGTCACGAATGGATAAGTGCCATGATCAACATCTAAAAATGTTGCTTGAGCGCCTTCAAGTAAAACTTGTTCGTTGCGATCTAGCGAATTATGCAACAGATTTACGGTGTCAGCAACATATGGCAAAAGGCGTGCGCCGAGATCAATAAAGCGCGTCACGATTGCGTCAATATCAAGTTTTTCAGAACCAAGGGCGGTCAAAACTTTCTGTTCTGCGACTGCTCGCTCACGTACAAGTTCGCTAAACCGCTTTGGGTCGCGCACATCTCCAACACGAATACCAACGCGTCGGGCTTTGTCGGCATATGCCGGACCAATTCCTTTAAGAGTTGTGCCGATCTTGTTCTCGCCAAGATTGAATTCACTGATTGCATCATGGGCTTGATGCCACGGAAAAATTAAATGAGCAAGACTCGAAACTTTTAATCTCTCACATGAGATTCCGCGTGATTCAAGAGTGTCAATTTCGTTAAACAAAGTCGGCAGATCAACAACTACGCCATTACCAATTATTGGAGTGACGTGCTCGTAAAAAACGCCACTAGGTACAAGTTGCAGCGCATATTTTTGGTCACCGACAACAACTGTGTGTCCAGCATTGTGTCCACCTTGATAACGAGCGACGATTTGATGCGAGTCAGCAAGTAAATCAATTATTTTTGCCTTGCCTTCGTCTCCCCATTGGGTTCCAACGACGACAGTTACAGGCATCAAACGCTCCTATTTAGATTGAACTCTAGGGACGTGGTAAAAGTCTAGTCGCTGCAATTCAGCGCTCCTCATCGCGAATGCTGGAGTTGCGACCAAAGAACATTGTCGTTTGATTCAATGGCACAAGTCCATATTTAGTTTGCGTGTTCGACAGCGCCCGCTCTAATTGATTTTGCAACTGTGCCACTGCTTGTTTGAGTTGTGCAACCTGAATCTCAAGTGCCATCACTTGGCGAATACCTTCAAGGTTCATGCCAAGTTCTGTCAATTCAGAAATGCGCAACAACTGAGCGATATCTGCGTTGCTGTAACGACGCTGTTTGCCGCCGGCTGTACGCGCTGGTTGAACTAACCCACGGCGCTCATAAATTCTCAATGTTTGTGGATGCATGCCAGCAAGCTCAGCGGCAACTGAGATCACATAAACGGCTTGAGTTTCGTATTTCATTTTGCTCCTTAATCTTTTTGATTTTTTGTAGTTTTTGTTGATGAACTAAATAAATGACTACGAGGTGACTCATCACAGATGTCGTCAAATTGTTGCAAAAGTTTTTTTTGTTTGTCGGTCAAATCTTTTGGTACAACTACTTCAACGCTGACGATTAAATCGCCAGAGTCGCCGTTGGCGTTTATGCCCTTGCCCTTAACACGATGTCTTGAGCCGGCTTGAGTTCCGGCTTTGAGGCGCAAAGTAACTGTTGAACCATCGAGCGTTGGCACTTCAATGTTCGCACCGAGTGCCGCCTCGGTAAAAGTGATCGGCAACTGCACTGTCAGGTTTTTGCCTTCACGACCAAATAGATGATGTGCTGCAACATTGCAGGTCAACAGCAAGTCACCCGCTGGGGCACCACTACGACCAGGTTCGCCACGACCTTTAATGCGAATTCGCTGACCATTGTCAACACCTGCGGGTATTCTCACGTTTACTTCGCGAGGTTTAGATTCACCGTCGGTTGATAAACGCAATGAAGTTGTCGTGCCAGTGACTGCGTCTACAAAACTAATGTCAAGTGAAGCCTCTAAGTCGGTGCCGCGTCGTGGATCAACACCACCGCGCCCTCGCCCACCGCCACCGCCAAACATTTGACTAATCAAGTCGCTGATGTCGGTGCCACCCATGTCAAATGGTTGACCGCCACTAAAACCACCGTGTCCAGCGCCACGAGCGCCGTTCATGCCAAATGCAGATGGCCCCGCTCGACGCACTTCGTCGTATTCTTTGCGACGAGATTCGTCACCAAGAACGTCGTAAGCAGCAGAAATATCTTTAAATTTTTCTTCTGCCGAAGTATTATTTGGATTCGTATCGGGATGATATTTTCTCGCTAATTTTCGATACGTCTTTGTTATCTCTTTATCGGTTGCATCTTTGGCAACGCCGAGCACGGCGTAATAATCTTTTTCGAACCAATCACGCTGTGCAGTCATTGCACGAAACCTGGATTATCCCTTGACTTTCACCATTGCGGCACGAAGAACTCGGCCTTTCCAGCGATAGCCGGTGCGTAACACTTCGACAATCTTGGTTTCATCGTCATCTGCGTCGGCGGGCTCATGCACAACGGCGTCAGCAACACTCGGATCAAAAACCGTATCGACAAGATCTAGAACTTCAAGACCCTGTTTTTGTAAGGCAGTCAACATCGAACTAAAAATCGGTTCGATGCCAGCCATGTCGTGGGCAATCGCGGCTTCGCAGGCATCAAGCACTGCTAGCAAGCCCTCAACAAGGCGACCAGAATTGCGATCAGACTCATCAATCAACTGTGCAGCCGAGCGCTTGCGATAATTCTCAAACTCTGCTTGCACACGCAAGGCCATGTCTTTGAATTCGTCGCGCTCGGTTATCAGTTGTTCGACGAGTGCTTCAACGCTCAGCTCTTCGCTGGGCACTTCTGCTTTTTCATCAGTCATAAAGATTTAAGACTCGAAATTATTTCTCGTCAACGATTTCAGCATCAACGATGTCTGAATCGCTTGCGTTAGTTTCTTGACCAGAAGCAGACGTGCCAGCAGCGTTCGTGTCACGCGATGCTGCTTCGTAAAGTTTCTGGCTGAAAGCCTGGCTTTCGGCCATCAACTTTTCAGTTGCGTTTTTGATTGTGTCTGTATCGCTGCCATTAAGTGCTGCACGCAAATCTGCGAGCGGCCCTTCAACTGCGGTCTTGTCTTCTGGTGTGAGCTTCTCGCCCTGCTCGCGCAAAACTTTTTCGGTTTGATACACAAGCGAATCGGCATTGTTACGAACTTCAGCCTCTTCGCGACGCTTCTTGTCTTCTTCGGCGTGTGCTTCAGCATCTTTGACCATCTTGCTAATGTCATCTTTCGACAACGAAGACTGACCAGTAATCGTCATTGACTGTTCTTTATTCGTGCCGCGATCTTTTGCAGATACATGCACAATGCCGTTGGCGTCAATATCGAATGTCACTTCAATCTGCGGAATGCCTCGCGGGGCTGGCGGCAGATCAACAAGTTGGAACTTGCCTAAAGTCTTGTTGTAACTGGCCATCTCGCGCTCGCCTTGCAACACGTGAATCTCTACTGACGGCTGCATGTCTTCTGCTGTTGAGAACACTTCAGTGCGTCGAGTCGGAATTGTTGTGTTGCGCTCGATGAGTTTGGTCATCACGCCACCCTTTGTTTCAATACCCAGCGACAATGGTGTTACGTCGAGTAGCAACACGTCTTTGACATCACCGCGCAAAACACCAGCCTGAATTGCTGCACCTGCAGCAACTACTTCGTCTGGGTTAACCGAACGGTTTGGCTCTTTGCCGGTCATCGACTGAATTAGGTCGAGCACAGCAGGCATACGTGTTGAACCGCCGACCAAAATTACATGCTTGATCTGACTTTTCGTGATGCCGGCGTCTGTGATCGCTTGCTCGAACGGCTTGCGGCAACGCTCAAGTAAATCATTTGTCATTTCTTGGAACTTTGAACGAGACAACGACACATCAAGATGCAACGGGCCATTCGGGGTTGCAGTGATGAACGGCAAATTGATTTGTGTTTGTTGAACTTGTGACAACTCAATTTTTGCTTTTTCTGCAGCTTCTTTGAGTCGTTGCAACGCCATGCGGTCGGTGCCGAGGTCGACAGCGTGTGCTGATTTAAATTCTTTGACCAACCAGTCGATTACTTTTTGGTCCCAGTCGTCACCGCCCAAGTGCGTGTCGCCGTGTGTGCTCTTAACTTCAAACACGCCGTCACCGATTTCAAGAACACTGACGTCGAAGGTTCCGCCGCCCAAGTCGAACACGAGAATCGTTTCGTCTTCACTGCCCTTTTCAAGTCCGTACGCCAAAGCTGCCGCTGTTGGCTCGTTAATGATTCGCAAAACTTCAAGTCCGGCAATTTGACCAGCTTCTTTTGTTGCAGTGCGCTGTGCGTCATCAAAATATGCAGGCACAGTGATAACTGCTTGAGTCACTGATGTGCCGAGATATGCCTCAGCATCGCGCTTTAGTTTCATCAAAGTGCGAGCACTAATTTCTTGTGGCGTATATTTCTTGCCGTCAATATCTGCTGAAGTCCAATTTGAACCCATGTGTCGTTTGATGCTGCGAAATGTTCGCTCAGTGTTAGTGATCGCTTGACGCTTGGCAACTTCGCCGACTAATACGTCTCCACTTTTTGAGAAAGCGACAACCGATGGGGTAGTGCGTGAACCTTCTGAGTTTGGCACGACTACTGGCTGGCCTGCTTCAAGAACACAGACAACTGAGTTGGTTGTACCGAGGTCGATACCGACTGCTTTTGACATTTTTTATCTCCGTTTGGTTTGAACTAAATAACCGCCTGCCGAAGGGGGTTTCGGCAAGCACAGAGCACGATAAGACCATTTTTTAGACTTCACAACCTTTTAGGTATGAAACCTTAGTCGCTACGACTCAAGTTTGCTCTGAACCATACTCCATATGGGTAATGAAGGCACTGCACCCTCAATAGTTGTCGCCAAAGCCCCCGAAATCACCGCCGCACGCAATGAATTGTGCATACTTTCGCCAACAGCCAGGCGAGCAGCCAACATCCCACAAAACGCATCGCCAGCCCCAGTTGAGTCGATCGGCGTCACTTTAAACGGATCAACCTGCGTGGCCCCGTCTGGGTTGACCAATAACGCACCCTTTGCTCCTTGCGTAACTACAACCGTTTTAACACCTTGGGCCAATAACTCGGCAGTGCCACCTAAAAGATTTACTTCATGTTCATTAGGGATGATCACATCAACTCGTGAAAGTAATTCGCGTGCAAGAACTTGTGCCGGCGCGGGATTCAAAATTCGCACGGTTGATGATCCCGCAAGTTCAAATGCTCGTTGTACAACTTCGAGCTTTACTTCAAGTTGACATAATAAAACTTTGGCTTGAGAAATTATTGATTTATTTTTTTCGAGATCATCAATTGTGATCGCGTGGTTGGCACCAGGAATAACAATGATTGAATTCTCGCCGTCATCGCTAACACCAATTAATGCTCGTCCAGTTGGTGCGGCAACTCTGCGCACAGCAGATGTGTCGACATGATCGTTGTTCAGCGCTGCGAGCAACGTTTCGCCAGCATGATCGTTGCCAAGCGCGCCGATAAATGCAGTTTTTGCGCCCGCACGTGCCGCCGCAATTGCTTGGTTCACTCCTTTGCCACCGCACGATTCAAAAAAATGTGAACCAGTTACGGTTTCACCAGGTTTTGGTAAACGCGCTGTGCGTGCAACAAGATCAAGGTTGGCTGAACCAACGACGACGACGTCAAAACTTGCTGCGTTGCTCAAAGCCATACATCCATTGTTACAGTGTTTTTGCGCATACGATTTAGGGCGTGAGGCATCAATGACGGGCTTGCTTGTGTTGCTCCGCCACGGTCAAAGCACTTGGAACGAATTGAACTTGTTTACGGGTTGGCACGACGTCGCACTAACTGCAAAAGGGGAGCACGAAGCCACGCAGGCTGGACAAACTTTAAAGCAAGCTGGCATCACATTTGATTTAGTTTTCACTTCGCTTTTGACTCGGGCGATTGAGACAAATCGTCTTGCACTTGCGGCACTGGGACAAAGCCAAATTGAAGTTCGTCAGAACTGGCTACTTAACGAACGGCACTACGGCGCACTGCAAGGTTTAGATAAAAAGGCGACAACCGAAAAATACGGGCAAGAGCAAACAAACCTTTGGCGACGTAGCTACGACATTGCCCCGCCACCAGTTGAGATGACGAGTCCAGAACACCCACGCAATGATTCGCGATACCAACACATTGCATCCAGCGATTTGCCAAGCACCGAATGTCTAAAAGATGTCGTTGCCCGTGTCGTGCCGTTTTTTAACGCGCAAGTTCTGCCTGAATTAACGGCAAATAAGAACGTTCTGATAACTGCACACGGCAACTCATTACGAGCATTGGTAATGCACCTTGAAAAGATGAGCCCAGAGCAGATCGCCGAATTCAATATTCCGACTGGCGTGCCAAGAAAATATCAATTCTCCGCTGAGATGACTATTGCCACTGTTGAATATCTCGGTGACCCAATTGAAATCGCCAAAGCTACGCAAGCCGTCGCCGACCAAAGCAAGAGAGTTAGTCGCTAATAGTCACTAATATGTGAGGTATGGCTGACATCAAAAATTCGTTAAAACATCTGAGATATTCCCCGTTATTTTCTTCGTGTTCTTCTAAAGATCTCGAGCGAATCGCTAAAGCTGGTGACCGCGTATCCCTAGCCAAAGGCACGACATTGACGAAACAAGGTGAGGCCGGCAAAGAGGCATTTATTATTTTGAGTGGTAAGGCCACGGTCAAACGTGGTGGAAAAAAAGTTGCCACATTGAGCACGGGCTCAGTAGTCGGTGAGTTGTCTCTGCTTGATCACGGGCCACGAACTGCAACGGTTACTTGTGATACCGAATGCCAAGTTCTTGTTATTAGTCGCGGCAACTTTCTTCGCGTGATCGACAAAGTTCCTGCACTAACACACAAATTGCTTGGGGCACTAGCCATGCGTATTCGCGATCTGGATCGCGCGTATTTCGGCTAAGAAAAGTAGTCTGAGATTCGTCAATCTCACGAGAGAAACCAAACTCAAACATGTCAACTGATGCACCAGTAACAAAACGTTTTAAGCCATACCAACTCTCAATCGCCTTTGGTGTGGGCATCGGTACATTCACGATGATCTCGGGCATCATTCCGCAGTTGACCGGCTCGAAAAGTACTTCGCTAATTCACCGTGAAGTGTTCGGTGGCATACCGACTGCGTTGCAAGTTGCTTTCTACACGGTGATTCCGATGATGTTGATTTGGGGATCATTGCGGTTCGCTGATCGCATTCGAAACTGGGAGCGCGGTGCACCAGACAAGCGCAAGACAACTACGAAAAATGTCAAGCGTCGATTGGCTGACTATCGCTCGGGTGTTTACATGCGCACACTGTTGCGAGACAGCGCTGCTGGCTTAATGCATTCAATGATTTATTTTGGTTTTCTTGTTCTGCTGGGTGTAACAACAGTTTTAGAAATTGATCACCAGATGCCTGAAGCACTCAAATTTTTGCATGGCGATGTTTATCGGGGTTACGCGTTAACCGGAGATGTTGCTGGCTTGGTTTTCACGGGTGGAGTCGTATGGGCAATTATTCGAAGATACATTCAGCGCCCTTATCGGATTCGAATTAAAACCAAAGCAGAGCACGCCCTAATTCTTGGCGTGTTATTAGCGATTGGTGTAACTGGTTTTGGTGCAGAGATGTTTCGCATCGCCCAAGGTCAAGCTGCTGGTGTCAACCTTGATCATGAGCGCTGGAGCGTTGTTGGTTATCCGTTGGCTCAACTTGTCAACGGTGCAAGCGCACAGACACTGACAACTTGGCACCAAGGCTGGTGGGTGGCGCACGTATTGACATTCATTGTGTTCTTGGCGATTCTGCCGATCACGATGTTGCGCCACATGTTCACATCCCCGTTAAATATGTATCTCAAAGATCGCGAGCGCCCAAAGGGTGCGATGAAGGCGATGCCAAACCTCACCGAAACTTCTCTTGAATCATTTGGCGTACATGTGATCGAAGAATTTACTTGGAAGCAGTTGCTTGATCTCGACGCGTGCACAATGTGCGGTCGTTGCACAAGTGTCTGCCCTGCCCATGCCACAGGCAAGCCACTTGATCCGCGAGAAATTATTCTCAAGAGTGGCGAAGTAATGGCGGCAACTGCGGCACACGCTCCGGGTGGCAAAGTATCTCCACCTCTAAGTGCTGATGCTGAAATTAAAATTGGTGCGAACTTATTGTTTGAGCGAATCACTGCCGAAGAAATTTGGTCATGCACGAGTTGCAAAGCATGCGATGAAATCTGCCCAGTAAATATCGAGATTCTCGACAAGATTCTCGATATGCGCAGATATTTGTCGCTAATGGAAAGTAACTTTCCTGCACAATTGGGCAACGCCTACCGCGCAATGGAGAATCAAGGCAACCCATGGGGGATGAGCCAAACCGATCGCGGTGAGTGGGCCAAAGATTTAGACGTACAAATACTCGACCCAGGTGCACCGTTCGCAAGTGAATATCTTTATTGGGTTGGCTGTGCCGGAAGTTTCGACGACAAAAATAAAAAAGTAACACAGTCAATGGCAAAGTTGCTCAAGCGGGCGGGTATTGATGTTGCAATTCTTGGACCAAGCGAAATGTGCACTGGAGACAGCGCGCGACGCAGTGGCAACGAATACTTATTTCAAATGTTGGCGATGCCAAACGTCGAGATGCTCAACACGATGGGCGTGCAAAAAATTATTACTCAATGCCCGCACTGTTTCAACACTCTAAAAAACGAATACCCGCAACTTGGTGGCAATTACGAAGTGATCCATCACTCACAGTTGCTTGAAGACTTAATTGAATCTGGAAAGCTTGACGTAACTAACGCCACACTCGAAGAGCGCATCACTTATCACGATTCGTGTTATCTCGGTCGACACAACGATGTTTACATCGCCCCACGAAAAGTTGTCGGATCAATTAAAGGAATCGAAATTGTCGAAATGCCACGTAACGGCACTAAAGGCATGTGCTGTGGCGCAGGTGGCGCCAGAATGTGGATGGAAGAAGACATCGGGACGAAAGTAAATGATGAGCGTGCTCGTGAAGCGATCGCCACTGGGGCAACTCGCATCGCTACGGCATGCCCATTTTGTTACATCATGCTTGACGACGGCGTCAAAGGCGCCGGCAAAGACGAATCGCAAATCAAAGTTGGTGACATCGCAATTCACTTGCTTGATGCTCTCGAAAATGGCGAACGTTCAATTGCAAATCAATCTGCACCGCTCGCTGTGTCTAACAGTGCGACAAGTTCGCAGAGCTTTAGTTAACTATTCGAAGTTTTTGAAGTACTGACTCGGCGTTGGTCCGCGCTGGCCTTGATATTTTGAGCCCTTCGCGCCTGAACCATACGGCTTGTCAGCTGGTGTCGTCATCGTCATGAAACTAACTTGTCCAATTTTCATCGACGGATAAATCGTGATCGGCAAATTCGCAACATTTGATAATTCAAGAGTGATGTGACCATCAAAACCTGCGTCAATAAAACCAGCAGTTGAGTGAATCAACAAACCGAGACGACCCAAAGAACTTTTGCCTTCAACGCGTCCGACGAGATCATTAGCAAGCCCGATTCTTTCAAGAGTCGAACCAAGTACAAATTCGCCCGGGTGCAACATGAACACGCCATCAAACGGAATCTCAACTAACTCTGTCAGTTCGGTGAGATCACGTTTTACATCGATTGTGCTTGCGGTGTGATTGCGAAACACACGAAATAAATTTGAGACCTTGACATCAATCGATGAAGGTTGAATACATGACTCATCTAACGGGTCGATCACGATCCGCTTTTGGGCCAAAGCCTCTCGAATAGTTCGGTCAGACAGAATCACAACGAGGAAACCCTAGTGAATTCTTAGCCAGAGTGAAATTTTGGCTTCAAACAAGCGTTGGTACGCTCAATTGCAGCACTGCGGGTGTAGTTCAGTGGTAGAACATCAGCTTCCCAAGCTGAATACGCGGGTCCGATTCCCGTCACCCGCTCAAAACTTGGGCAAGACTTGCCAAAGTGAAACCTGACGAAGATCTGCGAACTACCAGCGGCTTAGTCGTACCAAGCGCTGCTTTGCAATGGAGTTTTGCCCGCTCGGGTGGGGCAGGTGGACAACATATAAATAAAACATCGTCGAAGGCGACTTTGACCGTTGCGATTAATGAGATCACTGGGCCAGAAGTTTTAGTTCGGCGAGTGACAACTGCGCTCTCAATAAAAGTACGTGTAACTAATCAAACCAGTCGTAGCCAATGGCGCAATCGTCAATTTTGTTTGACGCAACTTAAAGAAATAATTGATAATGCTGCAAAGCCACCCACACCAGATCGGCGAAAATCAAAGCCGACTCGGGCATCGGTTAAACGCCGCCTTGAAGGCAAGCGCCATGCCAGCAAGAAAAAAGAATCTCGACGAACTAACGACTGGTAACTAGTTACTAGTTCGGTATTTATTTCAGAGCAAACTAACAAGTGCCCACAAGGCGGCGAAGCCACCAATTGTGGCCATCACCAAACTGCGCACAACAGGCGCCTTTGCTAAATCATTTTGGTCACGATGCTTTTTAGGTGGACGAATTAGCGCAGCAACATTGCCAGCGCACATTGCACCACCAAGTGCGATCACCATCCACGCCAGCAGATCATCACCAAGAAACATTATGAATTTCCGATGAGGTAATTAATAACAGTTACTAGTTCGAATTTGTATCTGTTGCGAAGTTTTCGAAACGAGTGTAAGCCGCCAGCCACGCCAAGCGAACCTTGCCCAGTGGGCCAGCACGATGCTTTGAAATATTTAATTCGGCTGCACCAATCTCGTCTTTGTTGTCAGGATTATAAACTTCGTCGCGATAAAGAAACATCACCACGTCGGCGTCTTGCTCGAGTGCGCCAGATTCACGCAAGTCTGAGAGTGTTGGTCGTTTATCTGTGCGTGACTCTAAACCACGACTTAACTGACTCAAAGCCAAAATTGGAATTTTAAATTCGCGAGCCAATAATTTTAATTTTCGACTGATTTCACTAACTTCAAGTTGACGATTCTCTGGTCGACCATCGCCACCCATCAGTTGTAAATAGTCAATAACAATCAGCGAAAGATCGCCTTGACGACTAAGGGTTCGACGGGCTTTGGCTCGAATCGCACCAACTGAAGTGCCTGGGCTGTCATCAATAATTAATGGCACATCTAAACGACCAACTGCGTGCCCAATTTTTGTCCAGTCATTTGGTGTTGGTCGACCACTGCGCAAAACTGCTGAATCAACACCTGCTTCACTCGCCAAAATTCTCTGAACAAGTTCGGCACTGCCCATTTCGAGCGAGAAGAACAACACTGGCTTGCCAGATGAACGCGCAACGTGAACGGCAATACCAAGTGCGAGAGCCGACTTGCCCATTGCAGGTCGCGCGCCAAGAATATTTAGCGTGCCCGGTTGCAAACCAAGCAAAATTTTATCTAGACCAGCCAAACCTGTGGCGGTGCCAGTCACTAACTCTTTATTGTTGGCTCGATCTTCTAATTTCTCCATTGCATTTTCGACAAGGTATTTAAGCGGTTGCGAACTATCACCAATATTGCTTTCAGAAACATCAAAAACTTTAGATTCTGAATCATCAATTGCTTTGGCCACATCTTCGGGCCCGCTATATGCAATCTCGGCAATTTCTGATGCAACAGTTAATAAACGACGCAATGACGCAGTCTCGCGCACAATTTTTGCGTAGCGATCAGCACTAGTAATTGCGGGTGTTGTGTTTTGTAATGTCAATAAAGCATCGATGCCACCAATGCCGTCTAGCAAACTATTGCGTCGCAATTCTTCACCAACTGTGATCGGATCAACAGGTTCACCAGCAGTGTTAAGAGAACGAATCGCATCATAAATATGTTGGTGCGCAGGTTTATAAAACTCTTCTGATCTCACTCCGCGTTCGAAAGCAACACCAACTGCTTCTTGAGATAACAACATCGCACCAAGCAACGATGCTTCTGCTTCAATACTGTGCGGCGGAATTCGATTTGTCTGGCGCTGTTGAGAAGCAGACCGATCGCCACGCGGGAACTCAGCAATAGACATGACTACACAATGCCTGCGTTTGCCTGTTGATTGCTAGGGGAATAACCCTGTGATTATTCTGTGGATAACCAGTGGAAATCAGTGACGCTAAAAGCTTTAGTGCGTAACTGAATACAGAGGTATCCATAGAAAAAGTAACTTTCATGTGGATAAACCTAAAACAAGCAGGGAAAGAGCGACTAAAAATTGACGCTATTTAGCGACAACGTTTAGTGACAGATTTACTAAAACATCGGCAAATAATTCAGCAACAACAACATGTTCGCCAAGTTGACGCAATGGTTCGTCGAGTTGCACATGCTTGCGATCAATAGTTATGCCAGCTTGATCAAAGACTGCTTTAACAATTTCGGCAGCCGTGATTGAACCAAACAAACGACCCTCATTGCCGGCCTTAGCCGAGATTGTGATCACCTTGGTTGCTAGTGCAGTTGCAAGACTGCGTGCAGACTCGCGGTCTGTTGCAGCTTTGAGTTCTTGAGCCTTGCGCATAATGTCGGCCTGGGCGACCGTGCCATCATTTGCAACAACTCCGAGATCATTTGGCAACAAAAAGTTGCGTGCGTGACCTGCTGAAACATTCACAATGTCGCCACGGCGACCTACACCTTTGACATCGGAGCGAAGAAGAATTTTCATGATGTTGCCCCTTGTGTGCTGGCATCAGTTGAGATTTCAGCGGTGATATTTGGTGATACTTCTACTGTTTGTGCAGTCGGTGCCGATGAGCGCGATGAAGAACCGCCAGATGACGAATCGTCACGGCGAGGACGACGTGGGCCGCGATCTCGATCACGATCTCGGTCATCAGAACCGTATTCGCCACGCTCACGTGGTGCGCGTGTTGCTGAAACTCGCTTCGTGTATGGCAAGAGTGCCATCTCACGCGCATTCTTGACAGCCGTTGCGATATCACGCTGAAGTTGAACGCTGTTGCCGTTCATTCGACGTGCACGCAACTTTGAACGATCTGACATAAATCGTTGCAACAAATTGACATCTTTGTAGTCAACAAAGCCAATCTTTTCTGTAACTACTACATTTGAGCGCTTCTTTGGTTTGCGCAACAATGCTTTTTGTGCACGTAATTTGTTGGATTTACTTGTCATTGGGAATGTCCTTAATCGTCTGGTTGATT
>JAEMRY010000029.1 GCA_016463105.1 Ilumatobacteraceae bacterium | reverse complement strand
GGAGAAATCCACGAGACCGTCGGGTGAAAACCCGGCGGTCTTTTTGTTTTTCCGGGGTGAAGCTACTTAGCTAAAAATAAATATCCAACAACAAACGAAAGGAAATGATATGACAATGTTAGAAACACGATTCGCCGAAAATGAAATTGGCGAAAACTTCAAATTTGCAATTGACGACAATCCACAATTCATACTGTCGGCGATGCGCTGCAACGACGGCAACGGAACATTGTCATACTTGTTCTTCTCAGAAGAGTTCGTTGACATGGCGCGAGCCAAGGCGATTTGTGCCAAGTGCACGAGTAAGGCTGATTGTCTTGCTGGCGCACTATCTCGCAGTGAACCGTGGGGAGTCTGGGGCGGCGAACTAATCGAAGACGGCCGAATTCGTTCTACAAAACGACCACGAGGTCGACCGGTTACGAAGCCTTGTGCGGTGTTAACAATCCAAGAAGTGCCTCTCCCCGAGCACTGGGTTGCTTAACTGCGCGATTAAATGCGTCTTCT
The DNA here is from genome assembly GCA_016463105.1 of Ilumatobacteraceae bacterium. Lineage (GTDB taxonomy): Bacteria > Actinomycetota > Acidimicrobiia > Acidimicrobiales > Ilumatobacteraceae > BACL27. Next base: position 16,035 of record JAEMRY010000029.1, on the reverse strand, counting down.
GGTGGGTTCGATAGCAGTCGCTAGCCTGCTCTCGTGCCTGCCAGAACTCGTTTGTTAATAAGAATCGCCAGTGTCGTATTTATTTTGATTTCTGTGTCGGTTCTTGGGCGATGGCTCAACCGTGATGCCACTCAGACATTTAACTTGACCAATGACAGTGCCGCTTTAAGTAACGAAATAGCGACCAACAAAGACAACACGGGTTTACAGTTGGCAAAAGTTGAACTGATAAGTGTTGATGGCACGACCGTCTCAACTGATTCATTTCTTGGCACGCCAACGATCATCAATATTTGGTATTCAACATGTGAGCCATGCCGTCGAGAACTTCCGGTTTTGGCCAGCGCCGCCGAGCAATACGGCGACAAAGTACATTTTGTAGGCGTCAATATTAAAGACTCGGCCAAAGTAGCAAAAGATTTTGCTACTAAATATGGGGTTAACTTCGAAATATTTCTAGATTTAAATGGCGCTTTTATTAGTTCAAGTGGCATCAGCACTGCCCCTGTGACTTTGGCGGTCAACGCACAAGGACTGATAATTGCCCAGATCGCTGGCGAACTGAGTACTGACAAACTCACAGCACTCGTGACAGAGTTGTTGGGATGATCATCGCGCTACAAGGCAATTTTGCCTACTCGTTTGTGTTGGGAGTGCTGGCAGCCGTGAACCCGTGTGGTTTTGTGTTGCTGCCGACATATCTTTTATATTTTCTTGGCACGCCTGAAGAAACAGGGACATCCGCAAGCCAGAGAGTCCGTCGAGCACTGATTGTTAGTTCTGGAGTTTCGGTTGGATTCATTGGCGTATTTTTCGTGATTGCAATGATCTCACGGCTATTTACTCAGTGGATAGAGCTCAACGCAAAATATGCATCGTTTTTGATTGGCGTTGGATTGCTGATTGCTGGCGTGAGGATGATCGGTGGTTGGACCCCAAAATTTGCAATGCCACAAATTGGCGGCGTACAAACCAAAACTTTCCGAGCGATGACAATTTATGGCGTCGCATATGCAGTCGCATCAATTGGCTGCACGATCGGATTTTTAACAACTGCTGTGTTCGGTTCAATTGTGCTGCATGGTTTTATTTCTGGCGTAATCAGCATTCTGCTTTATGGCCTTGGCATGTCGCTATTAGTTACAGCACTGACTGTGAGTTTGGCTTTTGCTAAAACTGGATTAGTCGTATTAATAAAAAATCGACTGAGCATCATTGAACGTCTCGGTGCGGTCTTTGTGATGCTGACTGGTATTTATTTAATTTCATACTGGTACGCCGCTATCAATGAAAGTTCTTCTGCAGGATTTGTCTCAAAAATTGAGCGATACCAAACAAAAGTCGTGTCATTTTTGCAAGATCAAGGCGCTGTGCGACTGGCAATTGTGTTGTCACTGTTGGTTGCTGTCGGGGTTTTACTTGGTCGACGAACAAAAATTGCGGCAACAAAATGATGTTCGCCAAACTTCTGGCACACCCAGAAGTCAAAGAAGTCTTGGAGTTGCGCAGCAAATTTGGCTTTATGGCATATCACGGTGGCGGATTAGAGCACCTGACCGATGTCATTGCTCAACAAGCCGCTGCTAAATCAAATTCTTCTTATTACGGAGTGCATCAGCCCCGTGGTTTGAAATGGCATGTGCCATCACACGAAATTTCACCAAACTTTTCGACTTCGCTGCAAAGCTTTATCAATCATGTAGATATTGTCGTGACGATTCATGGATTTGGTCGAGAAGGATTTTTTACTTCGCTACTTTTAGGTGGCCGTAACCGAAATTTAGCCGGGCATTTAAGCACGCATTTAAAGCAGCACCTGCCGATGTACGAGATTTGTGATGATCTAGAGACAATCCCAAGTGACTTACGCGGTCTGCACGATGATAACCCTGTGAATCTTCCACGCTTGGGTGGCGTACAAATAGAACTTCCTCCGAGAGTGCGCGGCGTCGGTAGATTCTGGAAAGACTGGGTTGGTGACGGCTTGACACCTCACACAGAATCGTTAATTACTGCGCTGGCCTCAAGTTCAATTGCCTGGCAAAATCAAAAATAATTAAGGCGCGAGACGCTCAATCTGCCACTGCGAATTATTTTTATCGCGCGAATAAATAAAACGGTCGTGTAAACGACTTGGTCGACCTTGCCAAAACTCAATTGTGACAGGCACGATGCACCAACCGCCCCAAGTATCTGGCCGCGTGACTGCACGATCGGCAAATTTTTCACGAGCCTCAATCAATCGCGCTTCAATAAAATTACGATCTGGAATCACTTGAGATTGAGGAGAAGCCCACGCCCCAAGTTGAGATTCACGCGGACGAGAAGCAAAATAGTCATCACTTTGTTGCGCCGAAACTTGGTGCACGGTGCCCCGCACACGAACTTGTCGGTGCAAGTCAAGCCACGCAAACACTGCACTAGCAACTGGACTGGCAACTAGTTGCAAACTTTTTGCACTGTCGTAATTTGTATAAAACACGAAACCATCAGTGTCAACACTGCGCGCTAACACGACACGTGAATCTGGTGCTGAATTTTTATCAATAGTTGACACGGTCATTGCGTTTGGTTCGACGACTCCAGCACTTGCAGCCTCTTCATACCAAATATTCCATTGCACTATTGGATCTAAATTCAGATCAATTCGATCTAGACCAGCAGTTTCATACTGCACGCGTCGATCGCGCAGGCTCATGATTTTGCTGAAATAACTTTGGCACCACGCATATATGGTTGAAGCGCTTCAGGAATCGCAACCGAGCCATCTGGTTGTCGAAAGTTTTCAAGAATTGCAGCCCACACACGCGGCACAGCCAATGCTGATGCATTTAAAGTGTGAGCGATTTCGCTTCCCTTGGCGCCAGCATGTTTGCAGCGAATATCGGCGCGACGTGCTTGATAGTCACTGAACCAACTAATCGAACTCACTTCTAGCCATTGGTCGCAACCTGGGGCATAAACCTCGATATCAAAACTGCGATGATGCGACTGGCCAAGATCGCCGGTACAAATCTCAAGTACTCGGTATGGCAAACCAAGCGCAGCAATCGTCGCTTCAACGCGAGTAGTGAGTTCAATCAGCATCTCTGGTGCTTGTTGCGCCGTAGTAACAGCAAGAATTTCTACTTTGTCAAACTCGTGGGTGCGCAACATCCCTCGCGTGTCTCGACCTGCCGAACCCGCCTCACGGCGAAAACACGAGGTGTGTGCCATGTATCGAAGCGGCAGATCTTGGGCATTAAGTGTTTCGGATGCATGCAAACTTGTGAGCGGCACTTCTGCAGTTGGAATGCACCAAAGATCATCACGCTCAATAGCAAAAGCGTCATCAGCAAACTTTGGCAACTGACCGGTGGCTGTCAGTGTGCTGGTCAAAACTAAACTTGGCGGACGAATCTCTTCGAATGCGTCAGCATTTCGATCTAGCGCGAGTTGACACAATGCTCGAGCCATAGTTGCACCTAGCCCGCGTTGCATTGTAAACATCGAACCACTGATTTTTGTTGCGCGCTCGTTGTCGAGAATGCCGAGCGCAGTGCCCGTCTCCCAGTGTGGAACACGTTGATGCTTTGCGAATTCTTTTGGCATCTGCAATGGGCCCTTAACAACTTTGTTGTCTTTGTCGTTATTGCCATCGCTCACTTGCGGGTGTGGAAGATTCGGAATTAGCAGCAGCACTTCGCGCAATGCAGAACTTGCTTCGTCATATTCGCTGGCTAATTTCTTCTCTGTTTCACCGAGCGAGCGACTCTTGGCCATCAACTCTTCGGCGCCTGAGTCATCTTTTGTGCGACGCATCGTCGCTACATCTTTTGACAACCCATTGACCTGTGCACGAATTGAGTCGCGCTCACTGGTGATTTCACGCAACCGCGCGTCAAGTGCTTCGGCATGTTCAAGTTCGCCTAGCAATGCTGGTTTCACACGACGAGCCATCGCTGCTTTGACAAACTCAGGCTCTGAGCGAAGTAAACGGATATCAATCACACAGTTAGATTAGCCGTCAGATGTCTTAGTAGCCCTGCGAATTGCGTACTCTAAAGGTGATGAATGCAAGCACCGGGTCGAACACTATTGCGCTGAGCGTTCGCAACCTTGTTGTTAACTACGCAGACGTTCACGCAGTGGCTGACATTTCTTTTGACGCTAAGGCTGGTTCAGTTACAGCCGTAATTGGCCCGAATGGAGCAGGTAAAACTACTGCATTAGAAGTCTGCAGTGGGGTTCGCCAAGCCACTAGCGGCACTGTTTCGGTGCTCGGTCTCGACCCACAAAGCAATCGACTTGAAATGAATTCGCGTATCGGAGTGATGTTGCAAGATGGTGGCGTCTACCCAAGTGGTCGTGTTGGCGAAGTGCTCGAGCACTACTGCAACTTATTTGGCAATCGTGAGCGCGCCGATGATCTTCTTGAAGCAGTCGATCTCGGTTCGAAACGAAAAGCAACTTGGCGCAAACTTTCGGGCGGCGAAAAACAAAGACTTTCGTTAGCACTTGCGCTCGCAGCAAGACCAGAAGTTGCTTTTCTTGATGAACCAACATCAGGCGTTGACATTGTTGGTCGTGATTTAATTCGCGGAATCGTGCGCAACTTAGCCGACTCTGGCTGTGCGGTGATTCTTGCAACTCACGAATTAGACGAAGCTCAACGAGTAGCCGATCACGTCGTAATGTTTCAGCGCGGAAGATTGATTGCTAACTCTTCACTTGAAGATTTATGTGGCGACAACCAAGCAGTCACATTGCGCACATCTAGCAAAATTGATCTCGCAGCACTCGCGATGCACATGAATTGTCGCGTCGATCAAAATAAAACCGAGTTACGTCTGTATGCAAACTCTGATGCAAATTTTATTTCACGGTTGAGCAATTGGTTCGCTGAAAACAAATTTGTTCTCGATGACTTGCGATCTGGCACGCCACGGCTTGAAGATATATATCGAGAGTTAATTAACGTGTCTGAACAGAGCAAATAGTGAATATTTTTCGCTCACAACTTCGCCAAGAACTAACAGTGATGGCTCGCAATGGTGAGCAGTTACTGCTTCTTGTCGGAATCCCAGTACTGCTATTGGTCTTTTTTTCTCAAATCGATATTTTGCCAACTCAAGGCTTGACCGCCGTGGCGTTTCTAGTTCCCGGAATTTTGGCCCTTGCTGTGATGTCAACGGCGATGGTCAGCCTTGGTATCGCTACGGGTTTTGAGCGCAGTTACGGTGTGCTCAAGCGACTCGGCACGACACCACTTGGCACAAGGCGACTTGTATTAGCCAAAGTAGTCGCCACTTGCATTGTCGAGTCTGCACAACTAGCGCTACTCGTCGTGGTCGGTATTGCACTCGGCTGGCGACCAGTCGACACGAATTGGTTAGCCGCCACTGCAGCAGTTGTGCTTGGCACAACTTGTTTTGCCGGAATTGGTTTAACGCTTGCTGGTCGTCTACGAGCCGAAGTCAACCTCGCAGCACAAAACGGCTTATATCTCGTGCTGTTATTGCTTGGTGGCATCATCGTGCCAAATGATGAACTACCAAAAGTTGTTAGGTCTTTGGCTGAGTGGTTGCCAAGCAATGCACTGAGTGAGCTACTTCGCTCTGCGTTTAATGGTTATGAAATTGTTGTGAGATCAATTGTTGTGCTTTTGGTTTGGTCAGTCGCAACATGCGCCCTAGCCACAATTTATTTCAAATGGTCTGACTAGTTTTTGCGACGCAGATACGAACGATCACCAGAAAATGCTGGTGCAAAACGTTTGAAAAAGATGAAGACAATTATCGACCATAGAAAAATCGAGCCACCAGTTTTCATGATTGCCCCGGCTACTTGTTGATCAGTAGTAACTGACATTCCCCAAACACGAACTGCGATGTCGTAGTGCTTATAAACCGACCCTTCAGCAAATGTCAACCATGCTGCAGGCACTGTTGGCACCACTGACATCAAAAACAAATAAATCATTTTGCCACCCGACTGCAAATGGAGTTTACGATCAGGGCCACAAATTGGAATCCACACGAGTAGTGCCGTGACGATCAACAAAACGTGCATCAAATAATGCAACGGGGCATTCGAGACACTGCGATTAACGACTTGTGGAATATGTGTGATCATTACGATTGCGTTGAACAAAACACCCGCAATAACTGGTTTGGCCAGCCAATTAAAAATCTTTCTTACGCGACCCGAACCAAGTACGGCTTCAAACATCCACTTTGGAATTGCCAAAAGAACTAGTGGCGGCATGAAATATGACAAAACCATGTGTTGAAACATGTGCGCCGAATACAAATACTCTTCAGCAATATCATGCACGGGCCAATCTGAAGCTAGCCATAACATCAAGATTGCAATAACAAACACAATTCTTTGCTTACGGGTTGTCACGGGCCCAGATTTAACTGCAACTGGTCCGATAACGCGAACCGCATAGATATAGGCAACCAACACCGCAACAACTAATAGCCATACTTCTGGATGGGTTTGAAACCTCCACGGGTTCACCACCAGATCTGCCAAAACAGCGATCACAATTTTCTTTCGGTTGGTTATTGAATAAAAAATTTGAATGTTGCGAGAAATGCAGCGTAAACACCAACTGCTAAAACGAGCCCCGCATAAAACATAAGACTGAACAACTTATTGTCAAATTTCAAATGCATAAAGTAACTGACCACCATAATAAATTTGACAACCATCATGATTAGAAGCGCTGGCAAGAACAGTGGACCAAAATCAACGTAGACGGTTGATACTTCAAGAGCAGTAATCGCTGCCAGAATCGCAGCAATTCGAATATAGCCAGCGTCACTCATCCCGTGATTTTCAGAGTGCTCGGCGCTAGTTGCGATGTGTGTTGTTTCTGAAGTCATGATCAAACAGGAATCAGATAGACGAGAGTGAAGATGATGATCCAAACGATGTCAACGAAGTGCCAGTAAAGACCGATCATCTCTACAACTTCGGCTTTTTTGCCAGGTACTTCGCTGCGCTTGAAAATGCCAACAAGCGACATCAACATAATGATTCCGACTGTGACGTGCACACCGTGAAACCCAGTAAGCGTGTAGAAACTTGAACCAAACAAACTTGTCGAAAAACCTAAACCTTCGTTGTAAAACGCGGTGAACTCATATACCTGGCCACCCACGAATGTTGCGCCTAAAAGTGCAGTAACTGTAAGCCAGAGATTCGTTTTGCGATCTTCGCCTTTGTGGGCTGCACTTACTGCCAAAACCATTGTCAATGAAGACATCAACAACACAAAACTGCTGACAGATGTAAACGGAATATCAAAAATCTGTGAAGGTCGTGGACCACCAGTAACTCGACCACGATAAAGCATGTAAGTCGAGATCAAACCACCGAACAATAAACACTCTGAGCCCAAAAATGTCCACATGCCTAACTTGACATTTGAGATGCCAGTACTTGAAGTGTGGCCGTGTGCGGTTGTGTCGGTCATGATTTACCTACGGTGTCCAACGCTGTTGATGGTGCTGAGTTGTTTGTTTCGAAATCAGATGCTGGGGCTGTACTCGGTTCAAGAGCCCATCCAAATGCAGCAAAAAATACGATAACTGCACCAAATACGGCAATTAGATGCGAGAAAATCATCCCGAATGTGATTACTGGCAAACCAAACGCCAAAACTATCGGCCAGTAAGAAGGTGACGGCATATGAATATGCGCATCTGCATTGCGTTCTTGTTCGGCCATAATTTCTTCGGCTGTTGCAATCTGTCGCATCGTGTGCGTTGCTGGATCTTCTTCGTATTTACGATGGAAAAACTCATCGAGGTGATGCACGGTTGGGATTACATCAAAATTGTGTTCTTTTGGCGGGTTGCTCGTCATCCATTCAAGACTTCGTGAGTTCCACGGATCAAGCGGAGACTTAGTCGGATTTCGCGCGGTGATAACCACGTTGATCAAGAACAGCAAGATACCAATAGTGAGTACGAACGAACCAATGGATGCCACGAGGTTCCAAAATGCAAAATTAAATAGCCCTTCACCAGACCGAGCCTCTGTGAACTGGTACATCCGGCGAGGTTGTCCTTGTAGACCCAAAATATGCATTGGGCCGAAAGTTAAATTCATGCCGATCACCATCAACCAGAAGTTCCAGTTGCCGAGGCGCTCATTGAGCATCTTGCCAAACATTTTTGGCCACCAGTAATAAAGACCAGAGAAGATTCCAAGTACGCCACCACCGAACAACACGTAATGAAAGTGGGCGACAATGTAATAAGTGTCAGTTTGTTGTGTGTCTGATGGAGCAACTGAGTGAGTTACGCCAGAAAGACCACCAACCGTAAACAACACGATCAACCCAATTGAAAACTTCATCGCAGTTGAGAAAACTAATTTTCCTCCCCACATAGTCAGAATCCAGTTGATGATCTTGACACCAGTCGGCACTGCGATAGCCATAGTTGTTAGCGAAAACACGGCTACAGAAACTGGTCCTAGACCAGAAGCGAACATGTGGTGAGCCCAAACTCCCCAACCGACAAAACCAATCGCTGCGCCGGAGAAAACAACAAATGGATACCCAAAAAGTGGTTTGCGAGAGAACACCGGAAGAACCTCTGAGACGATTCCGAAAGACGGAAGCACAAGAATGTAAACCTCAGGGTGACCAAAGATCCAAAATAAGTGCTGCCACAACAATGGGTCTGCGCCGGCTGCGACGTCAAAGAACCTCGCACCAAAGTTGCGTTGAAATGAAAGCAGGAACAAAGCAACGGTGATTACAGGCACTGCGAACAACAATAAGAACTGCACAACTGTCATCATCCAAGTGAAAATCGGCATCTTCATTAAAGTCATGCCAGGTGCTCGCATATTAAGAACAGTGACAATTAAATTGATTGCGCCAGTCAGTGAAGCAATGCCCGTAATTTGCAAACCAAATGCCCAAAAGTCGATTCCGTGCGTTGGTGAGAATACTGGCCCAGAGTTTGGCGCATACATAAACCAACCGCCATCGGCTGCTCCGCCGATGAACCACGATAAGTTAATGAAGATTCCACCGAATAAAAACATCCAAAAACCAAGTGCATTCATGCGCGGAAACGCAACGTCGCGTGCACCAATTTGCAGTGGGATGAAATAGTTTGCAAACCCGGCAGCCATAGGCATAACAAACAAGAACACCATTGTTGTTGCATGCATCGTGAACATTTGGTTGTAAAGATCTGCGTTTAAAACTTTGCCATTTGGTGCTGCAAGTTGAAGTCGAATCAATAAGGCTTCAACTCCACCGACGATAAAAAAGAACATTGCTGTGACGCCGTACATCAACCCAAGTTTTTTGTGGTCAACCGTAAATACCCACGCACGCCAACCTGTGGCTGCAACTGGACGCTTGAGAACACCGTATGTTGACGTTGGTGTAGCAACCATTGGTGCCATCACTTCTATTTCACGTTCAATAATTGCCATATATCGTTCTCTGTTTCTCGTGTTACTTCAAGGTTAAAAGGTAGGCAACAAGTTTGCTGATGTCATCTTCGCTTAGGGCAAGATACGGCATGCCGCGATACTTGCCACCAGTGGCTTCTAGTTGAGTTGGGTTTGCGTACATTGGCTTCATCTCTGGAGCATTTCGCAACCACGATCGCAAATCTTTCTGGTTCAAGCAATCTTGCGATACGCCAGCAAGATATTTGGCGCCGATCGTGTCACTTGAAGCGTTCCATACTTCGTCGCGGCATTGCTTTGAAAGTAAATCGAAACTTGCGCCTGCAAAAGTATTTCGAGACATCAAATGTGTCAAGTTTGGTGCAGCACCAGCCCAAACATTTTCATCTGGGGCGGCGATCGCTGGTGTGCCATCAGCACGCATTAGACCATTAACTTGATGACAACGTACGCACTGGTTTAGAAATACTGCTTCGCCCTGTTGGGCAAGAGAGTCTTTTTCGGGCGCAACATATGCGGCTTGTTGATTAGCGACCCACTTCGCAAAATCTGCTTTGCTCAATGCGACTGCTTCCATCCGCATGTTGGCGTGTGACAAACCACAAAACTCGGTGCATTGACCAGCAAAGATTCCTGGTTTATCGGCCTCAAGGCGAAGTGTTTGTATTCGCCCGGGCACTGCATCGCGTTTGCCATTAAGTGCTGGAATCCAATAAGAGTGGATTACATCACGACTTGTTTCACGCAATAGAACTTTCGTGCCGACTGGCATTACAAGTTGTCCAGAACTAATGATTGGCTGAGTTATGCCGAATTCATTTTGGACTGGGTAGTCGTACTCCCACCACCACTGCTGACCGGTGACATTGATGATCATTTCGGTGTCATCAGTTTTTGCAAGTTTGAAGATTGCACCAAATGTGAACACGGCCACTACCGCAAGAATTAGCGCTGGAATAATTGTCAAAGTTATTTCAAGTGCTGGCTTGCCGTGAGTTTGTTCTGGGATCGGCTGACCTCGATCTTTATATTTCAAAACAGAATAAATAACTGCTACTGCAACAATTAAACCAATGACACCAGCGACCGCGAAAACGGGCTGCTGCAAATCGTCAATAAGTTTTGCATTTGGCCCTTTTGGCTGCCAAGTATCTTGCGGCGCATTTGTTGCGCAACTTGCAGCGATAAACGACAGCAGGGAGACCCCAAATAGTGTTTGAGACTTCTTTCCGACCATGCGTAAAACGCTAGTCACAAGGCGCTTCAAATAAAGGTGCTTTGCTGAGTGATTCACGGCACCACCACTTCAATCTGTTTATCTTCTGCGCCTGCGATAAACAATTTATAGTGATTCTCGGCACTTGAAGACTTAGCAATATTTAAAGTCAAACTTTGCTCGCCACCAGTTTCAACAAGTTGCGTGCAGTCAACATCATTGTGTGAATCATCATTTTCGGTCTTTGGCTTGCCGAGATCTACAACCAAGCGAAACTCACCTTCGGTTGCATTTCTGAAAATAATGTTCGTCGCACTTGAACGTGACACCGTGATCGATTTTTGTGGTTTGTCTAAACCTTGCAGATTGGCAATCAACTCACCATCTTGGTAAATGATTGTTGCGCTTACTGAACTGCGTAATGACAAAGTCTCTTCTTTGAGTTTGTCGAAATATTCAGATTCTTCTGGGCCACATTCTTTGTGCGTGAAGTGGCCTTCAGCGGCTGCAAGCTCGAGATCTTCACGCTCACCGGAGACTGCACTTACAACACCGCCGGCAACAATGCCAAGCGCACCGAGTACGCAAACTGCCGCCCCGAGAGAACGCCTCATGTTTGGCTTGATTGCAAAAAGTGTTCCAGCAATTAGAACAAGAGCACCCGCAACGATGAATAGCACTGCCCCTACGGACTTATCAACGGTCAACATGATTCGCGAAAACGAAAATATGACTATGCCCAGACCGAGCGCAGCAAGAACTGGAAACTCGATTGGGTTGAGTAACCGCTTGCGAGCCGACGCATTGTAATTTGCATCTTTTGAAGCACGTTCACTCCATGACTGAACCATCCACTCTGCAAGTGCGGCCAACAAAATTACTATTCCAACAAAAAATACGAGTGAAGAAATGACCAAACCAAGAGCCAAAAACACCACACCGATACCCGTTACGAGTGGCCAGATACTCTGGCTAACCAAATCAGTGGATTGTTCGGTGACGCCAGATTGTCTGTACCCATCACGGGTGACAACTGCAATGCCGGCAAGAAGTGCGACGGCGACAATCAACATACTTAGTGCGACTCCGGCGAGAGCAACCTGATCAAATACGAACAGCGTCATGATTAGTGCGGCAACCGAGAGCACTGTCATGCCCATGAAATATTTAAAGCCAGTCGAAAACATCATCCCTACTTTTGTACGTACACAACGAGCCACATCGCTGCAAATATCACAGTGAGCGAATACCAATAAACAGCATGTGCCAAAATCAGATCGTGATCGCTAACACGACTAGCAAACGATCTGAACATCACCAACAACGTAAAACCCAAACCAATAACCATTAATGCGGTCATCGTCGCCGTTATTGAATAAAACATCATCGTGTAACTGCTATCGCGAACACCGATATTCATCTGCATATAAACCGCAATTTGCGCATTGATCATTGCAATCGCTGTGAGCAGAACAACCCCAAGAGCGAGTGAAGTGTGATTCGAGTCGCTTCGACGCGAAGAATAAATCGCCCATTGCGCCATGATGCAGGTGACCACAATCGTCATCATCATCGTGTTTGTCGCTACTTCGGGAATCTTGATATTTTCTGGCAACCAGTCGCGCAACATCTTGCTGCCATCTGAAGATTCTCGCAGTGGAGCATTCGCTCTGAACTGCAACCAGATAGCAAGCATTGAGCCCATCAACATCGCAGATGCTGCAGAAAATAAACCTGTCAAAACTAAAGCCTGACGACGCATCGCAGTTTTCGGGCCAGAATTAAGGGCAGTCGCAGTTGTGCTCATACGTTCGCCTGTGCAGTCTCAAAAATTTCATCATTAGCGATCTCTCCATCACGCGATGACTTAACTACAAGACCAACGAACGCAACGATAACTAGCAAGAAGATTGCCTGGCCGAGTGCTGCTACTGAGTTCCAGATTTGGCTGTTGTCGCCCAACGAACCAGTTGTGCGAGAAGCAGGTTGATCAGTAAACCCGGCGATGTAATAAGGAAGTGCGGCTAAAACGATTCCGAGAGTACCGAGTAGTCCAAGACCAATGACTGGCATCGTTGGCATTTTCCGACCCCAAATTCTTGGGCCAAAATAAGCAATTGCGCCTAACGAACTAAGTATCACCCCGTAGCCGACGTAAACGAGAACTGCTTCTTCAAAAACTGTATTTGAAAGCTTTAAATTATTGATTCGAAGAAGTGCGTTACCGAGCATGCCGGTTAAAACCATTGCGACTCCGAAAAAAGCAGGGACAAATGCGGCGCTAGGTTTTGCTTTTTCGTTTTTCATCGCTAACAAGCAAAGCCCAAGCACAATTAAAACTCCGAGAATTGGCAGGGCGTTGTAAAACAAAAACGGCACCAAACTTTTTGCGATATCAGAAAGTTCGCCATCTAGTTGCAACGCATAAAAAGATTGGGTCACAGTTCCGACAAGGGCGACGCTCATCAATCCGATACCAACGAACAAGCCCCCGCGTAGCGGCTGCTTGCCTCGAGTCATTGTGCCGACTATTTGTGCAAGCACACCAAGAGTTGAAATCGCCAACAAAAATATCTGCGGTGATGTGAGTGCCCAACCAATCCAAGCGTTGACCCCGTCTGTTGCACCAAAAGTTGCTCTCGTATACGAATGATCAACTGCAACATAAATTAACGCACCAGCCATCACAGGCAAGGTGAGAATTAGTGAAATGCTCGTAATCAGTGACGACCAAACAAAAATCGGGGCATCGATAAGCGTCATTCCAGCACGGCGCGACGTGAGAACCGTGGTTGCGATGCTCGCACTAACAACTATCAATCCTGCGATAACTAACGCCATGCCAACGAGAAACAAATCAACCATTTGTGGGTCACCGCCACCAGGACCACCGTTGCCGATATATGCGACGCCGACAATAACCATGCCAAATATCCATAGATAGACACCAAAAAGTGCGGCACGAGCAAAGGCAAGTACTTGGCTGCCGATTTGCATCGGCACTATCGCTAAGGCGAGACCTAATGTCATTGGTGCCATCACTCCAAAGATCAAACCGACACGAAAAAATGAAAACAACTGTGTCGTACTTGTGGGATCAACAAGATCACTAGTCGAACTAATTCTCTCGACCGAAAGAAGCGTGCCGACCAACACCACGATGAGCATCCAAAAGACAGATAACGCAACCAGTAATCGACCAATGCGTCGGTGACTTGTAGTCATTAACCATTCAGAAACCCCGCCTAAAATACCCGCGCCAGAACTAGTAGGCGAAATCGTTTCAACGGCTGTCATGACTCAGATAACGCTAACAGTTAGTAGGTTTGGCTTGGAAACTTCTTTATTGCACGAAGTCAGCAATGTGTTGTTTTCTAGCGCAGTGGCTAGATGAGTACGTCAATCATCAATGCACCAAACAGAACAGTTACATAGGTGATTGAGAATGAAAACACTCGCATTGACCAGGCCTCAGTCGGCTTGTGGCCAAGCATTGCTGTGCCAATCGTAAAACCAAGCCCTAGAACGATGGCAGTTACGCCGTAGATCCAGCCGAGATTTGCCACTGGCATTAACACGAATGTGGCACCAGCAAGGACAATCGTGTAGCCGACCATTGTTCGAACGGTGCGCTCAATCGAAACAACGGCAGGCAACATCGGCACATTGGCCGCCCGGTACTCGTCGGCATGACGAATCGCCAGCGCCCAAAAATGTGGCGGAGTCCAAAGAAATATAATTATGAATAACCAAACTGCTGGCCAGCCCACTGAATTTGTTACTGCCGCCCAACCAACGAGGGTTGGCACTGCGCCGGCCGCACCACCAATAACAATATTTTGTTTGCTTGTTCGCTTTAACCAGAGTGAATAAATAAAAACATAAAACGCAGTTGCACTTAATGCCAGAAATGCAGAAAGTAAATTTGCTCCTGCCCACAAAATAGCGAACGCAATAATTTCTAAAATCACTGCAAACACGAGCGCATTTTTTGGTGCGATCAATCCAGTTACAAGAGGTCTCTGCTGCGTTCGCTTCATAAGTTTGTCGATATCACGATCGATATACATATTCATTGTGTTTGCGCCGCCAGCTGCAAGAGTGCCGCCGAGCAGAGTAACTCCGATAAGTGACCAGGCTGGCCACTTGCCTGCTGCTAGCACCATCGTTGGGACAGTCGTAACCAACAGAAGTTCAATAATCCGTGGTTTGGTTAATGCGATATAGCCACCAATCAGAGTTTTTGGTGAGCGCTTTGATTCATGCGAAAACAGCCGCGAGGGCACAACCGGGCGAACGTTGAGTGGCACGCGCCAATCGTACGATGATTATGGAGCAAAGCCCAACTAGAAAACGGTTTGAATCACTGCTGGCCAGATATAAAAGTCACATAACTACGCCACAATAGACATGTGGGATATTTTCAACTTGTCAATGCTCGTCCTGCTGAAGTCTTAGAGCCAGATGTTGAGGATGCGACAAAGTTTGACAAACCGTGGATCGTCATCGTTTGGAATGATCCGATCAATTTGATGTCGTATGTGACCTTCGTATTTCAAAAACTCTTCGGCTACAGCCTTGAAAAAGCAACCGAACTGATGTTGGACGTGCACCACAAAGGTCGGGCTGTTGTTTCTAATGGCTCACGCGAGCGTGCCGAATTTGATGTTTATCGATTACACGAACATGGCTTATGGGCAACTATGGAGCATGAGACATTGTGACAATGAAAAAAGGCCCCGTCGTGCGGACAAAAAACGGTGCATACAAATTATCGCTGCCAAAAGACCATCGCGAAGTTCTGACACATTTGATTACACAACTTCGAGACTCATTGTTAAATACAACTGATGATGCTTCGCTGCGAAGACTGTTTCCGACGGCATATCACAACGATGCTAAAAAAGATGCTGAGTATCAACGTTTGATGCGAGAAGAATTGCTTGCATCACGGCTTTCATCAATCGAAATTAGTTTGTCTGTAATTGCACGACACGATGAACTTTCTGAATCAGAAATAGATGCATTTGCCAGAAGCATTAATTCTCTAAGACTCGTACTCGGCACCACATTAGATATCGCTGAGTCTGATTATGGTGCCCAAAATATCCCTAACGAAACAAGCACTGGGTCGGTCGACGAAAAAACTAACTCTTTAGATATTGAGCAAGACGACGAAGAACCAGTACAGCGCGAACTCTATGAATACCTAGGTTGGATCCTTGAATGGACAGTAGGGGCACAAAGTGAAGCTCTTTAATTTTTTTACCGAGTTACAAGGTTTTTCACCAATTGGAGGTGATAGATTTCAAGGGCTTTCTCAACGGTTAGTAGTTCCATGCCCCCATCGTCTAGTGGCCTAGGACACCACCCTTTCAAGGTGGCGGCAC
>JAEMRY010000094.1 GCA_016463105.1 Ilumatobacteraceae bacterium | reverse complement strand
CCGCATCTTTATTGTGGACCGATTGAAGGTGCGGCGAATATTCAGTTGAGCACTTGCACGCCGAACTTCTTAATTCTTGAAAGCATTCAAGACTGGGGTGGTTTTCACGCCAAGATTTTAAAGAAGCCGATTCAATTCGATAACGGCTATGTGATTCCATCCAAAGAGCCAGGTCTCGGCGTTGAGTTAAACGAAGAAGTCGCACTTGCTCATCCGTATACGGGCACCGATCTGCATCTCAACGAGCGTCAAACACCAGCCGACCTAACTTAAATTCACTCCCGAGATTTACAAAACTTTTATTGTTCTGGTGTGATATCCGGTCGCGCCGTTCGGGTCTGGTCGACTGACTTCTTGGGTTTGAGTTTCGCCCGTTTTGTCAGTTGCGCGCACTTGAATTTTGTAGTCACCAGGTTTGGCATCAAATTCGTATTTCCATTGGCGCCAAGTGTCGTCGCTGAAGTCAAGTGCGAGTGTTGCGTTTTGCCAATCACCAGAATCAATGCGAACTTCAACTTTTTCAATCCCAAGTTGTTGCGCCCACGCCACACCTGCAATTGCAATTCGCCCCGCAGTCACATTCTCGCCACGGCGAGGCACATCAATTCGAGATTGTGTTTTTATTGGTGCGTCACGCGACCACCCGAGCGGAACCCAATATCCTTGCTCTTGGCTCCACGTTGTTAGATCAAGATTTGTTAACCATTTAGTCGCACTGACGTATCCATAAAGTCCAGGGATAATCACGCGAGCAGGGTAGCCATGTTCAAGTGGCAGTGGAGTGCCGTTCATGCCGATAGCGATTAATGCATCGCGTCCATCAAATGCTGCACCAACTGGAAACCCACATGTCCAACCATCAGCACTTGTGCCAAATATTTGTTCTGCACGTGGATCAACGCCGGCTTCGTTGAGCAGATCGGCGAGAAGCACGCCTTGCCAAATCGCATTACCGATATATGGTCCACCAACCTCATTGGATACACAGCAGATTGTGATAGTTCGCTCGACCATAGGTCGTGCTAGAAGATCGTCATATGAAAGTTTTAGTGGTGTTTTAACCATGCCACCAATCTGCAGCGTCCAAGTTTTTATATCAATTCGCGGCAATGAGAGTGCAGTATCTATTCGATAGAAATCTTCATTTGGTGTGATGAACGGAGTTTCAGTAAATATTTGTGCCGCGGATGGAATCTTCGTCGCGACTAAATCGTTGCCCGTATTAATTTTTGGCAATGACTCTGGTGCGGCTTGACGAATTTCTGAAATCTTTTTATTTTCTAGTCTGTTTGCGACTGCACCCAAGAGTGCAGAAATCAACGCAGTTTTGCCCGTAGCCGATAAAAACCTGCGGCGGTCCCACCCGAGTGGTGCGCGTGATTCACTTGGAGAGGCAATTGGAAGATCGTGTTGTGTAATGATTTTAATTAATCTTGTGAGCAGCCAACATCCTGCTGTGGCCCCCAACAAACAAGGAACCAGCGCCAGCGCAGATTGCAAAGGCCGTGCAGATGAAACTACTCCGCCAAGAATGCCAAAACTTATGATCGTGCTTGTGCCAACGAGCAGTTTTCGTCGAGCAATTAAGCCGTTTAGCAGCGCGAGGCAAGAGATAGTCAGCACCATGCCGATTTTCAAAGCTGCTTTGTCGCTTGTGCCGAATGTTTGTATTGAAAAATTTTTCAACCACTTGGGTGTGTGATCAATAAACTCGCTACCAACTGCGTTGAGTGGTGTAACAACGTCGAGTAATACTGCGATAAAAGTGGCAACGCAGACGGCGAAGAAAGACGAAATCAGGCCCGCAACAGGTGCTGTCCAACGTGGTGCTTGGTCGCTCTGTTTATGGGGGGCCGATGAGTCAGTCTCTGTTTGAAACGCGATATCGGCTGTTTTATTAAAGATATTTATGAAGCGAAGCCTAGTTAAGTTCAAAGTAGGTTTTGCGACCGCAAGATCTAGCGGGGAATCGTCGACATCACGATGTCGATAATTTTTTGGGGCGCACCGCTGAGAATTGGATAGATCTTTCCACGAAGCGGCAGGCAAACATGGCTGCGATTTCTTTCTATCGCACGACGAACATTGCGAGCAACACGCTCACGAGAAACCTCCGGCAATAATTGTAATTTTTGTAGTCGTTTAAACATTTTAAATGTTGTCTCAACTTCATAGACGCCGGTCAACATATCTGTTGGTATCGGACCGATCTCAACTAGCGTCATGCCGATTGGGCTGCCGCGCAATTCGTGGCGTAATACGCGATGAAAACCCGAGAGCCCTGACTTTGAGGACGAATAAAGAGTCATACCAACAAATCCACCACTTGCAGCCAAAGAAGAAATATTAACAACGTGGCCAATTTGTCGTTGGCGCATACCAATCAGAACTTGACGAGTTAAATCAATTGGAGTGATTTGGTTAGTAACAATTACTTGGCGAATATCGTTGCTCGTTGCGTCTTGCAATAATCCGGTGTGGTCAACGCCCGCATTATTAATGAGTACATCAATTGGTCCATGTTCTGATTCAATTTTTTCAATCAACGACGAGACTGCGTTCGAATCAGACAAATCACAACAAACGCAGACACCACCAATTGGGTTCATGGCTTGTTCTAATCGTTTGATATCACGGGCGACACCAATTATTTTCGCCCCCGCTCGAGACAGTTCAATAGCGATCGCTTCGCCGATTCCGCGTGAAGCGCCAGTGATGAGAATAGTTTTGTTTTTTAGATCCATACTTTTGAATCGTATATGGCTAGATATGTACCATCAAGCTCTCGGTATAAGTCTGATTGTGGGTCTGCAGTTCGTTGCTGGTATCTGATTGGTGTAACACTCGTATTAGTGAATTCGCCAGTCCAAACTCAGGGAATTCGACCAGGCGAACTTCTCGCAATCCGACCATTTCGTCTGTTGTGGATAAACAGTTTTTTATTCATACTTGTGCAGAGCACCCAGCGTTTTTCGTTTGTTTGGTTGGCACTTGAATTAGGTGCAAAGTCAGACATCAGTGGATTTATTCTTTTCGTCATGGGTATTCCGGTTTTGCTAATTTCTTTGCCTATCGGTGTGATGAGCGACCACATGAATCGGCGCACACTACTGATGGTCAGCCAACTTGGTGCGCTGGCGATCACAACTGTGATTGCAGTGATGGTGACAACGCAGAGCATGACAATCAAGTGGGCGATTGTCGGATCATTTATTGCTGGCATATTCATCGCCATCGGGTCGCCAGTGCGCTCAGCGATTGTGCCTTCAGTTGTACCAAGAGACAAACTTGTGGGTGCAATTGCGGTCAATACAATCGGCAACAATCTCGGACTAATAATTGGTCCTGCAACTGCAGGTCCGGCGATTGCAATCTGGGGGATCGAAGGCGCATTTTGGATTCAGGCGTTGCTAAATCTTTTGGGGTTTTTTGCTTTGATCAATTTAGAACTTCCTGCAAGTTTAAATACTGTGCGTCGGCGACTACGCGAAGAAATATTTGGTGGGCTCACATTTATTCGAGGACATGCTGAGGTTCGCTCTTTTTATGTGTTGCTCAGCGGTTCAATTTTGTTCATGATGGCACCGTGGATTGTTCTTGGTCCACAAATTGCAAAAGAACAGGCGGGTGCCACGGGTAGTCAGACGACGTTCATGTTTGCGATGCTCGGAGTTGGTCAGTTCGTGACATCTATTGCAATCTTGCGGTACAACCACAAAATGGTGCAAAAAGGTATGTGGTTCATCGGCGGTTTATGTTGGGGTTCAGTTGTTCAAATCGTGCTCGGTCAGGCAAATTCGATCTTGATGATGAGTCTGCTGTTGTTTGCATGGGGGATGGGCGGTGGTTTTTACATGAACTTGAGTCAGACATTGATCCAGAACAACACACCTCCACAAGTAATGGGGCGAGTTATGGCTGTGCACTCTCTATTGATGTCTGGACTAGCACCGATTGGAGCGTTATTTGTTGGCATCATCGCCCGCCGAATTGATTCTGCTCCATTTACATTTTCGGTTACCGGCTTGCTAATGCTCGCGACATCGATCTATTTTTTGCTCGCCAAGAAAAATTTACGGGCGATGTCGTAAACTCATTGTTATGACAATTTCATTTAGAGCCGGGGATATCCCTGCAGCAGAACTTGCTGCCAAACCACTAGGTCAACCATCTGCAGAGCCGTTGACTGGCGAGATCATGACACGAGCAAAAGTTTTTCTTGACAACGAAACAGTTACTGCAGGCACATGGGAGTGCGAGGTTGGCGCGTCGCGTTGGGAGTTCACAACTCGCGGTGAAGTTATTTATGTTTTGTCGGGCCGGATGACCGTGCACCAAGACGGTGGCGAGGCTGTTGAACTTACTGCTGGCTCAAGTTGCATCTTTCCAATTGGCTGGAA
>JAEMRY010000093.1 GCA_016463105.1 Ilumatobacteraceae bacterium | reverse complement strand
CGCAAAATGCTTTCTTCGAACACGAGAGGGTTGGCAAGTCGAATTGCAAGTTCTTCACTAAGACCCGACTTAGCCAAGTCGCCAGGGGCCAAAAATGGGTTCGGCATCGCTTCGCTGACACCCAGAGCAAGTACAACTTCACGCAAATCTCGACGACGCTGCTGCATCGGCGACAATCGTCCGTGCATAGTTGACTGCGGAACTATCTTGCCAAGGTTTTCATAGCCAACATGTCTGGCAACTTCTTCGACAAGATCAATCTCAGACTCACAATCTGGCCGCCAAGACGGAACCGCAATTTTAAGAATGACTAATTTAGAAGCGCTAGTTGACTTGGTTGCAAAGCCAATTTTTGCGAGTAATGCGCTGACAGACTTTGCCGAAAGTTTTGTGCCGAGCATTCTGTTTACTTGTGAAACACGCAACGAAACTATCTTTTGTTTTGGTGGAAGGGTTTTTTCTTTGACATCTGACGCACCAGCGTGAACTACTAATTTCGGACACGATTCGCGCAACAACCCAGCGAACCTGCTGACAGCGTGGTCAATGCCATAAGGATCAACTCCGCGTTCAAAACGCAATGATGCCTCTGACCGCAAATTAAGGCGACTTGCCGTGGCGGCAACTCCGGATGCTTCGAAAAATGCAGTCTCTAATGCCACACTCGTTGTTGTGGCACTAATTTCTGTGCTGGCCCCGCCCATTACCCCAGCCAAACCGATCGGCGTATCGGCGCCATCACAAATCAATAGATCTGTTGTTTCTAAAACACGTGTTTGTCCGTCGAGTGTCACCAAAGTTTCTTGATCTCGAGCGCAACGAATTTTGAAACCCTTTGAAACTTTGTCAGCATCAAAGGCGTGAGTTGGTTGATTGAGTTCTAATAGCACCAGATTTGAAGCATCAACTACGTTATTGATCGGTCGCATGCCACTGTTTGTTAGTCGTCGCGCAATCCAATCTGGCGAATCTGTGACAACAACGCCAGACATCACAGTCAAGTTGTATCGAGCACAACGCTGTTTATCGGTGATCGAAACTTTCAGTGAACGCACCGCACCCTTTTTCGCCTTATCACCCGCTGGCGCTGTAACTTTTATTCCCAAATTTGCGCCGAGATCGCGCGCTACCCCGAGGTAGCCATTGCAATCAGGACGATTGCGTGTCACGTCTAAATCAAAAACGGTATCGCTCGTAACTTTAAGCGCCGAAAAAACATCCGCGCCGAGTTTCAGATTATTTGGCAAAATTAAAATGCCATCAGAATCTGATCCAAGACCAAGTTCGATACTTGAACAGAGCATTCCGTGGCTTTCAATGCCGAGGATTCCGCGAGGTGTGATAACGCGACCGTCTGGCATATTTGTGCCGAGTGTTGCCAACGGAATCAAATCACCTGGCTTCATGTTGAACGCACCACACCAAACATGCAGTTCGACGCCATCACCAGCGTCAACATAAACGCGATGAACTTTTGCAGCATCTGGGTGACGCTCGGTTCGCAACACACGAGCCACAACAACACCCTTGACTGGTGTGCCGACTGGTTCAACAGATTCAACAGCCAAGCCCAAATTCGTCATAGAAGCCGAAAGTTTTTCTTTGTCTGTGCCAAACGCACCAAAATCATTAAGCCACGAATTTAAAATCTTCACTTAAAACTGCCTCAAAAATCTTAAATCGTTCGTGTACATCTCACGAATATCTTCGACACTGTGTCGCTCTTTGGCCATCCGATCAATTCCGAAGCCGAAAGCAAAACCACTGAACTCTTCTGGGTCGATTCCGCCACTAGTTAAAACATTCGGATGAACCATTCCACATCCACCGAGTTCGATCCATGCACCATCTGCACGACGAATATCGAATTCTGCGCTGGGCTCAGTGAACGGAAAAAATGATGGTCTTAATCGACTTGTGAAATCACTTCCGAAAAACGCTTTGGTAAATGCCTCAATCGTGCCGGCTAAATGCGCAAAGGTGATTCCGCGATCGATAACAAGTCCTTCGATTTGATGAAACACCGGCATGTGAGTTGCGTCGGGTGTGTCACGGCGAAACACACGACCTGGCATGATCGCATAAATCGGCGGTTGCCAAGTTTGCATTACACGAATTTGCACAGGCGAAGTATGCGTGCGCAACAAAACCGAACCAGGCTCACCGTATTCAAGAAACATCGTGTCAAATTCTGATCTCGCTGGGTGCGACTTCGGCATATTCAATGCTTCGAAGTTATAGAAATCTGTCTCGACTTCTGGGCCTTCTGCAATTTGAAACCCGAGACCTACAAATACATCTTCTAGCCGTTGTGTCGCTTGAGTGACAATATGGCTGTGTCCGCGTCGGCGCCTAGTTGCGAATTCGCTTAAGTCCATCGCTTCGCGTGCAACTCGAGCAGATATCTCAGAAGTCTCGAGTTCGGCAGTTCGAGCCTGCAATGCTGCATTAATAGCCATCGATGCAGAATTTAATAACTGCCCCATCGTGCGCTTGTCGTCAACCGAAGTCAATTTTCCGAGATCACTTTTCAAGGCATTGAGCGGGCTTTCTTTCTTGTTTAATTCGGCACTCAGCGTGCGCACGGCCGCCAAATCTGTTGCCGACTTGATCGCCGCTAACGCATCAGTTTGCGCCGTCTCAACTGTCTGGCGCATTGCAGAAACAACAGATTGATCAGACATCGCTATCTAACTTTAGTCTGAGCGATGTTGTCGATAGCGCTAATTATCGTGCTGGCGTTTGACTTCAAAACACAACAGCGTCGCTGCCATTGCAACATTAAGGCTTTCGCCACGACCCGCATGTGGAATCGTCAACCAGCCATCTAATTTTGTATTCGGAGACAATCCATGTGCTTCATTGCCGAGCACAATCGCGATCTTTCCTGACAAATCTGTGGTCGTAAAATTGCTCGAGTTATGCATTTCGTGGCTCGAAGATCCCCACAATGCAAAGCCGATCTCGCCGACTTCTTCGATCGTGATGCCCTCATAAACGGGGATATTAAATATTGCACCAGCAGAAGCCCGAACAACTTTCGGACTGAAAGCATCTACTGTGCCGGTTGTTAGAACTACCGCTTTAGCACCGGCCGCCTCTGCCGAACGCAAAATAGTGCCGAGGTTTCCTGGGTCTGAAATTTTATCTACGACGACAATCCAGTCTGAATTGTTTGCTGGTGCAAGATCAGCGATGTCAAGGTCACGCTTTAACGCAATTGCAATAACCGGTTGTGGAGAATTAGTTGAAGCAACGCGCTCCATTACTCCGTCGGCAAGATCATTGACAGCGCTTCCTGCACCCGAACATGGACTTGCACCAGGTGCAACGAACTGCGATTCAATTTGCCATCCAGCACGAATCGCTTCGTCGATTAATGTCGCACCTTCAATGACGAAGGCCTTTTCTTGTGCGCGCTCAGCCTTGTCGTTGCATAGTCTTCGTAACCGCTGAACACGATTGCTCGTGAACGCTAATTGCGAGAGACTCAGACGAGTGCGCCCTTGGCTGTCTCAACTAATTGCGCAAATGCTTTTTCGTCATGTACAGCAAGGTCGGCCAAAATTTTTCGGTCGACAACAATGCCTGCTTTTGACAATCCAGCAATGAACCGGCTGTAGCTCATGTCGTGAATACGACACCCTGCATTGATGCGCTGAATCCACAAGCTGCGAAACTCGCCCTTCTTTGCGCGACGGTCACGAAATGCGTATTGACCAGAGTGCAACACTTGCTCGTTTGCTGAGCGAAATGTGCGACTTCGATCGCCGTAATAGCCTTTTGCTTTTTCAAGAATTGCCCTGTGCTTTTTGCGGGCGTGAACTGCGCGTTTTACTCGTGCCATTTTAAAATCCTTTCAATCGAGATTCGGGTATTTTATGTACTGATTAATTAGCTAGTTAGATTTATCGCTCTGCAAGCAGACGCTTGATGCGCTTGACATCGCCTGTATGAACATCAACAGTGCCATCAAGACGACGTGTGCGCTCGCTTGACTTATGTTCAAACAAGTGCTGACGCATTGACTGTTGACGGCGCAGTTTTCCTGTGCCTGTCTTTTTAAATCGCTTCTTTGCTGTCTTGGATGTTTTCATCTTCGGCATTTTGATTCTCCGTTTCGGTTGTCGTGTTTAAAATTGCATTTGAAATAGTTGGTGGGTTAGAAGTTGCTGGCTTAATTACTGCAGGTTTTGCAGAAACAGGTCGCTTTGCTGCTTTTTTATCTGGCGAAAGAACCATCGTCATGTTTCGACCTTCCAAACGAGCTGAAGTATCAACTTTGGCTATTTGACCGAGTTGCTCGATCACTGCATCCAAAATTTTCGTACCTAACTCAGGGTGAGCCATTTCACGACCGCGAAATTGCAGGGTGACTTTTACCTTGTGGCCTTCGTCGAGAAACTCGA
>JAEMRY010000092.1 GCA_016463105.1 Ilumatobacteraceae bacterium | reverse complement strand
TTAGTGGATATTGCCCTGCCCTATCAAGACTTTTTGATTCGGCTCTGTAACGCAGCCAGGCGCTCTGCAAACCATGGCTGGCGGGTTGTCCATACTTGTGGCTCGAGCTCTTTGGCAATTGCTTGCTGGTGAGTCGCGATGTTGGCCATTTCTTGAATCGTACGTTTCGTCAAGATCGCCAACTCGCGCGGGGCACTCGCTGCGCGCAT
Source organism: Ilumatobacteraceae bacterium (assembly GCA_016463105.1). Classification (GTDB taxonomy): domain Bacteria; phylum Actinomycetota; class Acidimicrobiia; order Acidimicrobiales; family Ilumatobacteraceae; genus BACL27. The sequence goes on along the minus strand of JAEMRY010000092.1, from coordinate 4,232 downwards.
AGCCATCACTCTTGCTGCTGACATCAACTCGTCGTCAGGCACACACTTGTAGACCAAACCAATTCGTTGCGCTTCGTTGCCGTCAAGAATTTCGCCGAACACAACTGCAGCCATTGTTGCTTGTGGCCCAGCAATGTTGCGAAACATCCAAGTGTGACCGCCACCAGGGTGCAAACCAATTTGCAAAAACCTAGTATCAAATTTTGCCCTGTGCGCTGCAATGCGCACATCACAACACAATGCGAGGTTCATACCAGCACCAACAGCAGCGCCGTTAACAGCCGCGATCGTTGGCAACGGTGTTCGCGCGATACGCAAAAAACCTTCATAAATTTTGCTCAACGATTCGCCGTCTGCCTCGGCGAGATTTCCTAAATTGGCACCGGCACAAAACGCTGGGGCTGCTCCGGTAATGATGATTGCGCCGACAGTCTTATCATCTTCAATTTCATCCATCGCTTGTTTAATATCAGCGACCATTTCGGCAGTCATCGTGTTGCGCTCGGCTGGGTTATTCAGCGTCAGGGTTGCAACCCCCTCGCTGCGTTCAAGGATTACGAGACTCATGAGCATTTAGTTTGGCACATTGTTAGCGTAAGAGCCACATGTTGGACCATGTCTTTAGCGATGCCATTAGCGCACTGCGCGATGCCTTTACAAACGCGTTCCTTGAGCGCCAGGCCTTCGACGAGCACTTTCAATCTGACGTCCTGCTTGGCGATCTCGTCTGGGAGACGAGTTATGGGTTGCCAGGCGAAGGTCGACCGCCAAGAGTTGTTGCTCATATCACTCTTACTTGGCCAAGTTGGAGTCAAGCAAATTATCGCGCATGGTATACCGAAGAAATATTTCACGAGTCACCTGCAATCGAAATGGAAATCGTGTTTCGAGTGCAACGACTTGCAGGTCAACCAGAGTCTTCACTTGTTGATGAGATCGCTCCACTAAAAAGCCCGAAGATTAGTGCCAGCCAACTTGAGCGCGAAAGCATCACAGTTGAAATCACTCACCCCGCCGAGCCCGTCGGACATATCGATTATGCAATTGAAGTTACGTATACGGGCGACTACGAACTCGCTGAAGAGACTTTGCAAGATGGCACGAGCAAATTATTAGATGAGCACTTCAACACACTCGGTGGATGGATTGCTTCAACACTTGTCAAACTTGGCGATTTGCAACTTATATTTTTGCCTGCTGACGAAAATTAGCAGGCTTACAAAATCACTATTGTAAGTTTTTTGGCACCACTGTCATTAGTGGCACCAGTGGTCTTGAGCCCATATGCGAGATAACTTCTGAGGCGACGATCGAGCCGATTTTGCCGCACTGCTCAATTGGTTTGCCGCGCACAAAACCATACAAGAACCCGGCTGCATACATATCGCCAGCGCCAGTCGCGTCAACAACGCTGTCAACTGGCTCTGCATCGATGATTACAACGTCATCGCCGTCAATCACTACCGAGCCGTGCTCATTGCGTGTGACAGCGGCGAATTCGCAGTCATTGCGCAGTTGATGAAGTGCTTCATTAATTGAGTCAACTTGATACAGCGATTTAATCTCATCTTCATTTGAAAATAAAATATCAATATCGTTTTTCACCAATGACAAAAAGTCTGCACGATGACGGTCAACGCAAAATGAATCTGAAAGTGTTAGTGCAACTTTGCGACCAGCAGCGTGTGCATATTCTGCCGCTATCCGAAAAGCTTCTTTGGCTGCATCACGGTCAAACAAATAACCTTCAAGCATCACTACTGCTGCACTTTGCACTGCCTCACGTGAAATATCGGCAGCATCTAAAAGTGATGCAGCACCAAGAAATGTGTTCATCGTGCGGTTGCCATCTGGCGTGACAACGATCAAGCATCGGCCCGTGTCTTGCGTTTTACAAGTAACTCCCGGAAAAAACTTCACGCCAACATTCGCAAGATCATTAGCGAAAGACTCGCCAAGTCGGTCAGCCGCAATTTTGCCAATGAAACCTGCTTTGCCGCCGAGGCTGGCTAGCCCATAAGCAGTATTGGCTGCGCTTCCGCCACTCATTTCGGTTCGTGAATTAACCAACGAATGTAAATGTTTTGAGCGCGACATCTCGACTAAGTTCATCGAGCCCTTGACAATTTTTTCGCGAATCAAAAACCCTTCATCAACCGTAGCCAACACATCAACAAGGGCGTTACCGATCGTCAGTGAATCAAGATCTACGCCGCTCACCCCCGTGAGATTTACTGGTGGCACAAGACGAAACACTAGTTGATTATTGATGACTACTAAGGCAGTTAGATAAACAACTACCGTGATTGAGTGATGTTAAAACTGCTTGCAGTGCCATCTAGTGCGACGACTGATGGGCGAAAATTGATCATCACCCGTGCGTTACGAGCATTCGTTGACGGCATGGTTTATGTGATGTTGCCCGGATTCCTACTTGCGCTCGGATTATCAGGCGTACAGATCGGCGCCGTCGTGACTGCATCGCTTTTAGGTTCTGCGCTAACAACGATTCTTGTCGGCATCTACGGACAACGAATTGCGCCAGCCAAAATGCTCGCACTCGCCGCAGTATTGATGGTGGCAACTGGCATTGCTTTTGGCGTCGTCTCAAGCTTCGTGGTGTTGCTGGTTATCGGAATCATCGGAACGATGAACCCTTCAGCAGGTGATGTGAGTGCATTCTTGCCTCTTGAACAAGCAAGTCTTTCGGCTTCTGTTACCAATGACCAACGCACGGCAATGTTCGCGCTCTACAACTTGAGCGGCGCCCTTGTCGGCTCAATCGGTGCATTGTGTGCGGCTGTGCCACTGTGGTTTGCACGCAAACAGAAACTCACCGATCTAACCGGATACAGAATTACATTTTTTGTTTATGCAATTGCTGGTGTAGTTGTTTATCTGATCTATCGACGAATGTCAGTTTTGTCGCAAGCAAAACCAACAGGCGCAAAATCTGCACTCGGTGATTCGCGTCGAATAATTTTCAAACTTGCAGCACTATTCAGTCTTGACTCTTTTGGCGGTGGTTTTGCAGTTCAGTCAATTTTTGCACTGTGGATATACCGACGATTTGATCTCTCTATTGGCACACTCAGCGTCGTATTTTTTGCAACTGGCACACTGTCGGCGATTTCATCACTGCTCTCAGTACGCATCGCCAAACGAATCGGTTTGGTGCGAACAATGGTATTTACCCATATTCCAGCAAGTGTCCTGTTAATCGGTGTTGCTCTCGCCCCAAATGTCTGGCTCGCCGTGACACTATTTATTGCGCGTGGATTACTAAGCCAAATGGATGTACCTGTTCGCAGCAGTTATGTGATGGCAGTTGTCAAACCTCATGAGCGCACGGCCGCAGCCAGTGTCACCAATGTTCCCCGCAGTTTGGCTTCGGCTCTACCACCAATTGCCGCTGGCTGGATGTTGGATCAATCTCGTTTTGCCTGGCCGTTGCTGATTTGCGCGGCTTGCAAAATTATTTACGACTTTTTATTGCTATGGCTTTTTCGCCACATTCGACCGCCTGAAGAACAGTAACTACTTCGTCTTAACTGTGGCCTTGAGCTCGCCTTTGGCGAGGCGTTGTTGCAATTCGCGTTTCAAAAACTTACCTGCTGCATTACGTGGTAAGAGTTCGTTCATGATCACTACGTGCGACGGAATCTTAAACGGCGCAATTTTGCCTTCGAGAAACTTCCACAAATCTTGTGGGTCAAGAGTTACTCCATCCTTTGGCAAAATCGCTACACCGACTTCTTCGCCAAGTCGCTCGTGTGGCACGCCAAAAACAGCTGCTTCATGCACGGCCGGATGATCGTAAATTGCGTTCTCGACTTCGGCGCCATAAATGTTTTCGCCTGCGCGCAAGATCATGTCTTTGACGCGGTCTTCGACATAAACGAAACCTTCTGCATCAAAGCGCCCAATATCGCCTGAACGCAGCCAACCGTCGACAATTGTCTCAGCATTTGCTTCTGGGCGGTTCCAATATCCACGAATCAGCATTGGGCCAAAGAACCAAATCTCGCCTGACTTACCAACTGGTAACGGATTGAGTTCTTCGTCGCGAATTTCTACGAGCATTGGCAAGACGGCGCGACCAGTCGAGGTTGGGTGAGCGAGATAATCAGAGCCAGTGATAGCTGGGCCGAAAGCGTTTGTTTCGGTCATGCCATAACCAAGTTGCGGACTGCCATTCTTGACTTTGTCATTTACTTTGCCAACCAGAGATG